>NZ_VPCD01000019.1:0-78428 GCF_013418345.1 Acinetobacter sp. YH12144 | reverse complement strand
TTCAAATGGCGATTCAGCGTTTAATTGGTTTTGGGAAAAAAGAAGAGTTTAAGGAAATTTTGGCAATTTTAAGAAAGCAGAATCCTGATAGGATAAGGGTTCTGTGAAATTTGTCGTGTACAGAGAATTTTTTAGGTTTATGTATTGTCGGTATTAGTTATTTAGCACAACAGCTCAATCTACTCATTTGTGCAATTGAGTCTCGAAACTCTATAATACAGTGTAAATATTTTGGATGACTTGGATTTGAAAGTTAGTTTAGGTCGGCAAGTAATCTCAGAGTAGAAATTGAGCTATGTCTATCTGAGAAGGGTAGTTAACCTAATAGTTATCAGATCGATTTTTGTCTATAGAGCTAAGGTAGTTAAATGAAGCAATATCTAGATTTGTGTCAACGCATAGTTGATGAAGGCGTATGGGTTGAAAATGAGCGAACTGGAAAGCGTTGTTTAACCGTTATTAATGCTGATTTAGAGTACCACGTAGGGGCGAATGAATTCCCCTTAGTTACGACCCGAAAAAGTTACTGGAAGGCAGCTATTGCTGAGCTATTAGGCTACTTGCGTGGATATGACAATGCTGCTCAGTTCCGAGCCATTGGCTGTAATACTTGGAATGCAAATGCTAACGAAAATGGAGCTTGGTTAGCTAACCCTTATCGTAAAGGTGAAGATGATATGGGGCGAGTATACGGAGTCCAAGGGCGCCATTGGCGTAACTCTGAAGGTAAAGAGTTTGACCAGCTTCGTAAGATCTATGATGACTTACGAAAAGGTATTGATGATCGTGGTGAAATTCTGACTTTCTATAACCCAGGGGAGTTTGATATGGGTTGCCTACGACCTTGTATGCATACTCATACCTTCTCTTTGGTAGGGGATACACTTTACTTAACATCATCACAACGTTCGTGTGATGTACCTTTGGGCCAAAATTTTAACCAAATTCAGGTTTTTACTCTGTTAGCTCTGATGGCTCAAATTACAGGACATAAGGCTGGAAAGGCTTATCACAAGATTGTGAATGCGCATATTTATGAGGATCAGTTAGAACTCATGCGTGATGTTCAGCTTAAACGTGAACCTTATCCTGCGCCAAAACTCCATATCAACCCTGAAATTAAAACGCTTGAAGATATTGAAACATGGGTGACATTAGATGACTTTGAAGTTGAAGGTTATCAATATCATGAACCTATTGCTTATCCGTTTTCAGTCTAAATAAGTTTATTTGAAGATAAAAATATTTCTGTTGGGCAAAAGTTTAAAAACTTTATCTCAACAGAAAATCTTATTTTCATATTAATGTTTTAGAGGACTGATATAAATACCCTCAAATTTTAATAATTCTTTTAATTTCTTAATTTCTTTTTCAGCCTCTAAGAGTAAATTTTGATCGGTTTTGTATAATTTTTTATAATAATCTTTGGATTGTTTCATTTCTTTATACTGAAGCTCGAAATGATAACATTGATTTTTCATATTCTGATATTCATTAAACCAGTAGATAAGTTCAGCTCTTGCTTGTATTAACAACTTCTCTGGTGACATTTCATTCTCAGCACTATTTAAAGCCAGTTTTTCTTTTTTCTGTTTTGCTTTCTTTATTCGTGCCTCTTTAATTTCTTTAAGTTTCTCGATAGGTTCGAATCGGTTTCTAATAGTATTCCGATGAATTCCTGTAAGTTTACATAATTGTGCAATAGTTGCTTTTAGTTTTGGATTGTGCTCAATTTGAAGTAGTGCATTGTTAATTTTCAAGGTATTTGCTTCATAATTCTCTGTGTTTTTAAGGTCGTAAGCTTGATTCTTCATAGTTCAACCTTTTCGCCAAGATTTTCTAAAACCATTACTGCTTCATTCATAGTAGCTAACATTTGTTCACGAAGATGCTCATATCCTGGTTTATTGAGATTTGCTTTATTCACAATATAGATTTCACGCCATTTAGGAGCATGTTTTAGAGTAACAATAGCGTGTTTGCATCGAATAGGGTTACAGCGTAGGGAGCCAATACATGGTAAAGCTGGATCGGTATCGTCCTGTTTATTTCCATAACATAAACCATTTCCAATATTAGTAACGGCAGCACCTTGGTCAGCTAGTGCTTCATATACTTCTTCTTCGGTATAACCATTTACCATATATCCTTGAAACAGAGTGATCAAATTTTTTTTATGTTCATTTGCTTTACCTCCATAAAATGTTCCATTGTGATTGAAAACATTTTTTATAGCTTCTAATTCAGCTGCATGTCTCAATGAATTTTTGCTGTTTCTATTACCATCCTTTGAAAGTATTTCACCAATTTCACCATAGCCTAACGTAACTGACGTAGTAGCACCTTTGGAGACAAATTTACCAATTTCTGCCACGAAGTGTTTTAGCTGAAATGAAATTAAAGGTAGGCCAACTTCGGCTCTAAATAGTTGGTAGGTTAGAGTATGTCGTAGCATATAGGAGTTAAAACTAATCTGATTAGCAATGTATTCCCCCAAAAGTTGGCTAATCAACGCGTTGATTTGATAACTAATCCCATTACTACTCATAGATTTTTCTGAGCCAGTAGGATGAACAGTATTCATATTAGAAACGAGATATGGGGATGATTTGATTTTTGCGATATAAGATGCTGCTAATATAGTGTCTCTAACGATTGGAATAGCTACCCAACGATCATCAAATAAACCAGTATTAATCTCTTGTTGATGTTTTTTAATAGTACTTTCAATTAACCAAACACCATCATCTTGTACTAAGCATGAACAATCTTTTACTTTTATTTCTGCTAATTCAGATGGTCTCATACCTGTATATTGACCAACCAAGTATAGACATGAATATGCCACTAGATTGAAATATTCACGAAGTTTATTTAATTCGTATTTGCGACTCTTTAAGGCTTTTCGTAGAGTAAGTCCACCTGCCAAACCATTTTTATTTATCATCCAGTCAGAGGGTTTAATTAATCCTAATACACAACTTGAAGAGTACCCTTTGGTCCTTAATCGCATTGCAATATAGGCGTTAAGAATTTCATGATTAACTCTCTCATTATTTGCCCAAGATGAATATTTACTGGCTTCAAAACGTTCTAAAGAGTTGATATCTGATATTTTTGACTTATCCCCGATAGCATTTAAAAAGTCGACTACGATGAAAGATGCCATCTTAGATAAATATTCAAATATATTATCTGGGAGCACCTGTTTTTTTTGAATTTTATGAGTATTAGGAGGGTTTTTCCAACATAAATTATTTAAGTCGACATAGGCAATGGGTTTATTAAATACATATTTGATAGAGCTAGGGTTTCGTAAATATTCAAAAAATCTATCTAATTCAGTGTTTTTTATGCGTTCATAGTTTTTAGCCGCTTTATGGTAATATGCTGGAGAGAGGGCTGTTAGGGTTTTAAACTTTGTTTGAACATATTCAAAACCAAACTCTAAATTTAATTGTTTAAATATTTCATTAATAAATGTTAAACCATTTTCAAAAATGGGAATTAATGTGTTGGCTTTTAGGACACCTTTTGCATATTTTTTTTTCCCTGATGTTTTCTTATTATATTGGGGCCAAAATATAGTGTTGTTGAGTAAAGCGAGCTCAAATATGACTTTTATTTCGGTTAAAATAAATCTAGGAATATCATTATATTTTGAAAAGTTTATGCGTAATTTTGCCCCTTGGACATTTCGTGCGGCATTTGGGTAATCAGAATTAAAATCCCAAGTAGAATCGGAAAATTTAGATATTTTCGAAATGGATCTTTCCATAAACTGATTTATGTATATATTAGATTCGATATATTTTTTTTGTAGGCATTGTTCTAGATTGTTTCCTACACTTGGACTATTTATCAGGTTGTGATGATGTTCTGCAAAATTTTTCAGTATATTTAGCTGAGTTTCTATATTCATTAAATTACTCCATCTATCAATACAGTGTTCTCAATGTATTCAGATGCAATTCTTGCGTTTTCAAGCTCCAATGGGGAAAAATTAGATAAGTTGGGGGCTGTAATCTGATTCATGAGTTCTAGATTTTCTCGAAGAATATGCCCGTAGGGAGTGTCAATAATTTGGGTGTTTTCTAAACGAGCTTTGTAATCACGCTGCATTGCAAAAATTTGAGGAAGGTGATGAACTGCAAGCACAACATTGTCACAACGTAAGCATTTATTATATTGTGAACACGGAGTTCCTTGGATATAAGAGGCCAATTTTTTTACAAATTCAGGTGGATCAAAAATATTTCTGCACGCCGCTAAAGGTGTTATAAAAGTTACTGCTGGTTCATCCTTATTTTTAACTTCTATCTTTTTGGGATTCTCTTGGGGTTTAGCTTCCAAAGTTGAGCAATGTATTTCTGTCAGTTTTTTATCTAGCTGTGCTCGACTTATATTATTAAAGTCTAAAGAGTCAATATAACTCAGAGTGGTTTGTATAGATGAGTGTCCTAATACTACTTGAATTTCTCTCATACTTACATCAGCTTTAATCAATTCGCTGACTAAAGTTGGTCTAAATCTACTTATTGTTAGAATTAGTGGGCGGTCTTGATCACCTTTTAACTGATATTTATTAACAAATCGAGTAATGCTGATTCCTAAAGCTTTGTAATTTCTTCCATTAAGTCCTAAGAAAGGAGCTACTCTTTGGTGTGATTTTTTGCTATTTGATTGATAGATAAATAACCTATTTTTGACTGTGTCACTTGTAATATTTTCCCGAATGTTACTTGTCAGTCTAATCACCTCATCAAAAATATTTTTTACAGACTCTTTTTGACTTGGAGTTAGCCAAGTGATTTTGGCTTTAATTAAATCAAGATGATAGTCTTTTTTTCCGTCTGATCTTTCTTTCCAATATCTAAGACAAGGTCTACCTGTAGCTGGATGCTTAAGTGTAAAGTCATCTATATCAAGAGCGAGTAAAGACTCAGTATTTATACCTGTGACTTGGGCTAATTTTAATAAGTAGGGTAATAGGACATCTATTCCAATCATAGATATGACTCCCCACTCTCTATATATATTGTCTAGTTTTTTTCCTGAATCCTGAATAATTTTAAGAAAAGATTTTTGAATTCGTGTTTTGGCTGTGTTGTAAAAAATAGGTTCACAATTAAGTAGGTTTTCAAATATCCAACGAGCATTATTAAGAGTTGATAATCCTTTAATTCGATATCCATATTGATCGAGAGGATTCTTACCAATACCAGTAATTCTATAGGGTTTTAGGATCGATCTAGACTCAGTAATACCTTTGTCGATTGCTTCTAATATTTGCAGGCGTTCATTTTGATTAAATGGTTTCTTTACATCTGTTTGTCTATATACATCGAAGCCAACTGCATTGAAAAAATTATATTCTATATCTTGTATTTGAGTGAGCCTTTTTAATGATTTCCGTACAGCACTTAAAAGAGTCTGTGCATGAGAGCTGGAAATATCTGCGTTTATTATTTTATCTTCTAGGTATTTTCTAAATTTAGATAGAAGATGTTCATCGAAAGTCTCTACAATTATTAAAGGTGTATTTCCATAAAGATTTGAAAGAAATTTGATAAATTCCTTGCATGCACCTTGATAGTTTTCTTTTGCTGATTCAGAAGACACTGTTTTAGATTGTGAGGCAAATAGTTGCTCTATTTGAATATATGGTTCTGCTTCAGAAGGTTTGTGAAAGTCAATAATATTAGTAAGTTTAAGAGTAGCTAATCTATTGAAATGACCTTTAAAGGTTTCCTTAGATGTACCCTGAAAAATTTGCCTTTCATGATTTCGTTCGGCAACAGTCTTATAATTAGCATCTACTATCCCTTTTTCTTTAAGGTCTTGATGAATGTAATTCCAAGCAGCCTTAACAGTGCTAAACTTTAAATGATATTTAGTTATAGGACATTGCTCTTTAGGCATTTTCCCAAGTGAAATCTTATTACCAAAAATAGGCAGTTGCTTTTTATTTTCTAGAGATAGCCCTCGATACCAATTAAGGAGTTTTCTCCTGGCGTTTATTTCAGCTAATGCATAACTACCATCGGGTATTAGCAAAATTTCTTCTTCAATCATTTTATTAATAATGGAATATGTAAGCTTGCTGTATTTAGATGCAGAGTTTTTTGAAATGCCTAAAGTACATACAAGATAGTTAACATCGACATTTATTTTTGAAGGCGTGTTAGCCTGACTAATTGGTATTTGCCACAAAGCATCTACATTTTGGATAACACTTGATACCCATTCTGCGATAGTAGATTCAACATCTCCGATTTTTTTTTGTTCATTAGTTTTCATTTTCTGTCTGTAATATTGATTTTTAACTGTGTGGTTTCATATATACGTTTCATTTTTTCAGCTTTTGTGACTAACTCACCTTCTTCGTTACACATTGTGCTGTAAATTTCATGGGGGATTTTTGTGTACATTTCAGTAGTATTTAGTTGGCTATGTCCCAAATTTTTTTGCAAAATTACAAGTCGGTCAAGATAATCCATTCCTAAATCTTCTGATTGTAATAGGGCATAAGCACTACCATGTCTTAGTTTATGCGGAGAGATTTGTTTTTTAAGCCGACCTTTCTTAATAGCGCGCTTACTTAAACGTTCTAACAATTTACTGATGCTCGATGCTGTATAAGCAGTACCCTGAGCAGTGAGGAAAGCTGGAGTTACAGCTTGAGTAGCATACTTCCTTGCATATTTTTTATAGAGTGGGGAAGCGTGATATTTCAGGATACGCTGGATTGTTGCAGAGCTTATTAAAGTCCAACGAGGGTTAATTTCATTTCTGCGTCCTTTGCTACCTAAAACTTCCAATGGAACATAACTTGGACAAATTGGTTTGTCTGAGGTGTATGAAATAAATTGTGTACTATTAAAATAAATAGCATTTTTAATATGTTCAACAGTAACTCGTGGAAGTTCGGAACGACGTAGACCTGAATCATATAAAAATTGGAGTACAACTCTTTCACGTTCAGAACCTGTTGATTCAAGTAATACAATAAGATCATCTGGATTACAGGGTGGCATAGGATTATTTTTTGGTGTTTTTGATAAATATCCGTCGCTATAAGGGTTATTTTTACGTATTTGTGTTTGATCCTCTCCTGGAGTGGTTAGATATTTCATGAAAAAAAATAAACATGCATCACGATTCCTGACGGTAGTTGATTTTAAATTTTGATTCCCCTCTAAAAATGTTATGTATTCTTCTATTACGTATGTTGGTACTGTAAGAAATGCCTCATCACTTACATCATCATCAAATTCAGGACGGGTTCGCATATAGTTCAAAAAGTAAGTTAGATTTTTGCCGTAAGTGGGTATGGACTCGGTCGCAAGTTTTTCATGCTTTGATTGGTAAGATAGATATTGAGAAATAATAGGTAAAAATCGACCATTATCATCAAAGACACCCACCCCATTCACGTGTACCTCTTTCGCTAAAAAATCTAATTTATCCTTCTTATTGAGAGGTGATTTAGACAGGTCTAGTTTGGTTTCTATGCAAATTTGGACGGTCATAAATAGTCATTCCTCCATTTGAAAATAAGAAGTTAAATTCAAATTTTTATTGAACTTTTATGGATAATAAATCTAACTTAATGCTGTTTTTTTTTCTTATCAAGGTATTTTTATTTAAATGATTTTAAAATAATTATATTTATAATTAATAACTTATTGAAATTAATTTGAATTTTAAAAGACATTTTTTTAATTTTTTAATAAATTTTTTGATGTAAATAATTAATAAATATTTATGGAACTATAGCAATAATCTCTGACTATTTAGGGATATAAAATTGAAAGGTTAAAAGTTATTGAAGGGATACTGGCATTTTATTTTAGTTTTATTTGGGATTTGGTAATTCTTGTATGAATCTTATTTTAAGCAACTAGTTCAGCATACTGTGCATTATTAATATGGGGGTATAAAAAAAAAACGTCAGCACTGCGTTGATATAATTGGCAGGATAATTTTCCGTTTTGGACAAAAAATTGGAACAAGGTATGGCATGGTGGCAATGCAACATTACCTGCCTCATTTGGGTTCCAACCCGACACGATTAGACGACGAGAGTTAGGATTGGTTTTGATTTCATTGACCAACCATTTAATTTGGTCAAAACCATCTTGTTCATATAGGCCATCGGCTTTTTTGGTTGCACCGAAATTACGCCATTGATGACCGTAAACAGGACCTAATTCGCCAGCAGGACGACCAAAACGCGCAGTTTGTTCTGCTGTAGACCATTCATCCCAAATCGAGACTTTGTTGTCTTGCAAATATTGAACATTGGTATCGCCTTTAAGGAACCACAACAGTTCAATCACGATAGAGCGGAAATGAACTTTCTTGGTGGTGAGTAAAGGGAAACCTTGAGAAAGATCGAAGCGCATTTGATGACCAAATACAGAACGTGTTCCCGTACCCGTACGGTCGCCCTTGTCGCCGCCGTTGTCGAGAATGTGTTGTAAAAGGTCTAAATACTGGCGCATGTCTCTCTCATAATTTGCTAAATTTCTTGTGGCACATATTAGCTTGTTTTGCGTGTGGAAGGAACTGTGATGGGCGCTTGAATATAGTCAGGTTTAAAAAATCCAAAACATACGGTGTTTATTGGGTGATGACCAAATTTTGCAGGCAACAAGCGCTGAGTTGTCTGGGCTGAAGACGCCTATTTATAACAATTACATCAAGTGTTAACGAGACAATATGTCTGTTAAATCAAGAATGAAATTAGAAAACTTAAGCTCTATTGTTTATATATTGAGCGATGTTACATTCGCAGCGTTGAAAAAAATACAGATAAGTTTGATTAAAAAAATACACGTGATTTTTCTCATTTTAAAGAGGTGGTTTTGGGCTGCTATTTTTGATTAAGAGTTTGATATCAAAAATAAATCCAATTGAATTAAAAATAGACGATCGTATTTAAATGTGAAGATTTGTTTAAGAAATCTTACATTTTTTACATGAAAAAACATAATTTACGCGGTACTATCACCCTCGTTAAAATTTTTGAATGCCTAAATACAGGCGGGAGTGTGGGTTAAAGAATGGCTTATGATCACAATGTAAACTTGAGTGAAGTGCATGCTCCAGTTCAGGCAAATATCATAATTCGTTCTCAGGCGAGTAAAAATACGGGCAAGTCCAATACCACTCAAAAAGCAGCGACTAAAAATGTGGTATCCCGCAATGGTCAGCGTATCGATATCGATCGTTTGACTGGATTTTTACAAGGCATTACCCGCCAAAGAAGTACTCAGAAATGTGCCCGCAGTGTTCGTTTAGCACTTGAGTCCGCAGGGGCACGTTTTAACGGTCACCCCGTTGCCGCAGCAGATTGGGGCAGCACATTACAAAAAATTGGTTATCAAAAAATTAATTTAGCGTTTGATCGACCAAAGAAAGGCGATATTTATATTATCGACCGCAATCAAAGTAGCCGTTATGGTCATATCGCAGCATATTCAGGTAAGGATTGGGTGTCTGATTATCGTCAAGCGGGTTATGCGGTCTATCGAACTCCAAATGTGAAATACAGCTATTACCGCTTAGCGGATTAACAGCCCATGGCTGCAAAAAGGTTAGTCTTCAAACCTTTTTGCACGCTGACTGTAGATCGAGACGATAAATAATCCAATTGCCGCAAAGCCCATACATTGCAGCGCTAAAATCCAGCGTTGCTCATTGGGTAGAAAATAAATTAAGCACACTAAACATAAAATTGGCAAACTAGCCAAACCCCATTTTAATGACGGAGACAGTGTTTTTAGTTTGTCTTGTCTGAGCTTATAAAGCAGATCAATCATCAAACCAATGGCTAAACTTATGCCCGCAAAGCGGGGATCAAGTTGTTTTTGTTCAGCGCATAGAAAAATAAGCACACAGGTACTGATACAAATGAAGAGCTTGATTTGTCGGTTACAGCGCTCAGAGTACCAAAACGTCAGCATTTAAACTTTACCTTCGGGCGAAGTTTTCTCGTTTTTATTCAGTAGAGAAATCGGGGGAGAGCAGGCAGATCGCCAAAGCCATAAAGCCAATGCCTTGAGCACCCGGAATCAAAATTTCACCCTTATTCATGTTGATAAAAACCAATGCTAACAGCAGTGCAATCGGTATCCAGGTCAATAAACGATAGAGCAAACCTGTTGGGTTTTTTGCTGCAAAATGAATCTTGCAATAACGACAAATCAGGAAAATGACGCCTGTACCCATGAACATTAGAATGGCTTGAAGTGTTAGGGGTTCCATCCAATACAGAACACTGGTCAGTACGACCATCGCAATAAAAAACAAGATTTTTTTAAGTACAGAAACGCTGGGGTTAAACCAAAATTCAAGCATGGATCGATAGTTTAAAAATAAGCTGAATAAACTTTAGCACAGATCAGTTGTCTAATTCAGTCACTTCATGTGCAGTAAATACGTATGAAGGGATAAATTTCAGCGCATAAAAAAGCGAGGCTTAGACCTCGCTTGCTTAAAGACAATTATAAAATATTAATGATTTTTTTGTGGACCCCAGTCATAGATTTTTTTCTGGTAGGCATACCACATCATCCATAGTCCAATCAGAATCATCGGAACTGTCAGGAACTGACCTTTACTCATCCATCCGATGAACAGTTGACCATTGTCCGGCTCACGGAAGAATTCAACGGTGAAGCGTGCGATTCCATATCCGATGAGGAACAAGGCTGAAACGGCATAACGTGGACGAGGTTTTGAACTAAACCACCACAGCACGATAAACAGAATTAAACCTTCACAGAGGGCTTGATAGAGTTGCGACGGATGGCGCACCAACTGAAGTGGATCGGTCGGGAAGATCATGCCGAAAGCAAAATTAGGATCGGTCACTGCACGACCATACAGTTCGCCACCAATAAAGTTACCAATACGACCAAACATCAAGCCTGTCGGAACGCAGGGTGCAATAAAGTCGAGGGTCTGGAACCAGGTCATTTTATATTTCTTGCACCACAGTAACATGGCAATCATGACCCCAAGGAAACCGCCATGGAAGCTCATGCCACCTGTCCAAACTTGGAATAGCCACAGTGGGTTGGCAAGGAATTGATCGAAACCATAAAAGAAGACGTAGCCAAAGCGTCCACCAATCACGACACCCAATGCACCGTAGAAAATCAGGTCAGAGACCATTTCTGCGTTCCAGCCGTCACGTTGTTTTGCACGGTAGCTTGCCAAGCCCCATGCAAATAAAAAGGCCAATAAATACATCAGACCATACCAGTGAACTTGTAGTGGCCCCAGTGATATCGCCACAGGGTCGATATTTGGATATGTCAGCATCGCTGTTCCTTGTCATTATGTTTTGCACAGATTTTAGCTGAATGTGCTGAAAAATGTTGTACATTCAATGTGTAAAGATATTGAGAGTTGAATATGTGCATTGTGGCTTTTGCTTGGCAGGTCTTGGATGACATGCCACTCTGCCTGATTTCGAATCGTGATGAGTTTTATCATCGACCGACGGCAGGTCTAAAGCAATGGGTAGATAGTCCGATTATTGCAGGGCAAGACTTACAGTCTGGTGGAACATGGATGGGGATAACCGCTCAAGGGCGTTGGGCGATTGTGACCAATTTTCGTGATGGTCGTGATCAGACCACATATCCCACTTCACGTGGCGCTTTGATTCAGCAATTTTTAGAATCTGAGCAAACGCCCATTCGTTTTGCGCATGCACTTGAACAAATCCAATGTAATTATGCCGGCTTTAATTTATTCGTTGGCGATGCCACTCAAGCCGTTTATATGAGTAATCGCGGTGAAGCACCACAAGTCTTAGCCAAAGGGGTGTATGTCACATCCAATGGTTTAATGACTGAACATTGGGAAAAGACCCGACATTTACGCAAACGCTTCACGCAAGAATTTTTACCGATGCTACAAAGCCAGCAACCACAGGCGGACATAGACGCCGCTGCGTGGGATATTTTGGAAGATGAACGTAAAATCATTCCAGCATTGTTACCCAATACTGGGATTCAGGCGGAAATGGAACATTTGCTGTCTTCAACCTTTATTCAAAGTCCGGTGTATGGCACCCGCTGTTCAAATTTATTGTGTATGCGGGATTCACAGTGGCATTGGCAAGAAAAACAGCAACACGGTGAGCAACAAGGACAGATCACCCAGATAGAAGTGCATTTAAAGGTATAAAATAAGCCGACGATTCGTCGGCTTATTTTTTAAAGGTGTTTTATGCGGTTTTTTGTGTTGGCTGAGCTTGTTCTACCGCTTCGCCAGCAATCACACCACCATCTTTACGGGTGATGACAACGGTTGCAGAACGTGGACGTGAAGTCGCTGCTGCATTGGTTTGTGATGCAGGCCAGTGGCTGGTCGGTTCAGAATAGGATGCTGAATCTTCACCGGGATGTTGCACATTGATAAAAATCGCTTTGTAGTCAGGTGTCATCGTCACACCTGTGATTTCACACTCTTTTGGTCCAGTCAGGAAGCGACGTAAGTTTTCGTCATTCAGTTTTGCCCCCACAATGGTTTCTTGACCCGATGAGGTCGTGGCTTTCGTACCGTCACCGACTTGACCCGGAAGCGCAGCAAGCATCATACAGTTGGTGGTATCGGTATAAGCACCGTCATCGGTTTGAATCCATAACACACCACGTGGGTCGAACCACATCCCATCGGGTGATGACAAGTCATTGTTGTCATTTAAACCAGATAAATTAATGTTGCTCGCCATTTTTGCTTCAGCACCAAACAGGTAGATATCCCAAGTAAAGCTGAGTGCTGTGGTTGTATCACCATCTTCACGGAAACGGATAATATGACCGTTGACGTTGCCTTTACCACCTTCAGGGTCGGTGTAGTTACGTGGGTTGGCAGCATCTAGTGCATGCGTCGTACCACGGTTCGAGTTATTGGTGAGGGTCACATAGACTTCACCATTGTCTGGATGCACAGCGACCCATTCAGGACGGTCCATTTTGGTAGCACCGACAGCATCTGCGGCAAGACGTGCGAAGGTTAGCACATCTGCTTGTGAGCTAAACGGATAAACGCTGTTACTTTGGTTTAAACCATTGACGTTATAGCTCAATTCAATCCATTGACCTTTGCCGTCATTGTTAAATTTGGCAACGTATAACTTACCGTTGTTCATGTATTTGTCACCTGCAGCATAGCCACCGTTGACATCTTTTTTACTCCATTTTTGGTCGGATACAAATTTATAGATGTATTCACCGCGTGAGTCATCACCCATGTAAAATGCAAGGTTGTCATCTTCACGTAAGCGACTTGCACGGCAGTCTTCATGTGCAAAGCGACCCAGTGCTGTACGTTTTACGGGGTTTTCACGACGGTCAAATGGGTCGATTTCGACAATCCAACCAAAGGTGTTTGGACCATTACGATAATCTTCTGCTGCCTGAGTACCGGTAACATTCGCTGACCAACGGTCATATAAATCTTGTGACTCATTACTTCCAATCGCCGTTTCCCAACCATAGCGTGAGTTTGCACCCGCTTTTAGGCCATAACGGTTGAGTGCCACAATTTCAGCAGGACTACGTTTGGCATCATCGTCTTTTGCACGAGCGAAGTAACCAATGAAGTTTTCTTCTGTTGTCAGGTAAGTGCCCCAAGGGGTATAGCCATTACCGCAGTTGTTGTGTGTACCACGGGTTTGCTGGCTATTGGTTGAAAATTTCGTGCAAACTAAGCTTGAGCCTGCTACAGGGCCTTTAAAGTCCATTACGGTCGATGCGGTAATACGACGGTTAAATGGAGAATTTTGTACCAGTTTAACGGCTTGAGTCTTGCTGTCTTTTTCAATTTGAATCACAGAAACACCGTGTGCATTGACTTCACGGATGACTTCATCTTCAGGGCGACGACCATCCACTTTGGTTGGGCCTTGTGGGTGTAAGAAGGTTGGATTGATGTATTCATGGTTCATCACCAACAAACCTTGGTCAGACTGCTTGGCATCATAACGTCCAGAGGTGGTATTTAAACCAAAGAAGCTCATACCGTCATGGCAGTCACCAGAGCGGAATTGGAAGCTCGGGCCAGAAGGAACATTGTTATCATCCCACGCTGGGTATGCAGGGTTAATCGAGTCACCCATCGCATATAGCACATGCGCTTGATAGCCTTCAGGAACAGTCACAATATCGTCTAAATTTTTTTTCACCGGTGTGAAATTGAACTTGGTCGGTTTTTGATTTGGATCAGTGACAGGTGGTTTGGTATTGCTATTTGAACCTGAGTCATTGTCATCATTACACCCCGTTAATGAAGATGCCAATGCAAGTGCGACGGCACCACTCGCAGTCTTGGTAATCAAGCTACGACGGCTGATGCGCTGTTCTAAAATGTCACGAAAATGAAGGTTATCCGAAGTGTTGTTATCAAGTTCTTGATCTTCGTTATATGGCATGTTTGTCATGAATTTAAATCCTGGCAAAGGTGTGCTGGGTAAAAGTTGATCACATAAAACTATAGATAAAATATGACAATGCTTTGAAGCTAATGTTGCAAACTGATGAAATAGGCGTTTAGATTTCGCTGCATGAAAATTGCAAAACATTAAATGGGCGCATAAAAAAAGAGGCTATCTCAGCCTCTTAGGTGTAAAACTCACCAAAATTGTCGAAACATCAGTTTGTTTAAGTTACAGATGTACGTCGTTTTTCAATCAGCTTGCCAAAGAACAAACCCAGCTCAAAGAGCATCCACATGGGAATGGCCAGCATGATCATCGAAAGCGCATCGGGTGGCGTGGCAAACATGGCGACAAAAAAACAGCCGACGATAATAAAACGACGCTTCTCCACCAAGGTTTGAGTAGACACCACCCCGATCAAAATCAAAATTAGCGTGATGATGGGAATTTCAAAGGTCAGCCCAAACACCAAAAAAAGCTTTAAGCAGAAACTTAAATAACTATTGATATCCGTCATCGGGGCGACTGTTTCAGGGGAAACACTCATAAAAAAATGTAGGATGGAGGGCAGAGCAACCCAATAGGCAAAGGCAATTCCGACATAGAAGAGGACGATACTGCCGAATAATAAGGGCATCGCCAAATGCCGCTCTTTTTCATACAGTGCAGGTTTGATGAAGGCCCAAAGTTGATAAATCACGAAAGGCATCGCGAGCATAAGCGCGACAAAGAAATTCAACTTGAACGGCGCCATAAAGGTGGCGGTCACATCCGTTGCGATCATGGATGAGGTCATCGGCAACTGCGCACGCAGAGGCTCTGACATCAATTGATAGCTTTGATTGGCAAAGGGCAATAAACAAAAGAACAGAATCAAAATGAGCCCTGTAATTTTGATCAAATGCCGACGCAAAATCACCAAATGTTTGGTGATCGGCATTTCTTCCAAATCAGGCACAGTGTTCTGTGAATTATTCAGTGAAAGATCTGTCATACGGCCACCTGATATTCTGCTAATGCTTCGGTCGAGCTTAATGCAGCAGATTGATCTGTTTTAATTTCGTGCTTTATTTTCATTTGGGGTGTAACCATGGCAAAGATCGTGCTCTGACCACGTTCGATGTATTGATAACGTGGGGATAAATTTTTATTGTCAGGTAGGACTGCTTCTTGTTGTTTTTGCGCAGTCTGTTCTATGGGATGTTGCGTTTGTTGCAATTCATTCATCTGCGCCTGCATATGCGCTTCGAGCTGTTGAATACGTTGCATTTCTTTTTGCATTTCTTCACGAAGTTCGGACATGCGAAGTTCACGGTCAATATCTGTTTGCACGTTACTGATCAGTCGTTTAACTTTCCCGTACCATTTGCCTGCAAAGCGGATACCTTCAGGCAGTTTTTCCGGGCCGAGTACGATCAGCGCAATAATGCTGAACACCAGTAATTCGCTAATACCAATATTAAGCATTATGACAACTCCTTAGCTTTGAACTGAGGAATTGGTTTTATTTTGAGCTTCATGCTCTAGCGTGCGAGGCTCATTAAGCTGTGTATTTGCTGCGTCTTCATCACGCATCGACTTTTTGAAATCTTTGACCGCGCCGCCGACATCTTTGCCCAAGTTTTTTAGCTTAGAGGTACCAAAGAGTAAAATCACCACAATTGCAAAAATCAGTACATGCCAAATCGATAGTCCAGCCATCTTGTTATCCTCTTGTTGGTCTGCACAACATTTCAGCAGTTGTAGATGACAGTGAAGTGACCAAGATGTTGCAGTTTAAAGACAGCCGCGAAGCTTATGTTCAGTGTTACTATGCATAGATTGAGCAGTGAGGGTGGTGTAGTGGCGTTTCTTCTTCCGATATTGGGTTTTTTAAGTGGTCTCGGATTGGCATCATTATCAGGAACATCATCGCTCAAATCGATTTTCTCTAGCTTACTTGCACGCTGTTTTATTCCAGCCGTGATCATCTACAACATGGTGTTCTATCAAGCAGGCAGTTTAGCACTCATGCTTTTTAGCTTTAGTGTTGCCGTGCTGATGTTTTATTTATTTCGCTGGCTGTTAAAAGATAGTTTACGTGCCTTGTGTGTCAGTTATTTGAACTTGGCTTGGCTGGGTTTTCCTTTTGCCTTAGCACTGTTCGGCCCTGAAATAAGTGCAGCGATGGTGGCTTTGTATGTCGGTGGCTCTATCTTTGGCAATATGTGGGCCGTGACAGCCGTCAGTTCAGCCCAACTCCCATGGTCGAGCGTGATTCAAAAAGTGGCGATGTCACCCCCTGTATTTGCCTTGATGATTGCAGGTGTCTGTCGAATAGTTGGACTGCAGCATTTAGAAGAACATCAGATCTTAGATTGGCTCTATCAAGCTGCAAAAATAGGAATGAGTTTCACAGGGATGTGCGTCTTAGGCATGTGGCTGTGCCAAACTAAGATACAGTGGCGTGATCTGATTAACAGTAGTCGTATTTATGCGATGAAACTCACCGTTGGCGCGGTGATCTGTAGTTTGAGTTATGCCTTTCTTCCGATTCCCCAGATCGAGAAATATATTGGGGTGATGTTCATGCTGTTCTGCTTACCCCCTGCAGCGAATATTGTGGCTTTAGAAACGCATTATCAAGGAACAGGCACTTCGGCACGTTATATTGCTTCAGGCACGATTATGAGCTGTATCGTCGTCAGTTTTTATGGGTTAATTTTGCATCTTTTTTCGCTTTAAAATGAAAAGTGAATTATAGATGCCAGCAAAGGGTGACTACTTGAGCTGTTTGCGAATCTGCCAATCACGCACGAGGGCATATATCATCGCGATACCTATCAGCCCTGGAAATCCAACCTGACCTTGCGACAGATTAAGCATGATCGACAGTATGATCAACACTGCAAAAATAGCGTAAGTGGTACGAAAGCCTGAGGTGAGCGGGTAGGTCAGTTGCGCCTGGCAATGAGGGCAGCTTAATTTTTGAAAACCAAGAAAAGAGCGTGTCGGGATTTCAGTTGAAGTGTGATGGCAAGTGTTACATATGATCTGTATCGGTTGAAGTGCCATAATTATTCTATTTTTATTCAGGGATTGGAGTTAATCTTTGGCATTAAGATTAACTCCAATGCAAATTATTTCAAACTTGCTTTAAATAATTTCATCGCCTGACCACGATGGCTGATTTTATTTTTTTCTTCTTTTGATAATTCAGCACTAGAAACGTTTAGTTCAGGCAGCCAAAACAGTGGGTCATAGCCAAAGCCATTTTCACCGCGTGCTGCTTCCATCACTTCACCGCGCCAAATCCCTTGGAAAATTTGTGGGAGTGGGTCTTCTGCATGTTGGACCAAAGCCAAGACACATACAAACATCCCTTCGATGGCTTCACTCTCTTTACGGAGTGGTTTGAGGTCAGCAAGCAACTTGGCATTGTTAGCGGCATCATTGCCATGTTCACCTGCATAGCGCGCAGAGTAAATCCCTGGTGCGCCACCGAGTACAGGAACGCAAATGCCAGAATCATCTGCAATGGCTGGCTTGCCTGAAATTTTCGATGCGTGACGCGCTTTGATAATGGCATTTTCAACAAAGCTTAGACCGTCTTCGATGGCATCTTCAATGTTCAACTGACCTTGTGGAATCACTTCAACAGGAAGATTAAGCTCGGCAAACATTTTTTCAAATTCTGCAATTTTGCCTTTGTTATTACTTGCAAGCACCAAAGTGCCTTGAGATAACCAATCAGTTGAAGCCATGTGAATATTCACCATAAAACAAGATTTGAGGCTATTTTAACAAGATGCTGTGGCTGACAGGCAATAAAAAAGCACCCGAAGGTGCTTTTTAAGATTCAAAAACTTATTGTGCTTGAATCCATTTGTCCGCACGGTCACGTGCTTGACGGATTTGGTCTTGGCTTAAGTTCGCTGCTAAAGCGGTTTTTTTGCCTTCAGACAAGCTAATCACTTTGTTGTCGAGCATGCCATCACGGGTAGAAAGCTCATACCATTGGTATGCACCCATGTAGTTTTTCTTTTGCTCTTCCATCATGGCTAAGTTAAAGCTTGCGCGGTTATCACCACGGCTGGCTGCTTTTTCGAAATATTGACGAGCAAGCGCTTCATCTTTTTTAGTCCCAATGCCATCAGCGAGCATACGACCCACATTGAGCTGAGCTGCAGATAAACCTTGATCGGCAGCAGCTTTGTACCATGCAAAAGCTTGACGTTCATCTTTTGCAACGTCTTTACCTTGTTGATATTTAGTGCCTAAGTAAAACTGAGCACCAGGCTGACCTGCTTTAGCAGCTTTACTTAAGCTGTGAATATCCATAATTGAATATTGTGCAGCTTGGCTAGAAACTGAAGATGATGGAGCAACATAATCCGCATGGGCTTGTATGCTAAAAAGTCCAATCAGTAGCGTCGTGCTTAATAATAATTTTTTCATAGAGCGCTCACTCGATAAATTGCGACTTCACCAAATAGATTTGGGAGACGTTTACTCAGTAAACTATCTTGTTGATCCCCATTCACGGCAAGTCGGTTAATAATCCGGATGTTATTTTCAGCACACAGCGCTTCAAAATCACGGAAAGTACATAAATGAATATTGGGCGTGTTATACCACATATAGGGTAACGCGTCTGAAACAGGCATCATTCCTTTTAATGCAAGGAAAGAACGAGTCTTCCAATGTGCAAAGTTTGGAAAGGTGATAATGGCCTGTTTCCCCACACGCACCATGTCTCTTAAAAGAACGTCTGGTGCATCTACAGCTTGCAAGGCTTGTGCCATAACCACATAGTCAAAAGACTGGTCGGCAAAGCGACTTAAACCTAAGTTCAAGTCCTGTTGGATGATATTTAACCCGCGACTGACCGCAATTGCAATCTTTTCTTGATCAATTTCTAAGCCATATGCACGAATATTGTGCTTTTTGCTCATATGTGCAAGCAGTTCACCGTCACCACACCCTAAATCGAGTACGCTTGAATCTGGTTTAATCCAACGTTCAGCCAGTTGATGATCAATACGCATTAGTTGGTCTCCTTCGGTGTTTCTTGCAGGTGTTTTACACCGCCTAGGAATGCACGTAAGCTTTTCACATATAACGGAATCGGGAACAAGAAAGAGTCATGACCTTGTTCAGCATCAATATCCACATAGCTCACAGGCTTATGATTACTAATTAATGCATCTACAATTTCTTGCGAACGAGCAGGGGTAAAACGCCAGTCCGTTGTAAATGAAACAACTAAAAATTGACACTTGGTTTTAGACATCGCGGTTTTTAATGATTGCTCATATTCACGTGATGGATCGAAATAATCTAAAGCCTTGGTCATGATCAAATAGGTATTGGCATCAAAGTTACGGCTAAATTGCTCACCTTGATAACGCAAATAACTTTCGACTTGGAATTCGACGTCAAAGCCATACATAAATTTACCTGACTTTAAGTCACGGCCAAATTTTTGTTTCATGGCTTCTTCAGAGAGGTAAGTGATATGACCCACCATACGGGCCAAGATCAAACCTCGCTTAGGATAACTATCATTTTCTAAATAGCGACCATCATGGAAATCAGGGTCAGACAAAATCGACTGACGCGCCACTTCGTTAAAGGCAATGTTTTGCGCAGACAGTTTTGGTGTACTGGCAATAATCACGCACTTTTGTAAACGATCTGGATAGTCCACAGACCATTGTAGAGCTTGCATGCCCCCTAAAGAGCCGCCAATCACCGCATACCACTGCTGAATTTCTAAACGATCAGACAACATGGCTTGGGTTTTGACCCAGTCACGGACAGTCACTAATGGGAAATCAGGACCATAAGGGCGATTGTCATTTTCAGGATTTGGAGAGGTCGGTCCAGTAGAACCGCTACAGCCGCCAATATTATTTAATGCTACGACAAAGAATTTTGACGTATCAATGGCTTTGCCTGGTCCAATACATGCGTCCCACCAACCCGGTTTACGGTCATCTTCATGATGATAACCTGCTGCATGATGATGGCCTGACAGTGCATGACAAATCAAAATTGCATTAGATTTGTCTGCATTCAGTTCGCCATAAGTTTCAACCATGAGCTCAAAACGTGGGAGTATGCGATCGCATTCGAGCTCTAACGGCTCTTCAAAAATAAACTTTTGTGGGGTAACTAAGCCCACTGAGTCAGCTGGAAAAGACACAGGAATAATTCGCCTTAAATCTTTAGTATGAATAATAAAAGGATACCACTTGAGGGTATCCTTCTAAAGTCATTTTATTGCTATTTGATATTTATAGCATTGAATTAGACTGCAGCAGCAATCACTTGTTCAGTACTCAAAACACCTTGTTCAATTAAACGGTTAGTGCTGGCAATAATCGCCTCGATAGATGCGGTCACGATGTTGTCATGCACACCTGCGCCGAATGCAGACTTACCTGTACCTTTCACTTGAAGCTCAATTAAAGCCAAGGCTTTAGCATGTGCGCCTGAACTGATGCTACGTTCTTCATAGTTCAAGACATCAATCGGTAACTGCAAGGCATTTAAGATAGCAGAGATTGGGCCGTTGCCTTCACCACGTAATTGCTGGATCTCACCGTTCACTTCGACATCAAGCTCAATGACTTGTTTGCCATTTTCATCATGTAAGCGGTAGTTTTTCGCCGCATAATGCGTGTCTTTGGCAGCCACATACGTGTCTTTAAATAAAGACCAGATTGCTTGCGCAGAAATCTCGGTACCGTCTTCATCTGTTTTTTGCTGTACGATTTGCGAGAACTCAATTTGAATACGACGAGGCAACACCACGTTGTAATTTGATTCTAACAAGTACGCAATACCGCCTTTACCAGACTGTGAGTTGACACGAATCACGGCATCATAGTCGCGGCCCAAGTCTTTCGGGTCGATTGGCAAATAAGGCATATCCCACATTTCTTCGTTCTTTTGGAACTCGAAACCTTTTTTAATGGCATCTTGGTGTGAGCCAGAGAACGCGGTGAAGACCAAATCACCAGCATACGGATGACGAGGGTGTACCGGCAAGCCTGTGCATTCTTCAATGATTGAAATGATTTCGTTAATGTTTGAGAAATCTAAGTTTGGCGCAACACCTTGGGTATACATGTTCAATGCAATCGCTGCAACGTCCACGTTACCTGTACGTTCACCGTTACCAAACACACAGCCTTCGACGCGGTCAGCACCAGCCATAATGGCCAACTCAGAAGCGGCAATACCACAGCCACGGTCGTTATGACAGTGCACAGAAATAATCACACCGTCACGGCGTTGAATGTTACGGTGCATCCATTCCACTTGGTCTGCATAGACGTTCGGACCTGAAACTTCAACCGTTGCAGGCAAGTTTAAAATCACTTTGTTCTCTGGAGATGCTTCCCAAATTTCAGTGACCGCATCACAGACATCTTTAGCAACTTCTAATTCTGTTGCAGTAAAACACTCTGGACTGTATTGGAATACAAATTCAGTTTCAGGCTGTTTTGCAGCGTATTCTTTGACTTTCGTTGCGGCATTAATCGCTAATTGTTTTGCACCAGCAACATCAACATTCAACACTTTATTGCGGAAAGTTGGAGAATTTGAGTTGTAGATATGCACGATTGCGCGTTTTGCGCCCTGCAATGATTCAAATGTGCGTTGAATCAGATGATCACGCGCTTGAACCAAAACTTCGATGTACACATCATCAGGAATATGGCCGCCTTCGATCAACAAACGAGTGAAATCGAAGTCGATTTGTGATGCAGAAGGGAAGCCGATTTCAATGTGTTTGAAACCAATTTTCACAAGCATTTGGAACATTTTGAACTTTTGTTCAATGTTCATTGGCTCGAAGATCGCTTGGTTACCGTCACGAAGGTCGGTACTCATCCAGATCGGCGCTTTATTGATTTCGTTATTTGGCCATTGACGGTCTGGTAAGTCTACACGTTGGTACATGCGACGGTATTTTTTGCTTGGATCTGCCAACATCATGTGAAAACTCCTTATAGCACCGTGGATAAATGTCGTGGATAAACGGCAAGGTACTACTTATATAGATTGTGTCTATTCTAGCAATTTACAAGTTTAATTTCGGAGTCTTTAGTCGAAAGTCGAAATAAATCTGTAAAGATTCACATGACTTAGCTTTACCGTAAGCTCGTAAATGTATAACTAAATATTAGTCCATATATTCCGGAAATAATTTCCTATTTTTGCGTCAAGATGCCATTACTGGAAAATATTTTTCTATAAAATTAGCTTTTTTGAAAAATATAATCTTTATTAATCTCATCGACGGTGGCTGTTCCCATCAATGCCATCGTAATCTCAAATTCTTCTTTCAGTATTTTGAGTACATGTGCAACGCCTAAAGCCCCCGCTGTAGCTAAACCATAAATGCAGGGACGGCCGACTAATACGGCAGATGCACCCAAGGCTATCGCTTTAAACACATCTGAACCACGACGAATACCACCATCATATAAAACTGGGAAATCCAGAGGCACAACTTTTTTAATCAGTTCTAAGGCGGTGAGAGGGGAAATGCAACCGTCCAGTACGCGCCCACCATGATTCGACACAATAATGCCTTGTACACCGTGTTGCAGGGCAAGTTCAGCATCATGTGGACTGACAATGCCCTTTAAAATAATCGGTAATGAGGTGTTTTGACTGAGCCAAAGGATATCCGCCCATGTCGGCGCGATTTTCATCAGACCTTGAAATAATGGGTGTTCATTTTGCTTGCTTTGAGGTTGTTGAATAAAATGATGAGGCTGCGGTTCATACTTAGGAAGTTCAAAAAACGCATGTCTCTCTCGGTCACGAATTCCTGAATGTGGAGAATCAACGGTCACCACAATCGCTTTAAAACCATGTGCTTCTGCCATTTTGACCAGTGATAATGACTTTTCGCGCTCACCTTGCCAATACAATTGGAACCATTTGAATGGATTGCCCTGCTTTAACTCACGCATATCTGTATTGGTAAACGTACTGAGGATCATATTGCTGCCAAGGACTTCGGCGGCGAGGGCTGTTGCAGCTTCAGCATCAGGATGAAATTGTTGTTGATGTCCGATCGGGGCAACAAAAATAGGGTGCGGGAAACGTTGCCCTAAGATTTCGATTTGGGTATGACCTTGGGTCAGATCTCTGAGCATACGTGGTAGAAGTTGTATCTGTTCAAACTGAGACAAATTGCCACGTACACTGTGTTCATCCATAGAACCACCTTGTAGGTATTGCCACACCATGTGTGACAGGTGCAGTTCAGCCTGTTTTTCGTAATCGGCAATGGTTTGTAAATGAGCAGGAATCTGAGTCAGTGGTTGCAATGGAGAATGTTGACTCATAGAACTGCCCATTGACGTAAAAGATTATGGTAGTGATTCGTCAGTTGTAATATTTCTTTGCTATCGCCTAAATTTTGTCGTAATTGCATAATGGTCTGATCTAAATTAAAAAGCATGCTTCTTTGCCAATCATCTTTGACCATGCTTTGTACCCAAGTACAAGCTGCTATACGGGAGCCTGAAGTCACAGGTTCAACACGATGTAGACTGGTCGCTGGATAAATAATTGCATCGCCAGCATCTAACTTAACTTCATGTTCACCATAAGTATCCTCAATGATCAGTTCACCACCTTCATATTCATCGGGTTCTGATAAAAAAATGGTCATTGAGACATCTGTACGCACAGTTATATTTTTTTCATGATAGTAATGGATTGCATTATCGACATGATTACCGTAGTGACCGGTATCTTGGTAGCAATTGAAAAGCGGAGGCAAGATTTCTTTAGGTAATGCAAAAGATTGAATGAGCAGACTTTCTTTAATTTGCGGTAATACTTGCTGACTTAACTGCTGATAGAGCTGACTGTTTGAATTGATTTGTAAATTTTTTTTGATGTTTTGAGCTTGTGCTCCGGCCGAACTTTTTCCTGAAACCCACTGATTATCTTGGTTCATCGCTTGTCTGATGCTTTGAACGTGTTGCTTTGAAAGGACATGAGGGACATGAAGAAGCATAATTTAACCTTAATCTAATTTTAATCAAATCTACATAAGATAAGCATAAATAAAAAAGCCTTAATACAAGATTAAGGCTTTTTTTAGAATATTTAATTTAGAACTTAAAATTAAATGTTAAGCGATAGTTACGTTCAGCACCTGCGATGTAACGTAATCCACCACGGTTGATGCTGTTAATGTAGTCTTCATCAAATAAATTGTTGATGTTGAATTGAATCCCTACATTTGGTGTTGCTTGGTAACTAACCATTGAGTCAAATACCCAGTAGTCAGGGATGACAGCAGGACCGACCTGATTGCCATCTTTGTTTTTAGTCATTTCACCATTGTAACGCGCGCCGCTACCAATGCTCCATTTATCCATATTGTAGGTCGTCCACAATGTGAATGCATCAGAAGGCGTAAATGGCATATTACTTGAACCATCTGCTGAAACTTGCTGGTTACTCGCAGCTTGGGTTACATTTTTAATGTCTGTTTTTTGATGTGTATAACCAGCAATAACTTGCCAATTGTCATTTAAGTTACCAATCACGCCAAGTTCAACACCTTTAACTGATTTTTCACCAGTTTGGTAGTATTCTTCACCATCTTTTTCCAACTCATTTGTGAGTTCAGTTTGGAAAAGTGCACCTGTTAAGAGTAAACGGTTGTCAAAAAATTCCCATTTAGCACCAACTTCAATGGTTTCAATTTCTTGAGGATCAAGATCTAAGTTATTGTTACTGCTTGCTGAACCAGATGGGGCAAATGCATTGGCATTACCAATACCGTCACCACCTGTAATAGTACCCGGTGCTTGTTGTTGGATGGCGTAGTTAGCATACAAGCTACCGTTTTCAGTTGGTTTATATAGTGCCCCAACTTTCCAGTTGAATAGGTTGCCGTCATCTTTAAAGCTTTGTGCAACATAATTTGCCGGTTGACCTGAAGCAGCCGTATTCACAAATGTATCGGCATCAAGTTTATAACGATCTAGACGAACGCCACCATTCACAGAAAATTGTGGTGAAATTTCAATAGTATCGAAGGCAAAAATAGAGTAGGTATCCATTTGAGCTTCAGAATCACCATTACCATTGGTATTTCTGACTAAAGCGGTATGTACAGTGCCTTGTGGGTTATACAATGAACTTGTACCGGTAACCGTAGCAGTCCAACCACGTGTTTTCATTTCTTCACGTGTAAATTCAACCCCTGTACTGACATCATGTTTTAAGCGACCTGTATTGAAACTTGTAACCAAGCTAGTTTGGTTAGTTATAATTTCATTTTCAGTATCACTATTATTTGCACTGCCTGAAACGCGCATCGCAGTAGGATCATTCAGGTCAGTTGACGTTGTAGTGAAGGCATTACCTGAGAATGTCGTTAAATATTGATGTTCTGTTTTGCCCCAACGAGAAGTATTTTTGATTTTCGTATTTTCTGATAAATCATACTCTAAACGAGCAGTTGCCATGTCCGCAGTGACATCATCAAAATCTTCAGGTGCACCATAATAATTTGAAGTATCAACTTTATGGCTATTTAGATATGGCGCAAGACTTTTAATACTTGCATTCGTACTTTTATTTGCATCAAACCCTGGTAAACCTACAGTTGGGATACCACCATCCAAGACATTGTCTTGTTCAATATGTAGATAGTCTAAGAAAAAGCGAAGATCTGTGCCTAAACCAAAGCCTGCTGAAAGTGCAGCAGCCCATTTTTCATTTTCAACACCGTCACGACCAATACCGTCTGAGTTTTCACCCATGGCATTAAAACGGATGGCAGTTGTATCGTTTATTGCTTTATTGATATCAGCAGTCGCTCGGTAATATTCATCTGAGCCGAAACCAAGAGTTGCATTGTTAGCGTCTTGAAGTTTTGCTTCTTTTGTTGATAAATTAATTGAACCTGAAGCGGCAGTACGGCCATTATCAGTACCAGCAGGGCCTTTAAACACTTCAATTTGTTCGTAATTGAACATGTCTCGAGTAACGTTACCTAAGTCACGTACTCCATCGATGAAGATACTATTTGCTGTATCAAATCCACGCATGGTAACAGCATCACCAGTATTCATTCGTCCGTTCTCACCTAGGGAGAATGTGCCTACACCAGGTACGTTTCGTAGTGCTTCTGTTAGGGTCGTAGCATTTTGTTCTTTTAATACTTTCTCAGGGATAATGGCCATGGTCTGAGTCGTATTTAGTTGAGATTGCGTAAACTTATCTGATGACGCTTTTTCTACTTTATAGTTCTCTTTGTTTACAGTTTGATTAATCGTCTCAAGTTGGACTGCTTTTTCTTCAGCCATTACATTGCCTGCAATGATTGAAAGTGATGAAGCTATCGCTGTAGAAACAATTTTCTTACGTGTTTTAATGAAGGCCATTTCGAACCCGATTCGGAATAGTGAGTTTGTATGCGAATAATAATGATTCTTATTTGTTCTTACATCTTTATGTAATTGTAAATGACGATAAATAATCGTATCGTGATAGCCCTATTTAATGTAATGATATAACAAGTATTAATTAAGACCATGTTTTTATTGGTTATTGATAAAATGTATTGTTTTTTTATGTTTAATTGAGATTATAAATATAGACATGATTGTGAATTAAATAAGAATAAATCGTAAAGTGTTGATGCAAAAAAACCTGCCGAAGCAGGTTTTTTAGTTTTGTCTTTTATAAGTACTAAAAGTTAGAAATCATAAGAAATGGATAACCAGTAGTTGCGACCAGCTAAGTAAGTTCCAGCCATTGAAGAACCTATAGTCATGTAGTCATAGTACGATGCCTCTACATTTTGGCTATTGATATAAGTTCCATTGCTTGTGAAGTCTTTATCTAATAAGTTATTTACAGAACCATTAATACGAATATTGTCGTTAAGATTATAACTTGTACCAAGGTTAAATAAATTATACCCCTTCAACTTATTGCCAGTTGCAGCATAAATGATGCCAGCATCACCAGCAGTTTGGACTGTACTATAACGTTTACGATCAGATTTATACTCATGCTGTAACCAAACATCGAGTGAAGGATTAATATGCCAAGTAGATGTCATATTAAAAGCATTTTTGGGTACGTTATTTAGGTACGAGCCTTTATTTTCACCTTTTGTGATCTCACTTTCCATATAGGTATATGCAGCTTTAATATCCCATTCAGGGATAATGCTGTATTTCAAGCTAACTTCAACGCCCTTAGTTTCTGCTTCATTGGCATTAATACTTTGTGAAAAACTATCTTGAGTGATATGTGAACCGTAGCTGACACAACCTGCTTGGTTTGGATTTGTTTCAGAGTAACAGTTCCAAAGGTCAGCTCCATCAGTTATCAGATCTTCAATTTTATTAAAGAATGCCGTTGTGGTTAAGTCAAAGCTACCTTTGTTATAATTAAAGCCTAATTCATAGTTGGTGGATTCTTCAGGTTTAAGATTAGGAGAGCCGACACCAAAAGTTGCACCTTGACCACTAACACTAATCACGCCATTGTGTAATGCTTTTGCAGAAGGTGCTTTGTAACCCGTACTTACACCACCTTTCAGTGTTAGATTTTCATTAGTATTCCAAACTAAATATGCTCGTGGGCTGAAGTGACCACCAAAACCTGAATGATCTTCATAACGTCCACCTAAAGTTAAAGCAACTGAATCTAAAAGGCGCCATTCATCTTCAGCGTAGAAAGATAATGAGTCTTTTTTGAATTTTGAACCCACGCCCGCAATATCGTCAGCAATTTCTGCTTCTTTATATTCGGCACCTACTGTGATTTTATGATCTGCAATAGGCATGACGATATGTGTATCAGCAACAAAGTCAGTGTTTTCTAATGTACGATCTGTACCTGCAAATGCATTTAATGGGAATGTGTTTCGTGGAATAGTACGGCCTACGGTTTCAGTAGTTGTATGGCTTACGTAAGATGACCATTTACCAAAATTATAGTTACCCTCATGTCCAGCAGAAATTTGATCACGGTTAAATTCTAGTTCGTCTTTATAACCATTAGCACGGCTCGGTGTGTCTTGAGTGCCCAGTCGATTATCATCATTTTTATAGTTTTGACTTGAATGGAAGCCATCTAACCAGAAACTATTTTTATCATCTAAGTTAAAGGATAATTTACCACCAAAATCAAAATTATCTGCTTCACTTGGGCGTGGGTCACGGCCAGATGTACCTGGAATACGTTCAGATTTTTGACGGTCTAAATAAGAACCGCGTAGCTGCATCCCTAATCGTTCGCTTATAAGAGGGCCATTTAAAACAAAACTGGTTTTTGCTGAGTCGGCTTCCCCATTATGTTCCATGAGGTTACCACTCACAGTAACATTACCAGTCCATGTATCAGACACTTTTTTAGTAATAATGTTGATTACACCACCCATTGCTTCTGAGCCATAGCGAGTAGCCATAGGACCACGAATGACCTCAATACGCTCAATTGCAGCAAGGGGTGGTAAGTAACCATTTGATGATTCACCGAAACCATTTGGAGTTACGTCAGAAGATGTTGTTTGGCGACGTCCATCAATTAAAACCAAACTATAGTCATTACCTAGACCACGCATTTTTACGTTTAAGCCGGATGTTTTACCAATACCGTCACGAATATCAATGCCCGGAATGTCAGCTAGTAAATCTGCAATGCTAGAAGCATTTTTCTTTTCTATGTCTGCTTTTGTAACAACACTGATTGAAGCAGGAGCATTCTTGATCTTTTGTTCAAAGCCCGCTGCAGAAACAACAATGGTTTCCATCTGTTGAGCTTGAGATTCAGTCGTTTCAGCATGTGCGAAACTCGTAGTAGTTACAATTGCCCCAAATAAAGCAGCGGAAAGAGGGTTGAGATTAAATTTACTCATAAAAGAATTCCAAATATGGACAAGATAAATATATGAAAATAAATTAAAAAAATATCATTAAGAATAATAGTGAGAAAGTTTCTCATTTTCAATGGTGAATTAAAAAATAATCAATATTTCTTCGAAAAAAGCTGAAAAATTCTAAAAATAAGAAGGGCATCCATGCCTGAATTTATAGTGTTATAATCCATTTTTGTATATCTTTAATTGTTGTCATATAATGTGGCACTTTTTTTTAAAACTGTTTTAACTAACAAATTATCGAGGAAGCCATGCAAGTAACTTCTGAAGCGGTTTCGGGCGTTGCCCGTCGTTTAAATGTATCTGTACCGACGAGCCGTATTAACGAGCAGTTTGAAGCTCGCTTGAAACGCACTGCCAAAACTGTGAAGATCAACGGCTTCCGTCCAGGTAAAGTACCTGTAAACGTTGTTCGTCGTGAATACGGTGCTGGTATCTATCAAGAAGTTGTAAACGACATCATTCGTGACACAGTATTCGAAGCGATCCAACAAGAAAAAATCAATGCTGTTGGTATGCCAAACATTGAAAAAACTGAAATGAAAGATGATGCTTTAGTTTATGAAGCAACTGTAGAAGTTTATCCAGAAGTTGAAGTTAAGTTCGAAGGCCTAGAAGTTGAACGTAAAGCAACTTCAGTTGACGACAAAGACGTTGAGAAGATGATTGAAAATCTTCAAAAACAACGTGCTTCATGGGCTGAAACTAAAGGCATGGCTAAAAAAGACATGCAAGTAACTTTCGACTTTGAAGGTACTGTTGATGGCGAGAAGTTTGAAGGCGGCGCTGCTGAAGACTTTAAACTCGTACTTGGTTCTGGTCGTATGATCCCTGGCTTCGAAGACGGCATCGTTGGGATGAAGAAAGGCGAAGAGAAAGTTATCGATGTAACTTTCCCTGAAGACTACCAAGCTGAAAACCTTGCTGGTAAAGCTGCTCAGTTCAAAATCACTGTTAAGCTTGTTGAAAAACAAAAACTTCCAGAAGTTGATGCTGAATTCTTAAAAATCTTCGGTCTAACTGAAGAAGAAGGCGTTGAAAAACTGAAAGCTGACGTTCGTAAAAACATGGAACGTGAAGTGAAAAACGGTCTTCGTAACCAAGTGAAAGGTGCAACTTTTGATGCACTTGTAGCTGCAAACGAAGTAGAACTTCCAGAAGCAATGGTTGCTCAAGAAATTGACCGTCAACGTCAACAAATGATCCAACAATTCACTCAACAGTTTGGTGCTCAAGGCGCTAAAGCGTTTGATTCAAGCATGCTTCCAGATGACCTATTCAAAGAGCAAGCTGAAAAATCAGTTAAACTTGGCGTATTGGTAAGCAAAGTATTGGCTGAAGCTAAACTTGAAGTTGATGCTGCACGTGTTGATGCTTACATCGAAGACATGGCTTCTTCTTACGAAGATCCTAAAGAAGTAATTGAATACTTCAACAACGATAAACAGCAACGTGCTCAAATCGAAGCTGTTATTCTAGAAGACCAAGTTGTAGATCACATCTTAGCTTCTGCTAAAGTAACTGATACAACTGTGAGCTATGAAGACTTATTGAAAGAGCAACAAGCTCGTCAACAAGGCTAATTTCTAGCTTTCAAAAAAAGGCGCATTAAGCGCCTTTTTTTATCGAAATTTGCCCCCAAATAAGTTGTCCTGATTTCACAATGCTTATGAAAAAAATATCTGTTATTTAATTGGGAATCTTTTGCAATTTCGACAAATATCCCTCATATTGTGAATTATGGGTTGAGTCAGAAAAATTTAGGAATAAATAACGTATGTATGTTCCAACAATTGAAAACGCACTAGTGCCAATGGTGGTAGAACAGTCATCTCGTGGCGAGCGTTCTTTTGATATTTATTCACGCCTTTTGCGTGAACGTGTGATTTTTTTAACCGGTGAAGTTGAAGACAACATGGCAAATTTGATTGTTGCCCAAATGTTGTTCTTAGAAGCAGAAAACCCAGATAAAGATATTCATTTATATATCAACTCACCAGGCGGTTCGGTTACTGCGGGTATGGCGATTTACGATACCATGCAATTTATTAAACCTGATGTTGTGACTTACTGCATGGGGCAAGCAGCATCGATGGGTGCATTCCTGCTTAACGCCGGTGCTAAAGGCAAACGTTACTGTCTTGAAAATGCCCGTGTCATGATTCACCAACCACTCGGTGGTTTCCGTGGTCAGGCATCTGACATTGAAATTCATGCACGTGAAATTCTATTCATCAAAGAACGTTTAAATCGTTTAATGGCAGAGCATAGTGGTCAAGACTACGAAACTGTTGCTCGAGATACTGACCGTGACAACTTTATGACAGCGCAAGCTGCGAAAGAATACGGTCTTGTGGACGAAGTTTTATCTAAACGCCCATAAGTTTTAAAGAATTAATTATTGGAGTGAATATGTCCGAACATCCTCAAGGACAAAAGCATTGTTCATTTTGCGGTAAAACGCAGTCTGAAGTCGGGAAACTGATTGCAGGTGAGGACGCGTACATCTGTAATGAGTGTGTGGACGTATGTCTTGACCTAGTTCAGACCAGTCAGCAAGTTGAATCAAATGACTGGGCAACTCGTCCTTTACCAAAACCGCATGAAATCCGTGCTGCGCTTGACCAATATGTGATTGGGCAAGATGTTGCGAAAAAGACCCTCTCTGTTGCGGTATACAACCATTATAAACGCCTAAAAGTTGGCACTAGTGGTAAAAAACCAGAAGACGGTGTAGAGATTTCGAAAAGTAACATTATGTTGGTTGGACCAACAGGTTCAGGTAAAACGCTGCTTGCTCAGACACTTGCGCGTCTTTTAGATGTGCCATTTGCGATGGCAGATGCAACGACTTTAACTGAAGCAGGTTATGTGGGTGAAGACGTTGAGAACATTGTTCAAAAACTCCTTCAAAAAGCCGATTACGATGTAGAAAAAGCGCAAAAGGGCATTATCTATATCGATGAAATCGACAAAATTACCCGTAAGTCTGAAAATCCATCAATCACTCGTGATGTATCGGGTGAGGGTGTTCAGCAAGCGTTATTGAAAATGATCGAAGGTACGGTTGCGTCGATTCCGCCTCAAGGTGGTCGTAAGCATCCGCAGCAAGAATTTATCCAAATTGATACTTCAAACATCCTGTTTATCTGTGGTGGCGCATTCTCAGGTCTAGAGAAAATCGTACAGCAGCGTCAGGAAAAAGGTGGTATTGGCTTTACGGCTGAAGTACGTAAGAAAGATGAAACTAAAAAATTATCTGACTTATTCCGCCAAGTTGAAGCGACAGATTTGGTTAAATTCGGTCTGATTCCTGAATTTATTGGTCGTTTGCCAGTCATTGCAACCTTGGAAGAACTCGACGAAGAAGCATTGATGCAGATTCTGACAGAACCAAAAAATGCATTGACACGTCAGTACCAATATTTATTTGAAATGGAAAATGTTGACCTTGTATTTGAAGACTCAGCATTACGTGCCGTGGCTAAAAAAGCCCTTGACCGTAATACGGGTGCGCGTGGTCTACGTTCGATTTTAGAAAATTCATTGCTTGAAACGATGTATGACCTACCAAGTCGTTCAGATGTGGGTACGGTTGTCGTCAATGAAGCGGTGATTAATGGTGAAGCGGAACCTGAATTTAAATCAGAACGTCAACCAAAGAAAACTGAAGAAGCTGCACCGAAGTCAGATTTAAAAGTTGTGAACTCTAAATCTGCTTAAGCGCTATTCGTCTGAAACGTGTGTAAATCCAAGATTTGCACACGTTTTTTATTTCCAAAAATAAAGGCAGAATGTTAATCTCAGCAGGATGGCGTGGATGCCTGAATGTAAAAAACTGAAAACAAAAGTGTAAAAATAAAAAAAGACGCAGTGAGGGATAATCATGCGTGGAGTTGCAATTCTACTTTTAAGCAGTGTAGCGCTGCTGGGTTGTCATGGAAAATCAGCCATTGAGCAAACGTCATTGGCTTCAACATTAAAGCCCGTGGATCCTGAAAGTAAACCGGGTCATATTGAGCAATATCGATTGGGTATGTTTACCATTGGTGGTTGGGTCAATCAGAAACAAGGTCGACATTTTCAAGAAGTGAAAGCTCAGCATGATCAAGCAGCGATTGTGTATTTATATCGTCCAGACAGTAAGTGGAATCGTCAAGAAATTGTGGCCAGCAGCTTATTTCTGAACAGTGAGCGTATTCCAAGTTTATTGAATAATCATTATTACTGGGTGGAGTTACCTGCGGGGAATTACCGCTTATCATCGAGTCGCCCTTTGGGGGTGAATCATTTTCAAAAACCTAAATATTTAGACTTTGATGTTGAAGCAGGTCAAACTTACTTCATTAAATATGATGAAGAGAATTTATCCAGTAAAAGAACGGTTTCAGGGCCATTGCTGCTCATGCCTGAAAAAATTGGTCGAAATGAAATCGCATTTACAGAGTTGAAATCCAACAGTTTTAACTTTGTGGCAGAAGATCAAAACACTGGAAAAGTGCGGAAAAGTGCGCAGAAGTTGAAAGCACCTCATTATGATCCTGCGGAAGATGTGCAGTTGACCAAGCCTTTTAAACTGTGGAATCCATTAACTTGGTAATGTAATTAGCTCGTGTTTTTGAGTGTGTGAAAGCATTAAATAGCGAATGTCATTCGACAGACAGTCTAAATATTGACAATAAAAAGCACCCGATGGGGTGCTTTTTTTTATCTTGAACGTGGCGAAATTAGTTCGCAGCAGCATCAACTACTGGGATTTTACCAATTTTTGCTTGCCAGATTTTTGGTGCAGTTGCGTGAACAGAAGTACCATTTACGTCAACAGCTACAGATACAGGCATGTCTTTTACAACAAATTTGTAGATCGCTTCCATACCTAAGTCAGCGAAAGCAACCACTTCAGCTTCACGAATCGCTTTCGATACTAAGTATGCAGCACCACCGACAGCCATGAGGTAAGTTGCTTTGTTGTCTTTGATTGCTTCAACAGCAGCAGGACCACGATCAGCTTTACCAATCATACCGAACATGCCAGTTGCTTCAAGCACTTGACGTGTGAACTTATCCATACGTGTTGCAGTTGTTGGGCCAGCAGGACCAACGACTTCGTCACCGACTGGATCAACAGGACCAACGTAGTAAATAAATTTACCTTTTAGGTCAACTGGAAGTTCTTCACCTTTGTTTAACATGTCAACCATACGTTTGTGCGCAGCGTCACGACCTGTATAGATTGTACCGTTAAGAAGTAGTGTGTCACCAGGTTGCCAAGAGTTCATTTCTTCTTGAGTGATGTTATCTAAGTCAACACGTTTAGACGTTGATGAATCCCAAGTTACCGCAGGGTAGTCTTCAAGGCTAGGCGCTTGAATATGCGCTACACCTGAACCGTCTAATTGGAAATGCGCATGACGAGTTGCAGCACAGTTAGGAATCATACCTACTGGTTTACCCGCAGCGTGACATGGGTAGTCTTTGATTTTGATATCAAGAACAGTCGTTAAACCGCCAAGACCTTGAGCACCAATACCTAAAGCATTTACTTTTTCGAAGATTTCGATACGAAGTTCTTCGATTTGGTTTTGTGGGCCACGACGAAGGAGTTCGTCCATGTTGATTTCTTCCATCAATGCTTCTTTTGCAAGCATCATGGCTTTTTCAGCAGTACCACCAATACCGATACCGAGCATACCAGGAGGACACCAACCTGCACCCATTGTTGGAACAGTTTTAAGTACCCAATCTACGATAGAGTCAGAAGGGTTAAGCATTGCAAGTTTAGATTTGTTTTCTGAACCACCACCTTTAGCAGCAACAGTAATATCAACTTTATTACCCGGAACGAGTTTGTAGTGAATTACAGCAGGGGTGTTGTCTTTGGTATTTTTACGACCAAAAGCAGGATCAGCTAATACTGATGCACGAAGAATGTTTGAGTTTTCAAGATAACCTTGACGTACACCTTCGTTAATTGCATCGTCTAGGCTCATGGTTAAATCAAATTTAACGTCTAAGCCCACTTCAAGAAATACGTTCACAATACCCGTATCTTGACAGATAGGACGATGGCCTTCTGCACACATACGAGAGTTAATTAAAATTTGTGCAATCGCGTCTTTTGCGGCTTTGTTTTCTTCACGGTCATACGCACGGCTCATCGCTTGGATGAAGTCCTGTGGGTGATAGTAAGAAATGAACTGAAGCGCATCTTTTACCGATGTGATCAAGTCATCTTGCTTGATAATAGTTGTCATACAAATATCTCTTGAGCGGGCTGATAGCTAGCGGGCTAAATTATAAGACAAAAATACAGTTGTGTGGGTATTTCGCTTAATCTTTGGCCGAAAGTTTAATAGGCTTAAACAGCGCCATGTTTCGCTGTCATCAATATCCTAAAAATGACGTTTTCACTGTCATATTTCATGAAATATTTGTCACATAACTAGAGGAGAAGATTTGTTTTTGTTTCTAAGATTATGAAATTAAATAATATTTATTATTTTTGGATATTTCATATTTGTCATATAACTGTCATAAAACTTTTACATAATGACGTCATCAAAGTTAGAGTGTGAATTATATGGTTACTCCAGTGTTGTCAGTTATTGGTTTTTCTCTATTTATCGCAGCAACTTGGTTCTACGGTCAACAAGAAGATCAAGCCTAAAGCTTTATCTTCTTTTTTTTTGCTTTAAATTTTATAAAAATAATATTCTTCTTCAAATCTTCAAATCTTCAAATCTTCAAATCTTCAAATCTTCAAATCTTCAAATCTTCAAATCTTCAAATCTTCAAATCTTCAAATCTTCAAATCTTCAAATCTTCAAATCTTCAAATCTTTAGTTTCAATGATCAATTTTGTGTAAAAGTGCTTTAAAATTGAGTCTAAACGCGACAACATTTGATTATTTAACATATTGCCAAACATCAGGATCTTCATAATTTTCATCGATATGGTAGCCTTGTACTATAACTTCTTTTTCATCAATTTCTCTTGATTTTTTATTTCTTATCAGCTCATTTGCAAATGCTTGTTCTAACTCTTTTGAGGTCATTTTGTAAGTATCAATATTATTCTCTGAATCATCCATTGAATTTCTTTCATCATAACGAATCGTATTGAAAGCATAACGAACCATATATTGTTCTTTACCATCTTCAGTTTTTTGAGTTTGTTTTATACTCAGATCCAAAAGGATACCATTGGCATATAATCGGTAGCCTATAGAGTTCCCTCCAACTGTATTTATTATCTTTTTCCATTCTTCATAATTAAAGATATAAGTCGGGTCAATGACATCACCTGATTTCATTAGATATCGAATATTATCATCCTTTGCTATTCGTGCAGAAAAACGATAGAAATAATTTTTCCATTCGGCCTGATTTATACGTTTCATTAAGTCAACATAAGCTTGGTGGGCTTGTTCAGGACGTACAAATTCCTCTTTGTTTAGCCCTGCATTAATATCAAGCCCTTGTATTCCATCCTCATTATTAAACGATGTTCCTAGAACTGAAAATACATGATCTATCACTAAGCTATTCTCACCATTTTCAACTTTAATCTGACCTAAGTTGGGCGGTGTAAAATCTAACTCTCTAAAACCTGCTCCAGATGGATGACTATCGGGATGCCCAAGATTATGTTGAGAAAAATCTTTAAATCCTTGTTGGCCTAAATGTAAACTAAAACGCTGTTGATTCATGACATTATTCTCTGTATTTTTTGCACTAGGTTGACAAGCTGAAAGGAGATAACCCACCATAAAAATAACAATGAAGTAATTAAATTTTTCCATCATTACTATCCTTTCCAACTGTAAAATTAGCTTTGCTATCGCCCCATTTCGCAATAATTTTTAGTTCTTCTCCTAAAAAGTATCTTCCTTTATCATTGAGCATTAAACGATGATATTTTTCTGCTGCTTTATTAATCCATTCCATACGGCTATCATAATTGGCGACTTTAGTGTTTGCTAATGGTTCGCTGTATACTGTTTCTGGTACCTTATCGAGTACACCTGCGTGTCGCCCCTGATATTCTCTTTCCATGCTTTTGATATTATAAGAACTCGGCAGAATACTTTTCGATTTTCTAACAGATTTAACACTTTCAACGAAGTAATCGCTCGACAGGACTAAGGTACTATCAGGTAAGCGAGTAAAGCTTTGCACCGTTGCTTGAGCTTGTACCTTCCAGTCTTTCCATACTAATTCTTGTAAAATATTTCTTTGCTCTTGTACTGCAACCACCATGAGGTGATCGAAAAGATTTTTACTAGACAACTTAAATCTATTTTGTCTTGATACATTCTTTTTTATAAATACTTTTTCAATTTTAGGTAGATATTCAAAAGCACTTTTAATTTCTGGAGTGCTTTTTAAGTGTTTAATTATGGGTAAACAACTTGACCAAGGAACGTTTATAACTTCTTCCTTAATATGAGTGAATTTGGAAACATCACGTTGAATTCGGCATTGATTGAAAGAGGTTGAAGACATGCTCCAAGCATAATGCCAAGGTGCAATATCCATAAATAACCATAAGTTACCTTTTGCAAAAGTATGTACAGGATCACGAATTACCCCTAGTGGAATCCATTTATACCCCCATGCAGTTAAACCATGTTTAAAAATGGCAGCTACGGTTTTTGAAGCAAATGCACCTAAGCCCATCCAATAGTAACGGCCAACCAAATCCTTGTTTCCATGTTTTTCTTTTTCTAGATAAATATTGGCATAAACTGAAGCAATACGTCTCGCCCTAGCTTCATATCCAGGCTCTAATTTATGTAAATTTTTTCTTTTATCTTTTAAATTAGATAGGCGTATCAGAGCTTCTTGTTGTTGTATTTCCCAAAAAGTTAAGCAATCACACTGTGCGGTTTTACAGCTGTTTTCTGTTGTATTTGTATTACCTTCCCAATCTAAACTTCCCACTATTCATCCCCATCATTCGGTTCAGCTTCTAGCTTCATCCAATTCAAATCCAGCTTTAAGCTTTCTTCTTGTAAGGAGTTCACTCGTTTAGAGCGCCCTTTATTATCAGCTATAGCTGTCAACTCATCAGACCCGTTTGAGATTTTATAATCAGCATTTTTCAAGGGCTCACCAGAGGGTAATAACATCTGAAATTTTTCGTTATAAGCTTCGTAAGCTGGTAACCCTTTAAGATTTACACCTACTTCAGCCCCACTTTTAAAGATGTGTTGCCCTGCTTTAGCCTCAAATTTTGCAGGTGTAATCAATGTAATCCCATTCTTATTTAGTATGATTTGAGAACCACCAACCATATATTACCTGTTTTTATTAAATTCAAAAATTAAGCTCGAAATTGACTTAATATATAAAACGAATATTTCAAAATTTTTTAATTTAGATATGACTTTCATCATTGCCCTTCAACTGAAGGATAGCATCGTTGTTACAGCAGATAAAAAAGTGGTTGTCATAAGTGAGGAAAAAATAGACAGCTTTAACGAATGTTATACATTAAAACTTCATACTTGGGATAATGGAATTATTATTGGAACAGGAGAGAGCTATGTAATACATCGGTCCATAGTTCTTTTCAAACAACTAGCGTATTCAAATATTCATAAACTACCTCAATGCTTAGAAATATCAAAACAAATCAGAGAATTAGAAATAGGGAAAAATCACTATCAGGTCGAGAATACCAAACTTCTTTGTAGTAGCTATAGTGAAAATGGAGCTCAACTTTATAAGATAGAGCGTTTTGATAGTGCACAACCTCTTACATTCACAGAGATTGAACCAATGGATATCACAGTATGGATGTTTGACCCCAATATTGAATTAATTTCCACAGATCTACAGAATCTATATACAGATTTAAAAGACTATGCAGCGTTTTCTAATCAAGCAGAATGGATCAATTACTATCTTAACCGTATCGCTCCGATTTACAAAAAGCAAAGCCAGCAAGATTCACTGATGAGTCAGAGCTTTGATTTCTTTTTTCAAGCGAAGAATGAATACATTATTGGTCATGTACCAAATACTCAAAATTCAGCCATAGAATTTAAAAGAAATTTCTACTAATTCTGAGTCTTTTCAACATAATGGCAGTTATACAAAACAAAAAACCACCCAGTCTTTCGAAAGGGTGGTTAAGAACTCGAAACTAAAATTAAGCTTCTTGTTGTTCGGATTGAATCGCCGTTAATGCAATGGTAAACACGATGTCATCGACCAATGCGCCACGAGACAAGTCATTTACAGGCTTGTTTAAACCTTGCAGCATTGGGCCAACACTGACTACATTTGCAGAACGTTGAACTGCTTTATAGGTTGTATTACCTGTATTTAAGTCTGGGAAAATAAATACATTGGCACGACCAGCCACTTTCGAGTCAGGTGCTTTAGAGCGTCCCACACTTTCCACCGATGCAGCATCGTATTGAAGCGGGCCATCAATGAGTAAATCTGGACGACGTTCTTTGGCAATACGTGTTGCTTCAGCCACTTTCTCGACATCTGCGCCTGCACCAGAAGTACCTGTTGAATATGAAATCATCGCAATACGTGGGTCAATACCAAAGGCTTTTGCTGAATCTGCAGATTGAATCGCAATCTCTGCAAGCTGTTCTGCATTTGGATCTGGATTAATTGCACAGTCACCATATACATAGACTTCATCCGGTAACAGCATAAAGAATACTGAAGAAACCAATGAATAATCAGGTGCGGTCTTAATCAATTGGAATGCAGGACGTACAGTATTCGCCGTAGTATGTACTGCGCCTGAGACTAAGCCATCCACCTGATCGAGTGCAAGCATCATGGTGCCTAAAACCACGGTGTCTTGTAGCTGTTCGCGTGCTTGTAGATCATTGAGTTTGCCTTTACGCAGCTCAACCATTTTAGGCACATAGTTTTCACGAATCAGATCTGGATCAATAATTTCCAAATCATGTGGAAGTTCGATATTACGTGCTTTTGCAACTTCAATCACGGCTTCAGGTTTTGCCAATAAAATACAGTGTGCAATGCCACGTGATTGACAAATGGCAGCCGCCTGAATGGTGCGTGGTTCATCACCTTCAGGTAGAACAATTCGTTTTTTCGCAGCAATAGATTTTTGTACCAATTCATGACGGAATGCAGAAGGGGACAAGCGTGGTTGATATGAACCATTTAATACTTCAGTAATCCATTCAGCATTGATGTGGCTTGAAACAAAGCGGGTCACTTGTTCTGCACGTTCTACGTCATCGACAGGAATTTCATTGCCTAAATTTGAAAGTTGTTGTGCCGTTTCAAAAGTGCTTAAAGGCGTATGTAAAATCGGTAAGCCTTGCTTAATCGCAGTTTGGCAGAAATCCAAAACTTGTGGGTTCGGTTGATGGTGTTCAGTCAAAACTAAACCGGCAAGTGGAATACCATTGCTACTTGCAAGGCTAGAAGCCAACAACACATCAATACGGTCAGAGGCGCTGATAATCAGTTCGCCTGCCACAAATTTGTGAAGTTCATGTTCAATATTCGATGCAACTAGGCTGCTATGTAGTACGCGGCGATGAGCGGCATCGCCTTGGTTGATCCATTCCGCTTGAATATGCGTCGCCAAGTCAGACATGCGCGGTACGCTGAGCGTATTACTAAATGGAACGAGGCCAATAACAGGTAGCTGTGTAGAACCAATTTGCGGATTACTTTGTTGTAATTCGAGTACAAATTTATTGGTGTCACTAATTAAACGCAGATTTGGATCAAGTGTGACAGGAATTTGCGCAGACTCTTCTGGCAAGCCACGTGTGCGCATAAACAAAACACCCGCAGTACGTTCAGATGCCGCACCACCAAATTGGCGTAGTGAACTGTCAATTTTCTCAGCCGTTTTCGTGGCATTTTGAATATCTGCTGTGCTGACAATAATCACTTTGGCATCGAGTGCTTTTGCTAAAGTCGCATTCAGTTCTGAGGCAAAGTTATCTCGGCTGTTTGGAACCAAGCCTTCAACAATAATTAGGTCATGCTTTTTTGCAATTTCACGGTGCAAACGAACCGCTTCTTCGAGCAGTTCATCACTTTCATCATGACTGAGTTGTTTCACGATGGTGGCATGGTGAATGGGTTCTACCGTTTCATTATTAAATAAATGACGATAAAGAGCCGTTGTACGGTCTACAGTATCTGCGACATTTTCCTGTGAAAATGGTTTCAGAAAACCTGCTTTGACCCCTTGGCATTCCAAAGCATAAATTAAACCTAAGCATGCAGATGTTAAACCTACACCTTCCCCAGTTGGCACGAGTAAAATTGTTTTCATACGGTGTCTAAATTAAAGCTAAAAATTAATATTGAAGGCGAAGGGGCTGATGCGATTGCTTATGCAATCGCAGCTTCAGCATCAGACTTTTTTGTAGCAGACGCTGTCACCTCGTCTACAACATGCTCAGTTTCTTTGGCAATACGGCCTTCTTCATCGGTTGGAACAACCCAAATTTGTGGGCCAGTACCGTGGTCAATACGACCTTCAGTACCGCGTTTTAAGTTGTCATTTAATTCTTTACTCAGGTTGAAACCAAAGTGCGGTAAGTATGAAACCGTTTTTTCACGAATGTAGGCAGAGTTTTCACCAATACCACCGGTAAAGAATAAACCGTCAATACGTGGTAGACCACAGCTGAGACCTGCTAAAGATTTTGCTAAACGGTAGCAGAATACTTCAATGGCAAGCGCGGCATCTTCGTTACCTTGTTCTGATGCTTCGATCAATGTACGCATGTCATTTGATAGATCAGACAAACCGAGTAGGCCTGATTGGCTGTTCAGCATTTTGTCGATTTTGTAGATATCCCAACCTAAGTTGCTCGCAAGGAAGCTGTGAATACTTGGGTCAACATCACCACTACGTGTGCCCATGACCACACCTTCAAGAGGTGTTAGACCCATTGACGTATCTACAGATTGACCATTCCAAATCGCACAAGTCGAGCTACCATTGCCTAAGTGAGCAGTTAACCAGCCACCTTGTTTAAAGCTGCCTGCCAACATTGAGCCACGCTCAGATACGTAGGCATGGCTTGTACCGTGGAAGCCATAACGACGCACGTTATGCTGTGTGTACAAGAATTTTGGTAAAGCATAGCGGTATGCATGAGACGGCATGGTTTGGTGGAATGCAGTGTCAAATACGGCTACTTGCGGAAGTTCAGGGAACAAACGCATGGTTGCTTCGATACCCACCAAGTGAGCCGGGTTATGCAATGGAGCAAGTGGAGTTGCTTCACGAATACGTTCAATAATTTCTGGTGTTAATAGCTCAGCTTTGGTTAATGTACCGCCGTGAACAACGCGGTGACCAATCGCTTGAGGATTATGGTGAGCCAAACGCTCTAAAATAGTTTCGAGGGCTTTTTCATGGTCAGCATATGGAATAGACAGCTCAAGCGCATCACCACCTGTAGTGACCCCTTTAATACGTGCATCAGCAGAACCTAGGTTCTCGGCTAGACCAAAAATACGATCTTCACGGCGCTCAGAAACTAACGCATATTTGATAGAAGAAGATCCGCAGTTAATTACTAATACTGATGTAGACACGTTTAAATACCCGAATTCTAATTGAAATACTTATCCATAATATTGATCTGATTGCAGTTGTATTGATTGATGCAATTTAGATCTGTGATGATGTTTTATCATGGGTTTTTTTATCGTCCTAGATAGACTTTAGGAGATTAGACTTAAGCACTATCGACCCTGAGCACAATAATAATTAAAATTTATCAGTTCATAGTTTTCATTTATTAATAAAATAATCCTCAAAATTTATACGATTTAAGGGATATACATAGAACATAACATGCGGTTGCTGCGCTGTAATCCTCAAATTGTTGCAAAAAGCAGGTAATTTGAACTTTTCTTATTCTTCTTAAGCATTTAATTGTCAAAAAATCTGTTTTCGATTCTATATCCTGTGTGTTTGCAGGCTTATATTTCAATATGTGAACCCTGGGTCTAGTTTTTTAAATCGCCATAAAAAAAGCTGTGCCTTTAATCAGAAAAGCACAGCTTTCATTGTCTTATTGGGTGTTATTGGCGAATTTGACCATCACCAAACACAATCCATTTTTGAGAAGTTAGACCTTCAAGACCGACTGGTCCGCGTGCATGGATTTTATCGGTTGAAATACCAATCTCAGCACCAAGACCATATTCAAACCCATCCGCAAAACGCGTTGAGGCATTGATCATCACTGAACTCGAATCTACACGCGCCAAGAACTGACGAGCCAGACTAAAGTTTTCGGTAATGATCGAGTCGGTATGGTGTGAGCCATATTTGTTGATGTGCTCGATCGCTTCATCTAGGCCAGTAACGACTTTCACTGCCAAAATCGGGCCTAAGTATTCGGTGTACCAATCTTCTTCAGTTGCAGGAACAATCGATTCACCCAAAATGCGCTGGGTTTCAGCACAGCCACGAAGTTCAACTTTTTTCTCAGCATAAAGTTCAGCAATGCGTGGTAAAAACTCTTCAGCGACATTTTCATCGACGAGCAAGGTTTCCATGGCATTACATACGCCATAACGGTGTGTTTTGGCATTAAGCGCAATAGGTAATGCTTTTTGCAAATCAGCCTGAGCTTCCACAAAAACATGGCAGTTACCATCAAGATGTTTGATAACAGGCACACGTGCTTCATTGGTGATACGTTCGATTAAGCCTTTGCCACCACGAGGTACGATCACATCGACATATTCAGGCATAGTAATTAATTGGCCAACCGCAGCACGGTCTGGGGTATTAAGCACTTGAACGGCATGCTCAGGTACACCTGCAGCAGTTAAGCCATGTTGAATCGCTGCTGCAATTGCTTGGTTAGATTCCAAAGCTTCAGAACCACCACGTAAAATAATCGCGTTACCTGATTTAAGCGCTAAAGATGCGGCTTCAAGGGTTACATTGGGGCGAGATTCGTAAATCATGCCGACAACACCTAGCGGCACGCGCATTTTGCCCAGCTGAATACCTGTCGGACGAAAGGCCATATCGGTAATTTCGCCAATCGGGTCAGTTAGTGCGATCACATCTTTTAGACCTTGGAGCATGCCTTTAAAGCGTGTGGGGGTAAGTTCTAAGCGATCAAGTAGAGCACTATCCAAGTTGTTGTTATGCGCTTTGGTCATATCCACTTGGTTAGCTGCCAAAATTGCAGTTTCACTGTTTTGTAAAGCAGTATAAATTGCTGATAAGGCATTATTTTTAGTCTGGGTAGAAGCCCCTGCGAGCACACGTGATGCTGTGCGTGCTTGCTGTCCTACCGTTTGCATGTATTGTTCAATAGACTCTTGCATAGCGGTTTGATCACTTAGAAATTTCAACTCGATATTAACAGCCTGTGACTGAACAATGAAGCACTTAAGTGCATATTCGACTGTACTTGCTGACCAGAATTAACATTTTGAAATTGTTTTTAGAACAAAAGTAGATAAGCGGCGGGGATATCAGTTGCTTGTAAAATGAACCTCTGTATAGAATGAAACAATAGCGACATTGAAGTCGTACAAATAACGATTAAAGAGCAGGACGCTAAGTCGAGCAGAGTCTCTAAATGAATTCCTGACAATAAAAATAAGGCAGGAATGGAGGAAAGGAATATGAATTCCATTATCCAAATGGATCCCACCGTACAGGAAAGTACGCATTACAGTTTTTTCGATCTGTATGACAAGCAAAGCTTTAAACAGCCTGCCAGAACGACATGGATTGATGGCTGGAAGGTCGAATATATGGCCATTGCACAACCTGAAACCATTCATCGCACCCCGATTGTTATTATTGGTGGGGCATTTCAAAACTTTAATTCCTACAAATATTGTGTCGAACAATTATTTGCGGCAGGCCCTATTATTTTAATTGATTTACCCTCCATGGGCTCAAACCAGCAAATTACCAATGTCGATACAGCCGTGTCAGCAGGGACTTTAGAGTTGGGTGATCTGGCGCAGATGTTGGGCGTTTGGTTGGATATCGTCGGGCTAGAAAAAGTATCCGTGATGGGGATGTCACTAGGTTCAGTGGTGGCAGCAGGTCTGGCCGATCAACGTCCTGAATTGATTGATCGCATGATTTTAATGGGCGTGATGCAAAAAACGCGCAAGAGCTGGCGCATGTTGCTTGAGGAATCCTTGCACTTAATGAAAGAACAGCGCATGGATGAATTTGGTCAAGCGGTGATTTTGTATTTGGTCAATCATGCCAAACTGGATGTGACGCGGATGTCACCGACAGCGAAGCGTTTGTTCTTTAGACAAATGGCTGAATTCACCAATACCGAACAAGAGCGTTATGACATTAACTGTAATCGTTTGCTGCGTTTGCAAGACGTGCCGATTCCACAGTGTGATGTATTGGTGTCATGCGGGCAGTACGACAGTTTTACTTTGCCACATGAAAATGCGGGCTTTGCATTGCAATGTCCGAATATGCAATTTGCTATGATTGCCAATGCGGATCATTTACCGCAGTTGCAACGCCGTAAGGAAACCATGAATTTGTTTGCAACTTATCTACGCGGTGAGTCTATTCAGCAGTTGGACGGGATCATTCCAATGAGCCGTGAGCAAATGCAAAATATTGAACGCCGTGGCGAAGCGCGTGTAAGTGTACAACAGCCATTCACGCATTTATCTCATCGCCATTCAGACCTTGTGGTTGATACTCAAATTATGGATTTAAATTATTTCGGCGTGTTGTTGAATGTGCAGGCTGAAATGTTGGACTCCATGCACGCATATCCACGAGATTTGGCTTTACATCTAGAAGACGAAGAAGGTGAGTTTAAAATTGAATGTCTCATCTTTGACGTTGTGGATACACAGGTTCGCGCTTTGTTTAAGCATGGTAGTTTTGAGTTGGCAGAGCGCTTATTACGCTTTGTACAACGCCAAAAAGAAGATGTATTGTTATTAAAAGCCGTCAGTTAAAACATGAACAACTAAAAAAAACAGCGCTTTAGCGCTGTTTTTTTGTTTTGGCATGGACCATCCAAACCAAATCGCCACAGTGCTGCTCTGCATCGTGGAAAGGAATCACTTGTTCATGTTGCTGTTGTGGAAAGTATAAGGCCGGCTGAACGACTTTTACTTCTTCAAATCCTGTATGGGTGAAAAACTGCTGTAATTCAGCAGGGGATTGAAAATGAAAAGTAAAAGCGCTGCGAGACATGACTTTGAGTAATTTACTACTGGCCCAAATAAAACGTGCTAAACGGTTTTTAACGGGTTCTGGATAGATGTCGGTCAGATAATGTAATTCCTGAAACGAGGCGCCATATTCGGTGATCCCTTGCAATAACTTATTCAGTAGGGTTTGATCAAAATAATTAATCAGACCTTCGCTAATCACCACCAAAGGACGTTCAGGGTCAAAGCTCTGAAAAATACGTTCAAAATCTTGAGTGAAAATGTCCCCAGTTAAGACCTCGGGGGCATGCGGGTCAATCTGTTTGAGTGCCTGTGTTTTGATTTTTGCCATATCTGGCAAGTCGAGTTCACGATAGTCAATTTCAGGATGCTTGGTGCGAAAATTCCAACCGCGCGGGGAGAGGCCACAGGCAATTTCAAGGACTTGTAGCTGTGGATATTGGGTAATGAGTTGATCTAAATGTTGATCGATCATGGCATGGCGCTGTTTAAGCGTCGAACGCATGCTACCGCCCACATTTTTTTCTGCCCAGCTTTCTAAAGGATGGACTAAACGTGCTAAAAATTTGCCTTTACGTGTGGCAAAAACGGGATGCGAAATCCCCATGCTGTACCAAATATAGCCAGTGTAATGTGCAGTAAAAGAAATATGTCGATGTTCCGATAAACTTTGTGTCATGTCGTCCTGACCTAATGTTGTTTTTATTGGCAATTTTTGTATAGCGCCGAAGCACTTATTTTGTCTTCATCATAAATCAAAAAGGAGCACCTTGTCGTGCTCCATTTTCTAGAATTTTGAAAGTCTTGGATTAGCAATATTGATTTTTAAAATCCACAATACGGTTACGCACGTTTTGCCAGTCCGCCCCGAGTTCAATGCTTTGTCCAATCTCAATCTGTGGGATTTTACCGCGCATACGTTCTAGGCGTTCTTGATTTGGGAGAGCCAAGTTTTGAATGCCATCCAGCGCAATGCATGCAGATTCACGGTTATTACACACGAGGCCCATATCACAACCTGCATTTAATGCTGCTTGGATACGAGCATCTGCGCCGCCAGCGACACAAGCGGCTTGCATGCTTAAATCATCGGAGAATAAAATGCCATCAAATTGGAGCTCTTGACGTAAGACTTTCTGAATCCAATACGGTGAAAATCCAGCAGGATTAGGATCAATATTTTCATAAATCACATGCGCAGGCATTAAGGCATCAAGCTGTGGTTGCAGTTGAATAAAGCTTTGCATGTCTTTTTGATAGATTTCTTCATAACTACGATGGTCAATAGCAGCAGCGACGTGTGAGTCTGCTTTCACTGAACCGTGGCCTGGGAAATGCTTACCTGTAGATGCCATTCCTGCACGTTTCATACCTTTTAAGAAAGCACTTGCCAGTGGAATGATATCTTGCATATTTTTGGCAAAACCACGGTCACCAATCACATCACTAACATCATTTAAATCCAGCACAGGTGCAAAACTGAAATCGATGCCGACCGCAAGGACTTCTGCTGCCATCAACCAACCACATTGTTCAGCCAGTTCAACTGCTTTTTCAGGTTTAGTTAAGTAAAGTTCACCAAACTTACCCATAGCTGGTAGGAGTGTGAAGCCTTGCTTTAAGCGTTGTACACGACCACCTTCCTGATCGACCGCAATTAAAATATCAGGACGAATTTGACGCATATGGTCGGTCAGGGCACGAACTTGTTCAGGAGATTCAATGTTACGACCAAATAAAATCATGCCGCCAACTTGTGGTGCTTGTAATAGTTCAATATCTTCTTGGGTAAGTTCTGTGCCAGCAATGTCGAGCATTAATGCGCCAATCATATTCGGTGTCCGTGTTGGAATTTTTAAGGAAAAACAATACCTGAATTCTGCAATGATTTGCTACACTTTGTCAGCAGAGAATATGATAAAACTACACGACATAAACATATTAAGTTGTTTAAGATTTTGAATCTATTCAATTCAGGTCGAAAACCAACACGGTAATATTGGTCTTAATACCAAGGAAGTACAAATTATTTATGAAACTTCAAACATTAGCTTGTGCCGTTGCGATTGCGACAGGTGGATTCTTTTTCACTCATGTGGTGAATGACGCAATTGCTGCCAATAATACAGAAGCAGTGAGCGCGGGTACCATTCAGCCCACACAAGAGCAAGCCTTGGTCTCACGTCAGCTTGCAACATTGGTAGACCGTCAACACTATTTAAATCAGCGTTTAGATGTTAATACATCTAACCGTATTTTAGATTTTTATATTGATAGTTTAGACGCTGAACATACGTTGTTCTTGGCATCGGATATTGAAAATTATAAAAAACGTTATGGCTCAACTTTTGGCGCAAATCTCAAAGCGGGCAATTTAACAGGGCCGTATGCCATTCATGCGCAATATCGTGAGCGCTTAAAACAGTTCTACACCTATATGTTGGAAGAGCTGAAAAAGCCACAGAATTTAAATCAACCGAATAACTACATCGAAACCGATCGTGAAAAAGCGCCATTCTTTAAATCGACAGAAGAACAGCGTGCGCATTGGAATAAAATGTTGGTCTCTCAGCTGATCAACTTAACCATCAGCAAAGAAGAAGAGAAAGCCAAACAAAAAGCGTTGAAAGATGACCCAACACTGGCAAATGGTCAAGACTTAACAGGTCCTGAAGACTTAACACCTGTACAGACTTTAACCAAGCGTTATACACGTCAGTTAGAGCGGATTAGTCGTTTAAAAAGCGATGATGTGCTTGATAAAACTCTGAATGCCATGATGCTGACGTATGATCCGCACAGTAACTATTTTCCGCCTGTAGATGCGATGGAATTGAACCGTCAAACCACGTTGCAATTGGAAGGGATTGGGGTGTCGATTCGTCCTGAACGTGGTAACGAAGACTACACCAAAATTGAAACGATCGTGGAAGGTGGTCCAGCCAGTAAGTCAGGGCAAGTCAAGTCGGGCGATCGCATCGTTGGTGTTGCTCAAGATGGCGACAAAATGGTGGACGTGATCGGCTGGCCGAGCAATGAAATTGTCGGACTGATTCGTGGTAAACGTGGCACCAAAGTGACTTTACGTTTATTGGGTGCTGGTGCGTCCATGAATCAAGCGCGAAATGTCACGATTGTACGTGATGTAATTCAAGAAGAAGATGCAGGCGTGCGTTCACGTACCGTTGAAATTGAACGTGATGGCAAAAAACATAAGTTTGGTGTGATTGAAATTCCATCGTTTTATTTAAATTATCGTGCACGTCGTGCGGGTACAGACTACCGTTCTGTGTCGGAAGATACCAATAAAGCCTTAAAAACATTAGATGCGCAAAATGTTGAAGGCATCATCATTGACTTGCGTAACAACCCAGGCGGCTCACTTGAAGAAGTGGCACGTATGCTTGGACAAGTGATTAAATCAGGTCCAGTGGTGCAAATCCGTGATGGTAATGGCAATGTCAGCGTGTTTGAAGATGATGATGGTGGCGCGCAAACTTATGCAGGCCCATTGGCGGTATTGATTAATTTGGCTTCGGCTTCTGCGAGTGAAATTTATTCTGCTGCGATTCAAGACTATGAGCGTGGTGTGGTGATTGGTAGTACCACAACGGGTAAAGGAACAGCGCAGGTACAACTTGACTCTTTAGCCTATGGTCAAGCAACCTTAACGCAACGTAAATTCTACCGCGTGACTGGCGGTAGTACCCAGAATAAAGGGGTCGTACCGGATATTAAGCTGGTCGATATTTACAATGAAGAGTTTGGTGAGCGTAAATCGAAAAATGCTTTACAGTGGGATACTATTCCAACCGCACCGTTTAAACGTGAAGGCTCGATCCAAGCCTATGTTCCCGATTTGATTAAGTCATCTCAGCAACGTGTCAGCATTGATCCGCAATTTAAATATTTAGAACAACGTACTGCGATTGCGAAAAAGACAGAAGAGCAAAAGCGTGTGGTGCTTGACTTAGCGAAGCGTAAAGCCGAGCTGTTGGCACTAGAGCAAAAGTCTTTGGATGCTGAAAATCAGCGTCGTAAAGTGGTGGGTCAAAAACCTTATGCCAACTGGGAAAGCTACCAAGCGTCTATGGATGCATTGGTGGAGGCACGTGCAAAAATGAAGGCAAACCAACGTCCAGCACTGCCTGAAGAAGAAGTCTTTGTGACGGAAGCAGCAAACGTGCTAATGGACTATGCCAAATTACAAGGCAAAACGCATACAACAACAGCCAAAAAGTAAGTAATTCATCCATAAATAACATTGAGATGATTGCTTGAGTTTTTGACAGAAAAGATGAATTTATCCATTGAGAAATAGCGAGCTACGGCTCGCTATTTTTTTGTGAGTAGGGCGGTGTTCGATTTAAATCTAGAAAGCAATCTATAAATGATTCTAACTTATTCATTTTATTATGATTAGAAACTGTTCTAAAATAATAAACACCTGATGCAATTTTTATCAAAAGTTTAAGTTTTAGTGAACTTCATCAAGCTTTATTTTTTTAAATTAATCAGTTGCTTAAAATCTTGAAAGAAAGACTTGACCATTATCGTAGACTAATAGATTCTAAGGGAAAATAAGTAAGTAATTGAAAACGTAACAAGTTAAAGGGAAGAGATAGATTGGGTAATTCGGTTAAAGAAAGTGCCACGATAACCTAAGCGGAACGCTTGATATGACTCATATTCATTATGATTACAGTCTGGTCGCTGGTTCAATCGTAGTTGCATTATTAAGTTGTTACTTTGCTGTTTCACTCGAACAAATGTTGTTTCGTGGAACACGACCAAGATATGAAAATGTCATTTTATTCTTCAGCGGTGCAATTTTAGGTGCTGCGATCTGGTGCATGCATTTTGTAGGCATGATGGCCAGCCATTTGCCTTCAAGCCATAGTTTCGATACCAGTCTGACCCTGATATCCTATTTTATTGCTTTCGTTGCTTCCACTTTTGCTGTGTGGTTAACCACACGACAGACATTACCTTTTCCGCGTTTAATTTTAGGTTCAGTGTTAATGGGCCTTGGCATTTCCGGCATGCATTATACCGGTATGCTGAGTTTAGCCGTTCAGGGCTATGAACAACGGTATGAACCTTTAATTGTTATCTGTTCAATTTTAGTTGCGATCTGTGGTTCGGGTTTGGCCTTTTGGATGACGTTTAAAAATAAATATTCGCCAAAACGGAATATTTTGAATGTCTTTGTCGCATTAATGCTGACTTTTAGCATTGTGGCTATGCATTATATTGGTATGGCGGCTGTTGATTTTGTACCGCTAAACTCGATGGATGTATTGGTTGCGGCTCAAATTAACCATAATTTATTGCTATTTATTGTCTTATTTGTCACCAGTTTATTGTTGATGGCGGCCTTTAGCGTTGCAGTACTTGAGCAACGTTTAGAACATCGCAGTTTGCAGTTGATGCGCGCAAATCGAGAACTAGCCAATCAAGCGGTACAGGACAATTTGACCCGTTTACCTAATCGACTATTTTTGGCTGAATATGCACATTTTCTATTTACAGAGCATCGCTTAAGACAAGATAAAATTGCTTTTATTTATATTGATATCGACCGTTTTAAAGCGGTCAATGATGTGTTTGGACACCATGTAGGTGATCAACTACTGATTCAAATTGCCACACGCATTCACCGTTTAATTAATGATCAAGCCAAATTGCTACGAATCGGTGGCGATGAGTTTCTGATTGTACTTGAGTCGGCAAGCAATGATTCTGCCACAGCAATGTCTGAAAAAATATTGGAATTGATGCAAGAAAGTTTCCTGATTGCAGGCAAGGAAATCAATATTTCAGGCAGTATTGGTATTGCGATGTACCCTGAACATGGTGCGAACTTGCAAGATCTGCTGATTAATGCAGACACTGCAATGCTGAGTTCGAAGTATCAGGGGCGTAATACCTATTCATTTTTTAATTATACTGCCGACCAATTTGAAGAAAAAAGTCAGACGAAACTGATCAATGATTTATATAAAGCGGTAGAAGAACAACAGTTTATCTTATTTTATCAGCCAAAATTTAATGCTGCTGATCGTGAAATTTGTGGAGTAGAGGCCTTAATTCGTTGGAATCATCCAACTCTAGGTATGTTGACGCCAAATAAGTTTATCAATGGTGCAGAAAAAACTGGACTGATTATTGCCATGGGCTATTGGGCGCTTGAAGAAGCCTGTAAGCAAATTCAGCACTGGGAAAAGCTGAATATGCCGTTGTATCCTATTGCGGTCAATTTATCAGCGATTCAGTTTGAACATAAACACTTATTTAGTACTTTAGAGTCACTTTTTGCACGGTATGAAATTAACCCGTCACATTTAATTATTGAAATTACCGAGTCAACTGCGATGCATCATATCGATGCCAGTATTGTAACTTTTGAACATTTGAGAAAGATGGGGATTAAAGTTGCGATTGATGACTTTGGAACGGGACATTCAAGTTTCTTGTATTTAAAAGAACTGCCTGTAGATGAGTTGAAAATTGACCGTGAGTTTATCCGCAATTTGAGCATCGGTTCTAAAGAAGAAATTATTTTAGAAAGTATTATTCACTTGGCAATTCGACTGGGTTTAACGGTCACTGCAGAAGGTGTAGAGACAGAACAACAAGCAGAAATTTTAAAACGTTTAGGTTGCCAACAGTTGCAGGGATATTTGTTAGGAATGCCGATGCCAGTGGTACAGCTTGAAGAAAGCATGAAAGCGAAAGTTGAATAAGGTCATTTGTGGTCTTATCGTATTGCCAATGAGTATAGAAGAAAAGACAGTGGAATACGTTATATCGTCGATAAAAACAGGTCGTCATCCAATGTAAAACATCAAGACACGCCACGCTAAGATTTTGACTCAACCCGATGTGGTTGATTATTTTTAATGGTCAATCTGATACAATATCGCCAATTTTCCATATTGATCAGATCTGATCTTTTGCACTGCGAGTTTTGCAGTAGGTGTCTTTCATGAGTTTTAAAGAAGAATTAGCGACACAGGTCGCTCAGCGACGTACTTTCGCTATTATTTCCCACCCCGATGCCGGTAAAACCACAATGACAGAAAAACTGTTGTTATGGGGACAGGCGATTCAGGTTGCAGGTATGGTAAAAAGCCGTAAATCTGATCGTGCGGCAACGTCTGACTGGATGGAAATGGAAAAAGAACGTGGGATTTCGATCACCACCTCTGTTATGCAGTTCCCGTTTAAAGACAAGATGATTAACTTGCTCGACACCCCAGGGCATGAAGACTTTTCTGAAGATACTTACCGTACATTAACCGCTGTTGACTCTGCGCTTATGGTGATTGATGGTGCAAAAGGTGTCGAAGACCGTACGATCAAATTGATGGAAGTGTGTCGTATGCGCGACACGCCGATTATTTCATTCGTCAACAAAATGGACCGTGAAATTCGTGAGCCATTAGAACTGCTAGATGAAATCGAAAACGTTTTAAAAATTAAATGTGTTCCGATTACTTGGCCACTGGGCACAGGTCGTGACTTTGCCGGTGTATTTAACCTACTCGAAGAAAAATTCTACGTTTATAAGGCAGGTTTCGGTTCAACAATTACGGATATTGAAGTCCGTGATGGCTATGACTATGCAGATTTGCGTGAAAAAGTCGGTGATCTCGCTTGGGCTGCATTTGAAGAATCATTGGAATTGGTTCAAATGGCCAATGAACCTTTAGACCGTGATGAATTTTTGGCAGGTCGTCAAACGCCAGTGTTGTTTGGTACGGCACTCGGTAACTTTGGTGTAGACCATGTTTTGGATGCATTTAGTCAATATGCGCCTGAACCTAAAGCACATCCAACTCAAGACCGTAAAGTTGAAGCGACTGAAGAAGGCTTCACTGGTTTCGTCTTTAAAATTCAAGCCAATATGGATCCAAAACACCGTGACCGTATTGCATTCATGCGTATCTGTTCAGGTAAGTATGAAAAAGGCTTAAAAATGAAACATGTGCGTCTAGGTAAAGATGTGCGTATTAGTGATGCTTTAACGTTCCTTGCTGGTGACCGTCAGCACCTTGAAGAAGCATGGCCGGGCGACATTATCGGTTTGCATAACCATGGTACGATTCAGATCGGCGATACCTTCACTTCGGGTGAAGATTTACACTTTACCGGTATTCCGCACTTCGCCCCTGAAATGTTCCGTCGCGTGCGTTTAAAAGATCCATTGAAGTCAAAACAGCTACAAAAAGGCTTAAAAGAACTTTCAGAAGAAGGGGCGACTCAGGTCTTTATGCCGCAAAACAGTAACGATTTAATCGTGGGTGCTGTGGGTGTACTTCAGTTTGAAGTTGTGGCTTATCGTCTGAAAGAAGAATACAAAGTTGATTGTATTTATGAGCCTGTAAGTATCAATACCGTACGTTGGGTATCGTGTGATGACGAGAAAAAATTCAACGAATTTAAGAAAAAAGCACACGACCAATTGTCTGTCGATGGCGGTGGTCATTTAACTTATCTTGCACCAAGTCGTGTGAATTTACAGTTAATGCAAGAACGTTATCCGGATATCGTGTTCAGCAATACACGTGAACACTAAGTTGTTCTTTTACAGAAATAAAACAGCTTCTTCGTGAAGCTGTTTTATTTTGTGGTAGAGTTTTTAAATCCATACATTACGCAATCATTTGGTCGTTTAGGACATCATGAAAATATTCAAGGATGCTACAGTTTTTGCACTTTTGGGGAGTGTTTTGCTGCTCAGTGCATGTGATTCAGGAAAAGAAAACAAAGCGACAAAGCCGGCCGATGATGGCGCTTCTGAAGCGGTCGTGATCAATCCAGATGTTTTGCCCTATTTAAATATCCAAGAGCAAGCAGCAAAAATTGCCAAACCGTTTTGTGAAAATAAAAGTTGTATTGATTTAGAGATACAAACCATTCAGACCGTAGATACGTGGTTGAATGGTTGGATTGAAAAAAATCAGGCCAGCGTCGTACAAGATCAGATTGCATTAAAGCAAAATATGAATCTCCAACAAGCCGTCGATGCGTATGTGAAAAAATCAGATGCTTGGCAGGCCGAGTTTAAAACCAATAAAGCCTATGAATTGGCGATGTACACACGAGTTCCATATCAACGGAATCAATATGTGCTGCTGCAAATCGGTGTCGATACCAAACAGGAAAATATCACGGTCAAAGAGCGCTATTATTTTTTTGTGGCAGACCGTCGTGCGAAAAAAAATCTCAAACCCTTAGATATTATTGATGCAAAGCAACAGCAAAATATGGATGCTATTGTGCAGCAAGCCTATAGCAAATGGTTAGATGAACAAGAGGTAGATGTCAAAAAATCGGCACCGAAAAAACTCTATTGGGGCCAAGCAGATTGGTTCTTTGATCAAGAAGGTGTCGGTTTGCATTACCGTACAGATGAAATTGTCAAAGATGGTAAACAACTGGATATTTATCTCAGCAAAGCACAAACACAACAAGTATTGAAAGCTGACGTTTATCAGCATATGTTCTAATCAACGAAAGTATTTAATTTGATAAGATATTTACCAAAATAAATATCAATTATTCGAAATGAAAGGTTGAAGCAATGGTGCAAAAAAATAAAATTTGGGCAAGCTCAATATTGGTAGTTTCTGTTGCATTCACGGCGTGTCAGCCACAACAAGCTGAACCTGAAAAAAAGCCGGATCAAGCCAAAACTGAACAGCCAGATTTGAGTGCAAAACTGATTGGTGATGCGGAAAAATTACAACTGAATTTACCTGAATGTGATGGCGGGGTCTGTCCTGAAATTTCAGTTGAACGCTTAAACAGTAATCAAGCCTTTATTGATGAATTTATTGATGCGGAAATTTTAAAACAGTTGGGAGAGATCCTGTCTGTTTCGCCTTTAGAAGATAAAACGCTGAGCAAAGACGCTCCCGCTGCAAGTGAAGTACCTGCAGCGTCTGAAGCAAAATCTGCTTTGGCAAAGGTTGAAACGCCCAAATTAAAATTGGAAAAAGCCACGCAGCCTTATATGCAAGCATTTTTAAATTTAGATAAAGAGTTGAAATCTTTAAGCGCCAATCAGCAAATCAGTTTGATGATTAAACCTAAAATATTGAATGCTGAAAAACCCTTGGCAACAGTGGTTTTAAATACCAGCTCATATTTAGGGGGGGCGCATGGTTCTTCTGCACAGCAATATTATAACTTCGATTTAAGCACTCAAAAATTGGTACAGCTCAATGACATATTGCTGCCCAATCAACGTACTAAACTTGAAAAGCTGGGCTATGAAGTCTTTAAAACTTGGGTGAAAGATGCCAAGTTGGCGGACAATGTTCAAGAATATGAACAGATTTGGAAATTTAAACTGTCTGATAACTTTTATCTAAGTCAGCAAGGTCTAATTTTGCAATATGCCGAATATGAAATTGGGCCATATGTGGCGGGTTTACCACGTTTGACCATTCCGTATGATCAATTGCAAAGTATCTTGAAAAAGCAATATCTACCAGTAGTTGAAGCTGCTGAAGCCTCAGCCGTAAAAGCAAATTAATTAGTTCAATGACTTACTCACTGTTTGATACGCATACGCATTTTGATGTTCCTGATTTTGACGTTGATCGGGAACAGTTGGCGCATGCTGCCAAACAGGTGGGTGTCGATGCTTTGGTATTGATTGGTTTTGTGCAGTCACGTTTTCACGATTTGCTGCAAACCCAAGAGTTTTTAGCTCGTTTATCCAATGCTCCCAAAAGCTATTTAGCCCCCGGCTTACATCCGTTTTATATTGAGCAACATCGTACAGAACATTTGTTCGATGTGGAACAGCTGCTAAAGCAGCATGATTGTATCGCTATCGGTGAAATAGGTTTAGATACCTTTTTGAAACAGCATAAACAGCCCGAACTTTTTCAAAAGCAGCAGCAGTATTTTTCCGCACAACTTGAATTAGCACAGCAGTTTGATAAACCCATTTTGCTGCATATTCGCAAATCCCATGCGGAGGTGCTTTCGATGTTGAAAAAGCATCAATTTAAGCTCGGTGGTATCGCACATGCATTTAGTGGTGGTGTTGAAGAAGCGAAGGCATTTACCAAGCTAGGTTTTAAAATTGGTGTAACGGGGCAAATCACCAATCCCAATGCAAAAAAATTACATCAAGTGGTTCAGACTTTAGGGGCGGCACATTTAGTCTTAGAAACCGACTGTCCCGATATGACCCCCTTATGTTGTCAGCATTCGACGGAAGGGCGTACTCGCAATACGCCGGTCAATTTGCCCTATGTCTTGCAGGGGCTAGCTCAGAGCTTAAACCGTACTGAATCTGAGATTGCACAGATCTTATGGACTAATTCATTACAAGCATTGCATCTGGACGCTTAAGCGGCAACAAATATTGACGCCGCTTGATTGAATCTGATTTTATTCGCATCGTGCATGCAATGATGGTTTTCTAAAAAAAGGCGCATTATGCAATTTCTAAAATGCTTTAGACTTGGCATTATGCTGTTAAATTATTTTGAGTGAGTTTCACATGGCACAAGGACTATTGGCTGGCAAACGCTTTTTAATCGCGGGTATTGCAAGTAAGTTATCAATCGCATTTGGTATTGCGCAAGCTTTACATCGCGAAGGTGCAGAACTGGCTTTTACTTATCCAAACGAAAAATTAAAAAAACGTGTAGATGATTTTGCTGAACAATTTGGTTCAACTTTAGTTTTCCCATGTGATGTAGCAGTGGACGCTGAAATTGATACCGCTTTTGCTGAACTTGCTAAACATTGGGATGGTCTAGATGGTGTTGTGCATTCAATTGGTTTTGCACCGGCACATACTTTAGATGGCGATTTCACTGATATTACCGACCGTGAAGGTTTTAAAATTGCTCACGACATCAGCGCATATAGTTTTATTGCGATGGCTCGTGCGGCAAAACCTTTATTGGCTGCACGTCAAGGTTGCTTATTGACGCTGACTTACCAAGGTTCTGAACGCGTAATGCCAAACTATAACGTTATGGGTATGGCAAAAGCGTCACTAGAAGCAGGCGTACGTTATTTGGCAACAAGTCTTGGCGCTGAAGGTATTCGTGTAAATGCGATTTCAGCAGGTCCGATTCGTACCTTAGCGGCTTCAGGGATTAAATCTTTCCGTAAAATGTTAGACCTAAATGAAAAAGTCGCACCACTTAAACGCAATGTCACCATTGAAGATGTCGGTAATGCAGCATTGTTCCTTTGCTCGCCTTGGGCAAATGGTATTACAGGTGAAATTTTGTATGTTGATGCTGGCTTTAATACTGTAGGTATGAGCGCTGATCTAATGGCAGATGCTGAGTAATTCTCTTTAAGTTCCCTCTCCCTTTGGGAGAGGGCTAGGGTGAGGGAATAAAAACCTCTCCCCTTGGAAACAGTGTTTCTCATCTCCTGGAAGGAGAGGGAATAAATAAAGCATAAAAAAGACCGCAAAAGCGGTCTTTTTTAGATTTGAAGATAAGCGGTTAAGCTTGGCCTTCAGCAGCAGTTTGCGCACGTTGCAAATTCGCTTCGAATTCAGCATCGAAGTTAATTGGTGTAAGCAATAATTGTGGGAAGCTGCCTTTAGTAACCATATCGTTCACAGCTTCACGTAGGAATGGGAACAAGATATTTGGGCAGTAAGCACCAAGAATGTAAGGAAGACGTTCTTCTTCAACGCTATCGATCAGGAAGATACCTGCTTGAGTAACGTCAACGATAAATGCAGTGTCACCCGCATTGTTCGCTTGAACGACAACTTTCAGTGAAACTTCGAAGTGTGTTGGATCAACTTTTTCTGCAGAAGAAGAAAGGTTGATATTTAGTTCAGGCTGCCATTCTTTAGTAAATACTTGAGCCCCAGGTACTTCGAAAGAAATATCTTTAGTATAAATACGCTCTAATGCCAATTGTGGTTGAGCTTGTTGTTCTTCACTCATTGTTTATTCCTTAATATGAGGTGACGATTTATGTTTAAAATTAAGATAGCATGCCGTCGAGTTTGCCTTCACGCTCTAAAGCATAAAGTTGGTCAAAACCGCCAATAAACTGATCATTAATAAAAATTTGAGGAACGGTACGGTGGTTGGTGCGTTGCATCAATTCAACACGTACTTCAGGCGCTTCATTTGATAAATTAATTTCTTTATAAGCCACGCCTTTACGCTCTAGGAGCTGTTTTGCACGAATGCAGTAAGGACATACAGTTGTTGAATAAATCGTAACTTCAGCCATGTTAATCTCCTAAGAAGCGCTTATTTGCTTTTAACTAGAGGTAAGCCTTGAGCTTTCCAGTTGCTAATGCCGCCGTCTAAACGGTATGCATCTGCATGACCGACTTGTTGCAATGCAGAACCTGCCACTTGACCAAGGTTACATACAAAAACCAACGGGCGATCAGAAGTTTTTAACTCTTCAATGTGTTTTGTAATTTGGCTATATGGAATATTACGGCTACCGCTAATATGACCTTCGCGGAAGTCTTTCGCATCACGTAAGTCAATCAATTGAGCATTTTTAGCTTTTACTAAAATCCCTAAAGATTGAGGTGAAATTTTGCGACCATTACGCTGGCCTTCAAGAATAAAGAACAGCACGACCAATACAGCCAGCGCTCCAAATAAGAAGGGGTGATTCCCCATAAATTCGAACCAACGTTCCACAATTCACCTAACTACAATTTTAAATTGCCAAGAGTATAGCCCATAAATATGGTGATCAAAATCACCCCTTCAAGGGCATGAACAGAATAAAAATTAATTTTTTTGCTGCGCTTCCGTGATTTCGTCGATCAGACGTAAATAACTGTCTAATCGGCGCGGCAAAATTTCGCCATTTTGAGCCGCCATTCTAAGCGCACATTGCTTTTCATGTTTATGCGTACAGTTACGGAACTGACAATAACCCAAATGTGACTCGATCTCAGGGAAACCTTGCTGAACTTTTTCCAATTCTAGGTGCCATAAACCAAATTCACGGATTCCAGGTGAATCAATCAATGCAGAACCTTCACCAAACGCAATTAAGCGCGTAGAGGTGGTGGTGTGCTGACCGAGCGCGGAGTTTTCCGAAATAATATTGGTTTTTTGCGCAGCATCCGGAACAATGGCATTAATTAAAGTACTTTTACCAACCCCAGACTGACCTACAAATGCGACAGTTTCACCAGAAAGTCGAGCAGAAAGTGCGCTTAAGTCACCATCGGATTGGGTTTGCATGACCTCATAGCCCAAGTCACGATATTCTTGTAATAGCGTTAAGATCGGATCGTTGTCTTTAAGTAAGTCTGATTTATTTAAGACCAATAAGGCTGGAATATCAGCATCTGCACAGGCCACCAAATAGCGGTCAATCAGGCCAGGTGCTGGCTCAGGAAGCGGTGCAAATACAATCACAATCAGGCTGACATTGGCTGCGACAGGTTTCACTTTGTGATAACGGTCAGGGCGTGTCAGTAAAGATTGGCGTGGATGAATCGCGGTAATAATCCCTAAACCTGTGATCGGGTCAGCTTGCCATTTGACACGGTCACCCGTCACCAATAATTCGAGATTGGTACGGGTATGGCAGCGCCAAACACTGCCTAATTCGATGGGTTTCCAATGGGGTTCAGGTTCACCTGCTTGCACAATTGGTTTTTCAGGATGTTGGTCGGGTGTAGACAGCGCTTGAACTTCAAGTTGACGACCATAATGTTGGACGACCAAGCCTTCCAAATCTGCAGAAGTATCGATTTCTTCCTGACGAGATTTATGTTGCTTCTGAATGCGACGTTGCTGCTGTTCAGTCAGTCGGCGCTTACGAATTAAAGCCATTCATATCCTAAAAAACCATGAAAACTAGATGGCAAAAATAGCATGAAAGCAGGGTCTATTTACAGCGCAAGCCCAATAAATTTGCTACTATGTTCATTTTTACAGCCTAATAAGATTGCACATTTATGAGCAGCACACCTGATACACGCCTGATTTGGATTGACCTTGAAATGACAGGTCTAGATACAGATAACGACCAGATTATTGAAGTTGCAACAATTGTGACGGATGATAATTTAAATATTCTGGCGGAAGGGCCTGTGCTTGCGGTACATCAGTCTGACCGTGTGCTCAATGCAATGGATGAATGGAATACTCGTCAACATGGTCAATCAGGTCTGATCGAACGTGTACGTCGTAGTAAATTGACAGCACAAGATGCTGAACAGCAAACTTTAGAATTTTTGAAAAAATGGGTAAATCCAAAATCATCACCAATGTGTGGTAACTCAATTTGCCAAGATCGTCGTTTCTTGCATCGTTTAATGCCTGAAATGGAACAATACTTCCACTACCGTAATCTCGATGTATCATCAGTGAAAGAATTGGCGAAACGCTGGCGCCCAGAGATCATGGGGGGCTTGAAGAAAAATGCCTCGCATTTAGCAATGGATGATATCCGTGACTCGATTGCAGAGCTTAAATACTACCGTGAATATTTCTTTATTATGAATAAAGACTAAGGTTGTAAGATCGAAAAAGAGGCGAAAGCCTCTTTTTTTTATCCGAGATATTTTCTCTATCGTTGATAGATGTTGGCTTGATGAATCTCGAGAAAACTTGCAGGCTGAGCCAAATCAGTGAAGCCAAATTGACGATATAAACCATGTGCATCCGCCGTTGCAAGCAACATGCGTCTTAGATCTGCGGAGCCACATTTTTCAAATAAAGTACTCACAATTAATTTTGAATAGCCTTTGCCTCGATGCTCATCGGCGACATAAATATCGGCTAAATAAGCAAAAGTTGCATAATCCGTAATGGCACGACCAAAACCGATGATTTCATCATCGAGAAGTAAGGCCACGGCCAAAGAGTTTTCAATCGCTTTTTTCACCACATGTTTTGGAATATCTTTTGACCAATAGGTATGGCTTAAAAAGCGATGCACGGTGTCTAAATCCATTTCATTTTTGTCATCGGTAATTTTTAAATTATTTGGCAGAGGATGGATGTCCATGGCAATACACACTTGATTTTTTGATCTATGGTTATATTTTTAAAGCAGATCTCCGTTCGCTGTAAATGTTTATTTTGATGGATTTAGACCTGATGCGAATGCCGCTCTGTTGCGCTGACTGCTGAATTGCGTTTTATCAAAGAAAAAAAGCAGTGAATTTGCTAAAATGGCGGCTGATTTAACACTGCCTCCAAACCTATGACTGAACTGCTCCAAGATGATGAATATGACCGCCGTTTTGCTGGCGTAGCCAAAATATATAGTGATGAAAGTTTTCATCATTATGAAAAAAGTCATGTCATGGTGATAGGGATTGGTGGTGTAGGCTCATGGGCGGTCGAAGCTTTAGCGCGTACTGGTATTGGTGAGCTGACCTTGGTCGATATGGATGTGGTTGCTGCATCGAATATTAATCGACAATTGCCTGCCATGAGCACGACATTGGGACATGAAAAAATTGAAGTGATGGCAGAGCGATGCCGTGCGATCAATCCCCGAATCAAAATAAATTTGATTGATGATTATCTCACACCCGAAAATGTCAAAGAAATTTTGGCAGGTGCTCCTGACCTAATTTTAGATTGCATAGATGATGTGAAGGCCAAATTTGCCTTAATGCTACATTGCCGTTTTAATAAAATTCCGTTGATCGTTTCCGGTGGAGCAGGGGGTAAACTTGATCCGCTGAAAATCCGAGTCGCAGATTTATCAAGAACAGAGCAAGACCCGATGTTAGCTAAATTGCGCACACAATTACGCTGCAAAGGCATTTGTAAAAAGCCGAAAGAAAAGTTTGGGATTACCTGTGTTTATTCGATTGATAATCCATTTTCCAGTGCTGATGTTTGTCCAAGTGCGGGCTTACGTTGTGGTGGATATGGTTCAGCAGTAGTGGTGACGTCCAGCTTTGCGATGGTGGCTGTGTCAGAGGTGCTCAAAAAACTTGATGCAAAACGAGCAAAAGCATGACAGTTATCTCATTTTGAAAAAAATAAAGCACCGAATTCGGTGCTTTTTTTGTATATAGAATTAAAATCAGACACAATGTTGGAATAATTAAAATATTGATTTTTTTGGGGCGAGTATGTGGTTTTTACTGATACTAATTTTGGGGATGGGAGTACTTGCGTTTTGGATGTGGAAAAGACCCGATCCAGTGAAACGCGATCAGGCTAAAGCGGTTGGGCATGACTTGTGGATAGACCAATTAGATGCGCAGCTGAAATTCGCAGAACGTTTAATGCTTGATGCACCAACCGACTATGCGCGTGCCTATGAATTGTATCAAAATTTGGCCAAACAGCATGAAATTCCGCAGGCCTATGTCGCTATGGGGCAGATGCATTTACAAGGCTTAGGCCGAGAAGTCAGTGTGGAAAATGCGCTGGCTTTATTGGAAAAAGCCAATAGTTTAGGCAGTGATGATGCTGCATATGTGTTGGGGCAAGTTGAAGAAGGTATCTATGGCGGAGTGCCCAATATTGAGAAAGCACAATATTGGTATCGACATGCGATTTCACGCGGTCATTTGGATGCACAATATCGACTCGCCGAATTAAACCCAGAAGATCAAACACATGCCGAGCGGCAACATTTAGATTTGTTGCAAAAAAATGCGGACAATGGACATGCCAATTCACAGTATCAATTGGCACAGTTCTATTTAAAACAAGCCACGCCAAATATTGCTCTAGGATTGGAATATTTACTGAAAGCTGCTCAACAAGACCATATGGCGGCTATTCAGCAATTGCAGCAATTCTATGCACAAGGAAAGTATCTTGCGCAAAATGATGAAAAGTCATTGCAATATTTAAAGCGAGGATTGCTACTCGGGCACCAGCAGCAGTTGTATGAATATTATCAAGCAGTATTGATGGGTAAAATCGACGTCGATCAGCGTCAGCGGGTTTATCATGATCTTTTGCAGCAGGCCAAAGAGCACAAAGTTGCAGCAGCCAGCCGATTATTAGGCATTGCACATTTTCATGGTTGGTACTTGGAGAAGCAGGAAACTTTAGGTTTTCGCTTTCTGACCGAAGCTGCTCAACTTAAAGATGCTGATGCAATTAGTCTTATTGCCGCACTGTATTTTGAAAAGTATTTGGTTAGTGATGATCCGCAAAAAGCATTTGAGTTATATCAAACAGCGTATCAATTCAAACCATTATTCATTAACCAAGTTGGTTTGGCCCTATGCTATCTACACGGCGTCGGTGTTGAGCGAAATATCAAGCAAGCGCAGCAACTTTTAGTTGAAGCGGCAAGACACTTAAATGATATGTCCATTACTTGTGTCGCCGATCAGAATTATGTGATTGGACGTTTTTATGCATTGCCAGAATATCCTTTACCACATCGTGATCAGTGTCTGAGTTATCTGGAAAAAGCCGCAGAACAAGGTTCGCAGGATGCTGCTTGGTATCTCTACCGTTTAGCCGTGGACAATATCTTGCCTGATCTACAGTTTGATGAAGCTCAAACCCAGCGAGCATTGTTGAAGGCGGCGAAATTAGGCCATCCTGATGCACTTACGCAACTAGGTCTAGTTAATTTAAAAGGACAATGGGGAACACAAGATTTCCAACAAGCGTTGCAGTATTTCTCGCAAGCGGCGGGATTAGGAAATGTGACTGCCTTGTACCAGCTTGGTGAAATGTCAGAACATGGTTTAGGTGTACAGCAAGATTTAACCCAAGCGCATAGCTATTATGCACAAGCGGCTCAGGGGATGAATGCTGCGGCATTAACGCGATTGGGCTATTTATATATTCATGGCATTGGCGTAGAGCGTGATCTTAAAATTGCACAGCAATATTTGGAAAAAGCGGCCTTGCAAGGCTATGTCGAAGCACAAGAACAATTGGAGAATATTCACGCATTTTTAAATGCCAATTAATCGTGATGCAAGGTAGTAAGGTGGTATGAAGAGACCTGAAGTTTAGTTTGATGGTCTCTACATTTTTTAATACAGAAATAAATAGAGTAAAAATAACATAAAGAATTAATGTGGAAATTTGAATTTTTACTTACATAAAACCCAACAAAGCAGGCAGTTTATGCCTAGAAAAATATGAGTTTTTTTGATTAAATACCCCGCATATTTTATAAAAATCTGATTTTAGATAATAACGATGCTGAACAATATATATTCTGCAATTGAAAAATTGGGCATTAGTCCACAAAAACGTGCCTTGCATATTCAATTTTCCAATACCACGCTGAATGAACAAGTATTCTTGCAACGTATTGATGGGGAACATGCCTTAAGTGAAGGTTTGAATGTTCAGCTCATCTGTCTCTCAACTTCTGCCACCTTAGAACTCAAACAATTTATTGGTACACAAGTCGCAATCGATCAGGTAACCGATGCGGGTCAACTTTTTCGTATTACCGGGATCATTACAGAAGCATTTCAAGGCCAAAGTGATGGTGCATTAACGCTATATAAGTTGACCTTAGAAGATCCAACAGCATTGTGGCATAAGCGTCGTAATAGCCGCGTGTTTATGAATAAATCGGTCAAAGATGTGGTCGAGATTATTTTTAAGGAATGGCAAAAAAAGAGCCCACTTTTTGCAGCGAGCTTAAGTTTGGACTTAAGCGGCTTAAAGAAAGAGTATGACGTTCGACCATTCATGATGCAAAGTAATGAAACCGACTATGATTTTATTACTCGCTTACTACGCAGTGAAGGCATTCATTGGTTAATTGATGAAGCGCAGCATTTTGTCTCTTCCTCTTCAGCGCCACTCCAAGCCCAAAAGCTGCGTTTAATTGATGAAAATAGTCAATATCAGCCTCTAGATCGTCGCAATATCCGTTTTCATCGCAGCAGCGCTACAGAAAAGCAAGACAGCATGACCAGTTTTATCGGTCAGCGCAGTCTGCAACCGACGTCGGTACATGTACAACGATGGCAAGCGGATGTGCTTGAACAGGACGAGGGTGGTGGTGCAGTACAAAGCAAGCACCTACATAGTCAAAATCAAGATAATGCGAGCTTAAGCTTAGAGCAGGCATGGCATGTGAGCCCTGCATGGATGCAAGATCTGAATGGTGAAGATGCTGCAACTGCCTCTAATAGTGCTCAAGTTGAACGTCTCAATCAAAATTTTAGTGATTATTATGCAGCTCAAGCCAAACAATTTATTGCTAAAAGTACCGTGCGTGATACACAAGTTGGTTATTGGTTCAAATTGGATGAGCATCCAGAGATTGACCAGCATCGAGGTGCCGATCAAGAGTTTTTGATTTTATCCAAGTCTTTTTATAACCAAAATAATTTACCCAAAGACTTAACCGATCAAGTTACACAACTGATCCATCAAAGTCAGTGGCAAGTCAAACAAAGCGATGCTGATGAACGCCAAGCCAATACCTTGGCTTTGCAACGTCGAAATATTACCACCGTCCCTGAATTTAATCCGCTTACACATCGACCAGTAACACATCCGCAGCGTGCTAAAGTTGTGGGTCCTGCCGGTGAAGAAATCCATGTTGATGAATGGGGGCGGATAAAAGTCCGTTTTCTGTTTACCCGTTCAGATGATCATGGTCATGATGGCGGTGCAGGTGCGAACAATAATGACACAGACTCGGCTTGGGTCGATGTACTGACCCCTTGGGCCGGCGAAGGCTATGGAGCGCGCTTCTTACCTCGAGTTGGTGAAATAGTTGTCGTTGATTTCTTTGATGGCAACATTGACCGACCTTTTGTCGTGGGTCGTATTCATGAAGCGCAGCGTAGTCCCACTAAATTTGACAATAAAGGACAATTACCAGATACCAAAAAACTTGCGGGAATTCGTTCCAAAGAAGTGGCGGGAGAGGGTTTTGGTCAATTACGCTTTGATGACACCACGGGGCAAATTAGTACCCAGCTGCAAAGTAGTCATGGTGCGAGCCAACTGAACCTCGGTAAGCTCAGTCATCCAAAAGATAAAGCAGAAAGTGAAGATCGGGGTGAAGGTTTTGAGCTGCGGACCGATCAATGGGGGGCGCTACGAGCTGGACAAGGTTTATTGGTGTCGACTTATAAACAGGAAAAGGCCAATGGTGAACATTTAGATGCAGAGATTGCAAGAACACAGCTGGAGACGAGTCATAGTAATAGTAAGTCTTTAAGTGATATTGCAAAACAACAAAAAACAGATGAAATTGAATCTGTTGAACAGCTCAAAGCTTTTGCCAGTGAAATAGAAAAAGATATCGCTAAATTTAAAAAAGCCATTCTTTTACTTAACTCAGTGGATGGTATTGCACTGAGTACACCAGAGGATATTCATTTATCTGCAACAGGCATGATCAACCAAATTGCCGGTGATAGCATTAACCTGAGTACGCAAAAAAATATTGTGGGACAAGCTTTAGGTAAGGTTAGCTTATTTGCAGCTCAAGGTGGTATTAAAGCAATAGCAGCGCAAAGTAAAGTCGAAATTCATGCACAGTCTGATGCTTTGGATATTTTGGCAAAAAAAGGAATTACGATTTCTTCTACTGAAGACAAAATAGAGATTAGCAGTCCTAAAGAGATTGTGATCACAGGAGCTTCTTCCCAAATTACTTTAAATGGCTCGGGAATTCTTGCTAAGACAGGCGGTAAATTTGAAGTAAATGCAGGGCAGCATCTATTTAAACCTGCATCGAGTGCAAGCAAGTCTACACAACTTCCTGCTTCAAACCCTTTGAAAGGTGCCTTAGAACTTCTTAAAAGTTATGGGGGGCAAGATTTCTTTAGTGGCACCGGTTTTAAAGTGATTGATGCTTTAGGTAAACAAGTTTCAGGGAAACTCGATGGCAATGGCTTTGCACAAGTTACAGGCATTGCACCGGGACCCGCGAAAGTGGAGTTTGATAAAGATCCACGCAGTGCGTGGGATCAGTCTAGTCACTTTAATCGCAACTATGATTGGGCGGAAAAAGTGGTACCAGGCGCTTCGGACTTTTTACAAAATACATTGGGTTCGTTGGGGCAAAATTTAACATCACAGTTAAAAGATAATCTCTTTAATTTAAATGCCGATTCTTTAAAAAATATCGGAAAAAATGCATTAAAAGATCTAGGTGGACAGGCATTAAATCAATTTAAAGACCAAGTCACCAACTCTGCACTATCTGCAATTTCATCGAAACTCAACTTGGGACTTTCTGCTTCACAAATGGCAAGTTTGGGTCAGGGTGCACAAGGCTTATCCAGCGTATTAGGTGGAAGTGGAATGAGTAACGGCATCGTTTCTGGGTCAACTGCTGCCGCAGTTCAGAACTCACAAGCAACCATTGATAAGGATATAGTGGGCCGTAAAATTTCTTATTCCACACGCGCATTGACTTATACGGAAACCATTCGAGAAGGCTCTGCAACGCCTACGAATGTGACAGCTGCACCAGTCGCAGTGCCTAAAGTGCCTGAAATAAAAGTAGCAGAAGCGGCACCAGCACAAGCGATACCTGTCCTTGCTAGTGATGATGATTGGGTGGACCGGAAACAATATTCAAGTCCTTACCTCACTTACAGTGAAACCACACGACCGAAAAAGAACAATGGTTAGTACTTCATAAGAGCGACAGCAAAACACAATTTTAAATATTTAGAATTTGAGTAATAGGTTTTTACATGACAACTGAGCAAAATGTTCAACAAGAACAACAGACAACAACTAAGCCAGCAGTTGAACTGGCGATTTTTAACTTAGAGAGTGTGACGCATACAGAAGATCATAAGTTTATTGCACATCAAATTGAAAACTATTTAAAGCAATGTGGTAATACCAACTTAGGGCAGTTGAAAAGTCTTGCTAATGTACCAACGGTTGCCAATATTTTTGCACTTTCAGGTTCAGTCTTAGATTTACTATTGTTTTGTACTGAGCAAAAACAAGGTGAGTCAGGAGTACAGCAAGGCGCTTTACTTTGTATGAACTTGATTGGTTTATACTTAGAACCCAAAGCCGAAGCTCATGTACGAATGGCTTTACGTCCTTTATTGGGACTCATGGCTGAATGTTTATATCCGCAAAATGGTACAGTCAAAGAAGCCGATATCCGTCGCATGTCTTTGCATTTAAATGCGCAAATGGCAGGGGATATAGAAAAATTCCTGACTGAAACACAAGCTAAATTACCTACCTTGCTTTCAGGTGCAAGCACATTGGGTATATCCATACTCTCAGCCTTTGCAACTGAAACGAAATCAGGACTGGTATCACCAACCATTAATTTTGGCGCAACTGCCGAAAAACGAGATCCAGCGGAACAATTTAGTAACTGGACGAAACCGCTGATTGATCTGACACAAACCAGTGCACTTGCTAGTTTGATACCGAAACTTAAAAAGCCAACAGGGGTCACATCTTTACAGTTGGAAGCACAACAAGCACAATCGCTTTTACCGAATCTAATTCAGCAACAAGCAAATACAGGTACAAAATATAGTATTGCTTGGTTGATACAAGAAACCTTAAAAGCCATCAAAAAACAAGGCAATAAAGCCAGTGCCAGCGTTCCTTTAAATCAAACTGGTGAGCATGAGCAGCATACAACAGGTGATACTTTAGAGTTTTTAACTTTACAGGCCGATGCACTGAATAATCCGCCTTGCCAAGGAGCTGACTCACAATCTAAGCACAGTATCAGCTATTCCATTGGCGCAGAACGAGTCAATCATACTGATTTCTACTTACCCAAAGTGGGCTTTAGCTTCAGCCGTCAATATAATTCGCAAATGCATGAGTTTGATGGCAGCATGATGGGCGCGCGTTGGATGATGCCTTTTTCGAATGTCATTAGCCAAAATAAAAATGGCTACTTATTTATAGACAGTAATGGGCGCAAGCATCAGTTGCCTGAGTCAATCCTGTATGAAGCATACACGGTCCCTTATGAAGGCTTTACGGTAGAACCTTTAGAAAATGAAGATTTGCTACTAAACTTTGGTTCAGCGTGGAGTTTCCATTTTCATAGTTTCAATGGCGGAAAACACTATCAGTTGATTCAGCAATTCAATGAAGAAACAGATGAAAAAGTTGCTTTAAGTTATTTACTATTTGAACAGCAGGCTTATCTGCAACGTATTGATTTTCAATTGAAGAAAGCTAAACACCAGCTCAAGTTTGCCTTTAATGATCAAGTAAAACTCATCGCTGCTTTTGTGGATGAACAGGCAGAGCCAGTGTCACGTTATGAATATGATACGCAAGGCAATTTAATTAAGGCTGTAGATCAAAATGGCCATGTACGCAGCTATGAATATAATGATGCGCATCAACTGACTCGCTATACCGACCGTACTGGTCGTGGGCAAAATATCCGTTATGAATCAAAAGAGGCGAATGCCAAAGCCATCGCAGAATGGGCAGATGATGGTAGTTTTAAAACACGTTTGGAGTGGCACCCGAGACTGCGCCAAGTTGCTGTATATGATGCTTATGATGTGCCAACCTATTACTACTTTGATTTAGATGGTTTTACCTATCGCACACGCTTAGCCGATGGCCGTGAAAAATGGCTATCGCGTGACAGTCAAAAACGTATTACCCGTCAAATTGATTTTGCAGGCCTAGAAACCGAACAAGTTTATAACGAGCAAGATCAGCTGATTAAAATTGTACAGCCGAATGGAGGCATCATCCGTTTTGCCTATGATGAAGCAGGAAATTTGACGGAAACTAAAGATCCAGAAGGTCATATTTGGAAAAAAGAATACGATGCAGACGGTAATGTAACGAAGGAAATTAATCCTTTAGGTTATAGCACGCAATATAAATACAACAACGATAATCAAGTTGTAGAAATCATTGATGCCAAAGGCGGCGCTAAAAAAATTCAATACAATGATTTGGGGCAAATGACCGCATATAGCGATTGTTCAGGTAAAGAGAGCGCATGGGAATACGATGAAGAAAGCGCACTGACGGCCCAGCAGTCTGCTGATGCACAGCAAGTCAAATATATCTACAGCACAGATGGCAAAGACAAAGGCCAGCTTAAAGCAATTGTCTACCCTGATGGTTTAAAAGAACAATTTGAGCATGATGAAGAAGGGCGCTTGCTCAAGCATACGGATACCAAAGGTTTAAGCACGCAGTACCGTTATAACGCTGCGGGTTTGCTCGAACAGCGTATAGATGCGAACCGTCATCAAATTGGCTACCAATGGGATCAGCAAGGCCGTATTCAAAAGCTGATCAATCAAAACCATGCAGAATATTTATTTGAATATAACCGTTATGGTCAATTGGCACGTGAACAGGCCTTCGACGGCGAAGAAAAATATTATAGCTACAATGAAAACGGCCAGCTGTTCCAAATCCGTCAGCCGAATGTGTTTACTCAATTTGCATATTTTGCTGATGGTGCAATCGCTTCAAAAACTTATACCCATGCACAAACTCGTGTAAGTCAAACAGAAGAATTTGAATACAACCTGAATCATCAGTTGAGTAAGGCGACGAATAAAGACAGTCAAATCGATTTTTATCGCAACCCGCTTGGCCAATTGGTCCGTGAGCATCAGCATTATAAAGTGCCGCATTTAACTCCGCTGACGGCTGTGCTGCGTTATGAATATGATGTGCTGGGAAATTTAACTCAAACGATTCGTCCTGATGGACAGGTTCAAAGCAATTTGAGTTATGGTTCAGGGCATATTTATGGCATTGCGTTAAATAAAAAAGACATGGTGGCATTCCAGCGTGATGACTTGCACCGTGAAACAGCGCGGATGCTCGCTAATGGATTGGTTCAAAGCAAAAATTATAATGATGTAGGTTTACTCAGTTCGCAGCTGATTCAGCCAGAGCAAGAGACTTTAGGGCGAGTACAGCATCATGCGGAACGGCAGTATCATTATGATCAAAATTATCTACTCACGCAGGTGGACGACAGCCGTTTAGGCAAGCTGAATTATCAATATGATGCGGTTGGCCGTTTGATACAGAGTCAAAGTGTGCATAAAACGGAAAGCTTTACTTTTGACCCTGCGGGGAATTTAATTGACCCGATTGCCACGCAGGCGTCTCAAGTGAAAAGTAATTTGATCGCTCAATATCAGGGTAAAAACTATAAATACGATGCGCAAGGCAATGTGATTGAAAGCAGCCATGCAGGGAAAACATTAAAACTGACATGGGATAACCTGAACCGTTTGATCCAAAGTGAGCTTAATGGTCAGGTGACTGAATATGGTTATGATGTATTTGGAAGGCGTTTATATAAGAAAAATCAAAATGCGCAAACCCTGACCTTATTCGGCTGGGACGGTGACTTGATGATTTGGGAGTCACAACAATCTAAAGACTTTGAAGGAAACTACACCAAGCATTATGTCTATGAACCGCAGAGCTTTGTACCGCTGCTGCAAACGGGCTATACAGGTTTTATCAAGCTTTTAGAAACTCCAGATTACACTCAATTTCAGCATGAAGATTATTCGGTTTATAAAGATCCGCTATGGAAAACTGAAACACGAAAAAATAAAGCTGAATTGGAGCGGGTGCTTTTTTATCACTGTGACCAAGTTGGTACACCGCAAACATTGAGCAATGAGCTAGGTGAATGCATATGGGAAATTAAGCAGGATGTATGGGGTGACGCTTTAGAAATAAAGGCTTCTCATAATTTACTTGAGCAAACCAATATTCGTTTCCAAGGGCAATATTACGATAGTGAAACTGGATTACATTATAACCGTTTCCGTTATTATGAGCCGTTTAGTGCAAGGTATGTGAGTAAGGATCCGATTGGATTGTTTGGCGGGTTGAATAACTCTTCGTATGTGAGTGATCCGAATCAGTGGGTTGATCCATTAGGATTACAGTTCCAAGAAGCAAACAATAAGTATGCTCATTCTAATGGCGCAAATGCGGCGCTGAGAGAGTATGAGAAAAGGAATAATGACAATAGTAAGAATGGTACTTCACCAAATCTTCTAATTAATTTAGCAGAAAAAGCAGCTACTGGTAAAGGTGGTTGCGCAAGTGCTACTGGAGGAGTAGGTGGAGCTTTATGCATAAATTATAATGGAAATGGGTATGTTGAAAGTAGTATTGAGCGCTCTATAGGTGTCTATGGGGAGGTCGCTATTTTGAATAAAAGAAAACCGTATTGGGGGGAAAGAAAAGATGGAAATTATTATGAAGGTTGTGCTGCTTCTGGCAAGAAAAAATATTGTACTGGTGTAAATGGAGATGATTCAACTTATGCATACTCGCAAAAGGCGATTGTTGGAAAAATGACAGGCCTTAAGATATCAGAGGGACAACAAACTACCAAAGATATGAAAGAGCCAATACCGAATAGGTTAGCTGAAGTACCGAGTAAAATGGGCTACCATGTATTAGATTTAGGTGCTCAAGGATTATTTTAATTGGAGGCAATATTATGAGATATTTAATTTTTGTATTTTTAATGAGTGTTTTTATTCTTACATCTGCTTGCCATGAAGGGAAAAACATAGCTAATAATGTAAATAACAATGAACTGATTAAGAGAAATGCAGAAAATGGTGATGTAATATCACAGTATAATCTTGGGGTAATGTACCTTCAAGGTTTAAATGGTAATAAATCTGATCTAAAAGAAGCAATATATTGGCTTACAAAAGCTGCTGAGAGTGATGAGCCAGATGCGCAATTTAATCTCGGTTATATCTATAGTTCAGAAGAATTTGGTTTAAAAAATTATAATAAAGCAATACAGTGGTATGAGCGATCTATAAAAAATGGTAATTCTGGAGCAATGAATAATTTAGCAAACTTTTATAGGGATGGTACAGGGCTTTCTAAAAATTTAGACAAAGCCGTTGATTTATATACTCAATCTTCCGATAAAGGTTATATGCCAGCTAAAGTAAATTTGGGTAATTTGTATTTAAATGGTTATGGTGTTAAAAAAGACATAAAAATTGCCTTTGATTATTATGAGGTTGCGGCACAGCAAGGTGATGCTGATGGACAATATTTGCTTGGTAGTATGTATATTGAAGGACTAGGAGTGGAGGAAAACTTTGAAAAGGGTTTATTTTGGATAAAGAGATCTGCTGAGCAAGGTAATGATGTCGCAAGGAATAGAATTTTAAAAATTCAAGAAGGCCGAATATAAGTTTCTGTATTTTTATAGCTTTGTTGCACAAATCTATCCATAAAGGCTTGTTTAGTAATATAGTTTCCAAATGAATAAGCCTACACCTAAAATTTATCGTACAACCCATTGGTCTACATACAACCGAGCACTCATTAATCGTGGAAATATTGCCATTTGGTTTGATCCAAACAATCAGTTATATGCGCAACCATAAGGCAAGTAAGGTCGAAATCAAACTTATTCCGATACTGCTATACAATGCAGTTTAATGATTAAATCTTTATTCAGACTCTCTTTACGCATGGTCACAGGTTTTGTTCAAAGTCTAATTAAACTATGTGGATTAAGTTGGGCTGCGCCAGATTACAGTACGCTTTGTCGAAGACAAAAACATATTGATATTGCGATTAGCTATCAAAAAAAGTGATGGGTTATATCTACTTGTAGACTCAACTGGCTTGAAGTTTCTAGGTGAAGGTGAGTGGAAACGTAAGAAAAATGGGCCTGAATACCGTCGCCAATGGCGTAAGCTGCATATTGGTATCGATGCTGAAACCCTGCAAATACGTGCAGTACAGCTTAGGTGCTTACGATACGAAGCACTGCAGACAAGTTATTTTAGATCGAGATGCACATGCGATCATTCCACCAAGGAAAAATGCAAAGCCATGGAAAGATCAGAAATTGAGATCTTTAGAGCGGAATGAATTACTAAAAACAGTGAAACGTTTAGGAAGAGCGCTTTGGAAAAAATGGTCTGGTTATCATCGTCGAAGTTTGGTCGAAACTAAGATGCATTGCATCAAATTATTGGGGGATAAACTCAGTGCAAGAAAATTTGATAGCCAAGTCAATGAGATCCATGCACGTATAGCCGTGTTAAATAAATTTACCGAGTTAGGTCAACCACATACCCAAGTTATGCCTTAAATTTGAGTAGATATGGGCAATCTTAATTTTTACATCTTTGTGCAACAAAGCCGATGAAAGATGAAGAAAAGAAAAAAAACAAATGAAAGGTTAATTGGTATGAATTTATTTAAGTTGATTTTTATTATTTTAATTATTCCATTATTTTCTTGTGCTAAAGGTGAAAATAATATCTTGGATGAGGAGGCTGGAATGTATAATTTTAAAAAAAATGAATCAATTGTATATGAAATAAATGATTTATTTCATGCAAAAAAAACCAAAGAGGCTTTTTATTTGATTTCTAGTTATTCACATAAGTTTAATGTAGATGAAAAAGTTGGAGTGGGAGCAATATTATATTCAAATGGATATTATAAGTTGTCAAAATCGTATTTTGAGGATGCATCTTTCGCTGGGAATCCCGAGGCTTTTTATCGGCTTGGTTATTTTTATAATTATAATGAAGACGAAAAAGATGTTGAACTGGCAATAAAATATTTCAATTTATCAATTGAAGCTGGATATTTGAGTTCTTATATTAATCTAGGGGAAATATATTTATTTGAAGATGGTTTTGTGAGTTTATCAACTGCTAGATTTAACTTTAAAAAGGCTGTGAGCTTGGGGTTTATGAATGGTTATTATGGGTTGGGAGAAATTAATTTACGTGAAGGTAATTTTTATGAAGCTAAGAATGATTTTGAAAAATTAAAGAAATATGGTTATTTGTTAGAGTATTATGATGGATGTGTAAATTTATATTCAAAATATGAAGATTCAGAATTTTACGATATAGATTTGGCAAAAAAATATATTGATCTTATAATTCTTCTTATAGATGATCCGAGAAAATATGAAATTATAGCCGATTTTTACAAAGGTGATCATAAGTATCGAGATCTGAATAAAAGTAATTACTATTCAGAACTAGAAAAATATTAAAATTATGAATGGGAGGAGTTAGGATGGCTTAAGTATCCTTATTCTTCCCGTTGAAAAATCAAAACCAACCTTATTATTAGTTCAAGACATAGCTATGGCATCGCCTTTAACCAACAAGATATGGTGGCATTCCAACGTGATGATTTGCATCGTGAAACAGCTCGTATGTTGGCCAATGGCTTAATTCAAAGCAAAAATTATAATGATGTCGGTCTGCTGAGTTCACAAATTATTCGACCAGAACAAGAAACTACAGGTCGTGTACAGCATCAAGCAGAACGTCATTATCAATACGATAAAAACTACTTACTGACCCAAGTTGAGGACAGTCGCTTAGGTCAACTCAACTATCAATACGATGTAATTGGACGATTGATCAAAAGCCAAGGTCCGCAACTTACAGAAAGCTTTGCCTTTGACCCAGCGGGTAACTTGATTGACCCGATTGCGACACAATCATCACAAGTGAAAAATAACCTGATTACGCAATATCAAGGCAAACACTATAAATACGATGCGCAAGGCAATGTGATTGAAACGACCCAAGCAGGCAAAACGCTAAAACTAACGTGGGATAACCTAAATCGTCTGATTCAAAGTGATAACAATGGCCAAGTCACGACTTATGGCTATGATGTCTTTGGTCGACGCTTATATAAACATAGCCCAATAGAAAAAAACTTAACGTTATTTGGCTGGGATAGTGACTTAATGATTTGGGAGTCACAACAATCCAGTAATGAACAAGCGCAATATACCAAGCATTATGTTTATGAGCCGAATAGCTTTGTACCCTTGCTACAAACAGGCTATGCCGGATTTATTAAATTAATTGAAACACCAGACTACTCAAAGTTCCAAACAGAACCTTACTCAGTTTATAAAGACTCAGTATGGAAAACTGAAACACGGAAGAATAAGGCTGCATTAGAAAAAGTTACATTTTACCACTGTGACCAAGTAGGTACACCGCAAACCTTAAGTAATGAGTTGGGTGAATGTGTTTGGGAAATTAAGCAGAATACATGGGGTATTGCTTTAGAAATTAAGGCTAGTGAAAACCTACTTGAACAAACAAATATTCGTTTCCAAGGCCAATATTACGACAAGGAGACAGGTTTACATTATAACCGCTACAGATATTATGAGCCGCATAGTGCAAGGTATGTGAGTAAAGATCCGATTGGGTTGTTTGGTGGGTTAAATAATTCAATTTATGTGAGCGATCCGAATCAATGGGTCGATTCGATGGGGTTGATGGCACAAGGGGAAAGGGAAAAAGTTGCTGCGAATAATGCGTTAGTTGAAAAGCATGCAGCTGAAAGATTCGCTCAACAAAAAGCTGCTTGGCAAGTTTCAAAAATAAAAGATGCAAGATCCAAACAACAAAATAGACCAAGTACTGGAATATTGGGTGCATTATTGCCAGGAACTATGTCAAGTGTTGCGAAAAATAAGCAAGATGCAAATGTTTTAAGAAATCAGCAAGGAATGAGAAATGTAGGTACAGTTGGAGCTGCCGCCGCTACTTTACCATATGGAGTTACAGTAATTAGTGGCGGTTTTGGAGCAGGTGCAAAGGCACCAATAATGGGTGCTGTTGGTTCTGCTGCAGTAGACGGTGGTTTTCAAACATTTGATAGTGTTAGATGTAAATGCAATGCCTATAATTATAAGCGAACTCTTGGTGTAGCTGGTGTGGGAGCATTAGCAGGAGGAGTTGGCGCAAATCTTGCAAAAGCAAATGGAGTAGAATATGTTACAGCTATGAATTTCTATAAAAATACTCTCTGTACACGACAAAAATAGATAACTCATTGAAATAATGTCACAATAATTGTTTTCTAACGACGAATACTATGACACATCTCAATGAGTTATATCTTATCTTAAACAAATCTCTAAAATGGAACA
>NZ_VPCD01000018.1:0-78870 GCF_013418345.1 Acinetobacter sp. YH12144 | reverse complement strand
AATGGGAGTGCATGAGCTGTGGTACAGCTCATGATCGAGATATAAACTCAGCTCTAAACATTCTTGCGCTTGGGCATAAGCGTCTAGCTGTAGGAATCACCCTCTTTTAAGGGGGTGAGGATGTCAATAAGTCTTTTTTAAGCATGGTTTCGCTACTTTTTTTTCAGGGTAAAGCTACGCAAAATGCTAACAAAATTAATCCGACATAAATCACAGAAACTTTCTAATATTAAATGCAGTTCATATTATATAAAAATATATACCAATTCATGATTTGCTTATTCATATAAAAGATAAAGGCAAAAAAAGCCCCTGCAAAGCAGAGGCTGATTTCAAATGAGATGTTAAATACTTAATCTAAACTATCCGCAGGAATACGCACCCAGCCTTCCATTAAGACACGCGCACTTCGACTCATCACGGCTTTTTTAACGACCCACTGACCATTTTCATAAATTGCTTGCGCACCTACACGTAGCGTCCCAGATGGATGTCCAAAACGCACAGCTTCTCGCTCCCCACCACCCGCGGCTAAGTTCACAAGCGTCCCCGGTATCGCCGCAGCTGTACCAATGGCAACTGCTGCTGTGCCCATCATGGCATGATGCAGTTTCCCCATCGACAAGGCACGAACCAATAAGTCCGTATCTTGTTCCGAAATATGTTTAGAACTCGAAGATGTATAGGCTTTCGGCTTTGAAACAAATGCAATCTTTGGGGTATGTTGACGCTGTTCTGCTTCAGCAATATCTGAAATCAAACCCATTTGCTGCGCACCATAAGCACGGATTTTTTCAAAACGGGCCAATGCCTTGGCATCACCATTGATCGCATCTTGCAGTTCAGTGCCGACATAACCAATATCTTCTGCATTTAAGAAAATCGTTGGAATACCTGCATTAATAAATGTTGCAGGGAAACTGCCTTCATCGGGTACGGTTAAGGTATCGACCAAATTCCCTGTAGGGAACATGGCGCCGCCATCTTCACCATCATCTGCGGGGTCTAAAAATTCAATTTGAACTTCGGCTGCTGGGAAGGTCACACCATCTAGTTCAAAATCACCAGTTTCTTGTACTGCACCATCAGTAATAGGTACATGCGCAATAATGGTTTTTTGAATATTGGCTTGCCAAATACGAACCGTACATAAACCATTTTCAGGAATACGTGATGCCTCAACCAAACCATTTGAAATGGCAAATGCACCAACTGCTGCCGTTAAGTTTCCGCAGTTACCACTCCAGTCGACAAATGCTTTATCAATCGATACTTGTCCAAATAGATAGTCTACATCATGCTCAGGCTGTGAACTTTTTGCCAAAATCACGGTTTTACTGGTACTTGAAGTCGCTCCACCCATCCCATCAATTTGTTTTCCATAAGGATCTGGACTGCCAATCACACGCAATAAAAGTTGGTCGCGAACTTGTCCAGCTTGTTGTGCTGCAAGCGGTAAATCATCTAACTTGAAAAATACACCTTTACTAGTACCACCACGCATATAAGTCGCTGCAATCTTAATTTGGGGAGCAAAACTCATTTTTATTGAATCCTTAATCTTTATCATTGTGTTTTGGCAGAGCGTTCTTTTCTGCACTTTTGCATCATACAATGTTTAATTGAAGTTTTAACAATCACATGACTTAAGTATAAAAAAACAACATTCGATACCTTTTCCATATAAAGCCAAGCATCAGAATTTCAATTAAAATAAAATTAATCTATTGATTCATAAATTTTTAATTCAGCATTTAAAACGAAAAATAGGTTATTAAACCTATAAATATTTTTCATAAATTTTGAGCTACTAGGCTATTCATTCTCTATACATTACAATTACCAAAATTAAACCATTCTCGGGAAGAGTAACTTGACTACCAATTCCTCCGAACTCAAGCGTGGCTTAAAGAATCGTCATATTCAATTGATTGCCATGGGTGGTGCAATTGGTACAGGCTTATTCTTGGGCTCAGCGCATGTGATTCAATCTGCTGGACCATCCATTATTCTTGGCTACGCCATTGGCGGTTTGATCGCCTTTCTAATTATGCGTCAGTTGGGTGAAATGATCGTCCATGAACCTGTAGCGGGTTCATTTAGCCATTTTGCATATAAATATTGGGGGAAATTTCCAGGTTTCTTAACAGGTTGGAACTACTGGATTCTCTATATTTTAGTGGCAATGACAGAACTCACCGCTGTTGCGAAATACATCAATTACTGGTGGCCTCATATTCCAGCGTGGGCATCTGTACTGTTCTTCTTCGTGATCATCACTGTAGTAAACTTAGGTAATGTGAAGTTTTATGGTGAATCTGAGTTTTGGCTGTCGATTATTAAAGTCACTGCAGTTATTTCGATGATCGTATTTGGTTTGTATTTGCTACTTACAGCAGATGCCAACTCTACAGCATCATTCACCAACTTATGGAGCCAGGGCGGCTTCTTCCCAAATGGTTTTGAAGGCTTATTCTTCATGCTGGCTTTCTTGATGTTCGCCTTTGGTGGTATTGAACTGATCGGTATGGCGGCAGCGGAAGCTGAAAATCCAAAAGAAACTATTCCAAAAGCGATTAACCAAGTTGTATTTCGTATTTTGATTTTCTACGTGGGTTCTTTGACTATTCTATTGTCACTTGTGCCATGGAATCAGCTTGAACTTGGTGGTTTAGACAAAAGTCCATTTGTGATGATCTTTAGCCAACTGGGTATTGATTGGGCTGCACATTTACTGAACTTCATTATTTTAACTGCAGCACTGTCTGTTTATAACAGCGGTATGTATGCCAATAGCCGTATGCTTTACAGCTTGGCGAAGCAAGGTAATGCTCCAAAAGTTTTCGCTAAAACCAACAAAAGTGGCGTGCCAATTCCAGCGGTATTACTTTCTGCAGTCCTGATTTTCGGTTGCGTACTCTTAAACTACTTCGTACCTGAAGATGCGCTTGGTCACTTAATGTATGTGGTGGTTGGTGCACTTGTCCTTAACTGGGCGATGATTACCATGACTCACTTACAGTTCCGTCGTGCAAAACGTATTTTGAATTTTACAACGTCTTATCCTGCACTTTGGGCACCAGTCAGCAACTACATCGTTCTGATCTTTATTGCTTTAGTTCTCTTTATTATGTGGACTCAGGGCTTTATGGAATCTGTTCTAATGATCCCTGTTTGGATTACAGTCATGTTATTAATGTTTAACTATCTTAATCCTAAAGATTTGAGCGACATTGACCCCAATGAAGTTCATAAAGACTAAGTAATTTAAAAAGTTATTGTTTCGGCAATAACTTTTTTTTTAGCTAAAATAGGAGTACATTAGCCTCCGTCTTGCGCTCTTAGCTTAACTGGATAGAGCAGTTGCCTCCTAAGCGACCGACGTGGGTTCGAGTCCCGCAGAGCGCACAATTTCTGAGATATCCCTCCTCCCTGTATTTGTAATCCCCCATATACCAATAAATATAAAGAAAGAACCTTTCACACTAAAAACCCATCAATTACAGTTTTTAACTTAATTATTGTTTTTACAAAGATTACTGTTCAAAGACTATTTTTAAGAACAGTTAAATAGCGCTTTAAAATGTGCTAACCACCTACCTCTCAATGCAAAAAACGACACATAGTATGGTCCATAAGGCCAAAAAATCAATTTATGACTGCTCATATCAAAATTTTTTCAATTTTTTTCTAGGTTTAGAAAATAATGCGCTAAATGAAAATATTAAATAATAATCAAAATGTTATATATACTAATTAGTACTTTTACTCTAAAAATAGCAACTTTTAGCCATATTTTTCAATCTAGAGCATTTACTCTTATTTTAATTGTGCTATTTTTGTCACATGGAGTAACAATTAAGCCTAAGAGTATTAAGAAGTTTTCCATAACGAATATATGCAGTAACCATAAAAATCAAATTCGTATCTCAAGGAATGACGAAGAATGAAATTAAAAACTTTAGCTACAGCCATGATTCTTGCTTCAGTTCCAATGACAGGTGCTTTTGCAGCAGCACTAGATCGTTCAGGACAATCTATTTCTGCATTTTTACAACCAGGGAACTATTTTGAAGCAGGTATTTCGGTTTTAGATCCGAATGTTTCAGGGAAGATGAACAGCACTGCACCTGCTAGCAACCCAACATTAGGAGCTCTTGCTAATACATCACTAGATGACATGGCGGGTGATTACTATTTTCCACAAGCAGCATTAAAATTACAGCTAACTGATAATTTTTCTTTTGGTTTACTATATGATCAACCTTTTGGTGCAGAAGCTAAATATAGTGCAACAGATCAAACACTACCAGTTGCAGGTAACCCTGGCGCATTCCAATTAATGGGCGAAACAACGGAAGTCGAAGTTAACACTCAAAATATCTCGATGATATTAGGTTTTCAACCAATTGAAAATTTTAACATATACGGCGGTGGTGTTTATCAAACAGTAAAAGGTGATGTTCAACTACGCGGTATTGCATATGGAGCAAACCAAGCTCTCGGTTTATATAATGCAAATATGAAAGAAGATAGTGCCGTTGGTTGGTTAGCAGGATTAGCGTACCAAATCCCAGAAATTGCTTTAAAAGCATCTATTACTTACCGTTCTGAGATTGATCACGAAGCTGCAACCACTGAAACTGGAAGCAGTGCTCTACTAGGCGGTGCTTTTTCAACGCGTGCTGACACTAAGATCACCACACCGCAGTCTGTTAACCTTGATTTTCAAACTGGTATCATGGCCGACACTGTCGCATTTGCAAATGTACGTTGGGTAGATTGGTCAAATTTTGCAATTCGCCCAACCGCTTTTGGTAAAGCATCTGAAACATTAGGTGCCCTTGGTCGTGGTCCTGTTGGTGGATTTGACCTTGTTGCTTATTCTGACGATCAAATCAATGCTACAGTTGGTATAGGTCGTAAATTGAGTGAACAATGGGCTGGTAACGTTTCTGTAGGTTGGGATTCTGGTGCAGGCAACCCTGTATCAACACTTGGTCCTACTGAAGGCTACTGGAACGTTGGCTTAGGTTTACAATTCAGCCCAGCGCCTAACTACTTTATCGCAGGTGGTGTTAAATACTTCATGTTAGGTGATGCTGAAGCACAACCTGCATCAATGTTTGGTACAAATGAATCAGTAGCATCATTTGAAGATAACGATGCTTGGGCATACGGTTTAAAAATCGGTTACCGCTTCTAATTTAAATATGATTCGGGCCATAGTTCGCTATGGCCCTAACTTTTTATTCTTTCCCTATCTTGTTTGATCAAACAATAAACATTTAAATTTACTAAAACATTTATCAAAAACTAAGCTTTTTACTCTAATTTTTCATTTAAAAATCATAAAGATAATTATCAATCACTAGAATAAATACTCTAGTCATGCTCATTTTTTAACTTCCCTAGTTCAATTTTAGAGTAGCAACTCTTATTTACTGTTTTTTTATTTATGTTACTTTCCACACATTGAAATAACATCAAAAGTTACAAACAGGGAAAAGTATGCGCTTAAATCACCTTAGCTACGCAATTTTACTTACCGCTTTACCAACAGCATCATTATTTGCAGCGGGTCTAGATCGTTCAGGTCAGTCTATTTCAGCATTCTTACAACCTGGTAACTATGCAGAAGCAGGTATCACTGTTCTAGATGCAGAAGTAAAGTCAAATGAACTTAATGTCGATGACATAGCGAAGTCATATTACTTCCCTTCCGCTGCTGTCAAAGTACAAGCGACTGACAAAATTTCACTAGGTTTAATTTACGACCAACCATACGGTGCAGAAGCTGAATATGATGCTGCATCGCAAGTATTTGGTAATGGTGCTCAAGGTACATCTGTAGATGTTAAAACTGAAAGCTTAACTGCCCTAATTGGTTACCAACCAAACGAAAATTGGAACTTTTATGCAGGTCCAGTTTGGCAAACTGTAGAAGCCAATATCAAACTACGTGGTGCTGCTTATGGTGGTAATGCCAAACTTGGTACTTATAACATCGAAATGGAACGTGAAGAAGCTTATGGCTGGTTAGCAGGTGTTGCTTATTCGATTCCTGAAATTGCATTAAAAGCGGCTATTACCTACCGCTCTGAAATTGAACATAATACAAAATCCAATGAAACTACGCTTCTACCGTATCCATCTTTAAGTGCGCTGACATCATCTGTTGATGCAACAACACCTCAATCAGTTAACTTAGATTTCCAAACAGGTATTGCTAAAGATACGCTAGCATTTGCCAATGTTCGTTGGGTACATTGGAGCCAGTTTGCGGTTAAACCAACTTTACTTGGTAACGTAAGTTCAATTCCAGCACCTCATGTCCGTCAAAATCTTATTGATTACTCAGACGACCAATGGTCAGCTAATGTTGGTGTAGGCCATAAATTTAACAGCAAATGGTCTGGTTCTGCATCTGTAGGTTACGATTCGGGTGCTGGCAACCCTGTTACGACTTTAGGCCCTGTTGAAGGGTATTGGAATGTTGGTCTAGGTGGTCAATATAGTCCTGCTGAAAACTATTTCATCCAAGCAGGTGTTAAATACTTCTGGTTAGGTGATGCTACTGCTCAAACTGGTGGTAATCCAGTAGGTGAATTTGAAGATAACCATGCGCTTGGCTATGGTTTGAAAATAGGCTATCGCTTCTAAGTTGTTAGAACAGCTTTGCATTAAACAAGAAAGGGCGCATAAGCGCCCTTTTCTATAACCAGCTATACAGAATTAAGCTGGAATATCACGAACTGAAGCATTACGAATCGCTTCTTTTAATGCAGCATAGCCATGAATTGGTGGGAATTGTGGAAATTCTGCAATCACATTGTCAGGCGCATCAAATAAGAAACCCGCATCTGCTTCACCAAGCATCGTCGTATCGTTATAAGAATCACCTGCTGCAATCACCCGGAAGTTTAACCCATGCAATGCTTGAACGGCTTTACGCTTTTGATCAGGTTGACGAAGCTTATAAGCTGAGATCATACCATTTTCATCAGTTTCTAATTTGTGGCAGAAAATCGTTGGCCAACCAAGTTGCTGCATTAATGGATGTGCAAACTCATAGAAAGTATCTGAAAGAATAATCAATTGAAAATGAGTACGCACCCACTCTACAAACTCTTTTGCACCTTCAAATGGCCCCATATCTGCGATTACGTCTTGAATATCGTTTAAACCCAAACCGTGTTGTTTTAGGATATTTAAACGCTGAGTCATCAACACATCGTAATCTGGAATGTCACGAGTCGTTGCTTCAAGTTCTTTAATGCCTGTTTTTTTCGCAAAATTAATCCAAATTTCAGGTACTAAAACCCCTTCTAGATCTAAACAAACGACTTCCATGCACTCTACCCTCTGTTATGTGAAAAAAATTTTTTCAATATCATAGCGGAAGAATAAAAAAATGCATTGTTCTTTTTTAAATCTATTTTTTTCATAAGTATCTATTTTTTAGTGATAAGTGTGTTTTAGCATTTCCATTAAAATAGTTCTGAAATAAATTAATATAGGTTTTAACGTTCCAAGCCTATAGCCAGGACATTCATGACTACCATCCCTACTATTGACCTTGTCGATGCACTTGCATCTGAATATGCAGATAAATCACCTTCTGAGATTATGAAACTTGCGCTAAGCCAGCAAGGTGAAGTTGCGATTTCCTTTTCTGGTGCAGAAGATGTTGTACTGATTGATCTTGCATCGAACTTAGGGATTCCTTTTCGTGTATTTAGTTTAGATACCGGTCGCTTACACCCTGAAACTTACCAATTTTTAGATACTGTCCGTAAACATTATAAAATTGATATTGAAATCTGTTTCCCAAAAAGTGATGCGGTACAAAAACTGGTGACAGAAAAGGGCTTTTTTAGCTTCTATCAAGATGAACATAAAGAATGCTGTGGTATCCGTAAAGTACAACCTTTGCGTAAAAAACTAGCCACTTTAGATGGCTGGATCACAGGTCAACGTAAAGACCAAAGCCCAGGCACACGTAATGAAATTCCTGTGGTACAAGCAGACCCCGGTTTTTCAGGTCCGGGCAAGCAATTGATTAAATATAATCCTTTGGCAAACTGGTCTAGCGCTGATGTCTGGAACTATATCCGTCTAATGGAAATTCCATATAATCCACTACACGAACGTGGCTTTATCTCGATTGGCTGTGAACCATGTACTCGACCTGTTTTACCGAATCAACACGAACGAGAAGGTCGCTGGTGGTGGGAAGATGCAACCCATAAAGAATGCGGCTTACACGCAGGCAACATGAAAAAATAAAGATCACAAAACCACTGCATAGCAGTGGTTTTTTTCAACGCATCGATACACATAATTCCGTATCATTTCAACGTAAAAACGCTATACTGCAAAAGACAATTTAATAATTCTAACAATGCTACTCATACATGAGCAGCTGTAGAAATTGCAGTGAGGCAATCAACGCTATGCGTCCATTACATCCTATTGATTTCATATTCTTAAATTTAGAGAAACGGCAACAACCGATGCACGTAGGTGGTCTATTTTTATTTCAGATCCCTGACAATGCACCAGATACTTTTATTCAAGATTTAGTCGCAGATATTCGTAATTCAAAATCCATTCCTATTCCTCCTTTTAACAATAAACTCAACGGCTTCTTTTGGGATGAAGACGAAGAGTTTGATTTAGATCATCACTTCCGCCATATCGCACTGCCGCATCCCGGTCGTATTCGTGAACTTTTGACTTATATTTCTCAAGAACACAGTGCGCTGATTGACCGTGCGAAACCGCTTTGGACTTGCCATATTATTGAAGGCATTGAAGGCAATCGTTTTGCTATGTACTTCAAAATCCACCACGCGATGGTCGATGGCATTGCAGGTATGCGTTTAGTTGAAAAATCACTTTCGCATGACCCAGATGCTAAAAGAATTGTGCCACCATGGTGTGTAGAAGGCCCTCGTGCAAAACGCCTGAAACAGCCTAAATCCAGTCGTATGAAAGGTCTGTTATCGACCATTAAGGGACAACTTGACTCAACTCCACGAGTTTTGTACGAACTGTCACAAACAGTAATGAAAGATATGGGGCGTAACCCAGATTATGTGTCTAGTTTCCAAGCGCCGAGTTCAATATTAAACCAACGGGTTAGTTCTTCTCGTCGTTTCGCTGCTCAGTCTTTTGAATTTTCACGTTTGTCACATATTGCCAAGTCACTCGGCGTAACAATTAACGATATTGTGCTCGCAATTTGTTCAGGCGCATTACGTGAATATTTAATTACACAAAATGCTTTACCTAAAAAGCCATTGATTGCCATGGTGCCTGCATCAGTTCGTACCGATGATTCAGATATGTCAAACCGTATTACCATGATTTTGGCCAATCTTGGAACCCATAAAGAAGATCCGCTAGAACGGTTGAAGATTGTGCGTCGTAGTGTGCTCAATGCCAAAGAGCGCTTTAAGCGGATGAACTCGAATCAAATTTTAAACTACAGTGCTTTTGTCTACAGTGCAGCAGGTTTAAATATTGCATCAGGCTTCATGCCAAAACGTCAGGCCTTTAACTTGGTCATTTCGAATGTTCCCGGCCCACAAGAGCCGTTATATTGGAATGGTGCACGTTTAGAAGCGCTCTACCCAGCGTCTATTGTTTTGGATGGTCAAGCGCTTAATATCACCATGACCAGCTATTTAGATAAGCTTGAAGTGGGTTTAACCGCATGTCGTAATGCGCTGCCAAAAATGCAAAATTTACTCACGCATTTGGAAGAAGAAATTCAACGATTTGAAACTATTGTGAACCAAGATTCCCCAAAGTTACAGGCGGTTAGCTAACCGCCTGTTTCTAGATTTGGTATCAATTCATCAGCATCTTGAACCATACATAATGATAAAAACCCGTCTAAATTGAACAATCTAGACGGGTTTTTAGTATTTGAACTTTGATTGATTTTTTGGAGCAATTTATGTGTATAAGCTAAAATTTAGGTGAACAAATCCGTTGCTATTGTTTAATTATGACTTGTAGATACGAACTGATAATTAAGTTTATTTTCCATTATTTATAAAATTTTAGCGCATTAAATATTTTAGAATTGCGCGTTAGCACTTTAACCCTCTGGATTACATTATTTATATTTCAATATTTAAGCTTTAATTGCTCGGCACTGTTTAAGTAACTGATGACAAGCAGAACGAATCATAGACGCTGTAATTTGAACCTCATTACCACGCTCATCCACGATATAACCTGAATGGATCGCTTTTGCTTCAACAACAGTTTTAAGACCACTTTTCATTACTGTTTTACTAACACCCATAGTACACCTCTTTTTGCTAAGCCATTTTCAAGTCCAATGCAGGAAAATGGCTTTGGCTATTTGATGTGTCTAGTATTCAAAATAACAGTTCAAAAGTAAAATCTCAGTTGTAACAAGTGTTTAACGATATTCTGTTACAATTTCAGCTCAGAATGATATCGTATTGCTCTTGCGTATATAAATTTTCCACTTGGAACTTGATCACACGGCTAATAAAGTGCTCTAAATCAGCTACCGCAGGTGCTTCAGCAGTTAACAATCGGTCAATCACCGACGGATGTGCCACCACGGTAAAACCACTTTGTGACTCATAAGCACGTGCATATCTCAAGATTTCACGGAAAATTTCATAGCAAACTGTTTCAGCCGTTTTCACATAACCACGCCCCTGACAGGTTGGGCAAGAATCACAAAGAAGATGCTCCAAAGATTCACGGGTGCGTTTCCGAGTCATTTCCACCAAACCCAGCTCAGACACTTGAGTGATCTTGGTTTTAGCATGATCGCGCTCAAGCATTTTCTCAAACTGGCTCATCACCTCTTCACGATGATGTGCTTCTTGCATATCAATGAAGTCAATAATGATAATCCCGCCCAAGTTACGTAGTCGGAGCTGACGTGCAATGACCTGTGTGGCTTCCATATTGGTTTTAAACACAGTGTCTTCAAGCGAACGACCACCGACGTAGGAGCCAGTATTGACATCAATCGTGGTCATCGCTTCAGTTTGATCGATCATCAGGTAGCCGCCAGACTTAAGTGCTACACGTGTCTGTAAGGCTTTCTGAATATCCTCTTCGACATTGTACAAGTCAAAAATTGGACGCTCACCCGGATAATGCAGTAAGCGATTTTGCATACTCGGTACAAATTCTTGAACAAACTCTTGCAATTTGCCATGCACTTCACGTGAGTCGACCTGAATTTTAGACGTATCTTCATTGGCCAAATCACGGATGACGCGTTGCGGTAAAGGTAGCTCTTCAAAAATCAAAGATGGTACGACAATACTGCGTTGTTTACGTTGTATGTATTCCCACAGTTTTGCTAAATAGGCCATGTCCTGCGCAATTTCACATTCAGGAATACCTTCGGCAGCTGTACGAACAATGACTGAACCCGGTAAGTTGTGTTCCTTTTGAATGCGTTCAATCATGCTACGCAAGCGATCTCGTTCTTCTTCAGACTCAATGCGCTGTGAAACACCGGTATGACTGCCATATGGCATTAAAACGAGGTAACGGGAAGGAATAGAAAGATCAGTAGAAAGTCGTGCACCTTTGGTACCCAACATATCTTTCATGACTTGTACAGTGAGTACTTGCCCCGGTTGTAACAGCTCAAAAACGTTCGGGGTCGGTTGATTGCGCTGCCAGACCATATCATTGATATGTAAAAAAGCCGTTCTCGACAATCCAATATCAATAAAAGCAGCCTGCATACCCGGAAGCACGCGAACAACTTTCCCTTTATAAATATTGCCCACTAACCCACGCTTCACGGTGCGCTCAACAAATAATTCATTGACCGTACCGTTTTGAATCAACGCCACCCGACATTCCATCGGTGTGACGTTAATCAACAACTCGTCAGACATATCAAAACTCAAAACATTATAAAAATTCTTGTGTTGCAGCAGTTAATTTAATGCCTTAACTATCTGTAATAACTGTACGGTTTCATGCAAAGGCAGCCCAACAACATTGCTGTAGCTCCCTTCAATACAAGGAATATAGCGCGCAGCAATTCCTTGAATAGCATAGGCTCCCGCCTTGCCGATTGGTTCACCTGTTGCCCAATAGCTTTCCATGTCAGCTAGACTCAGCGTTTGAAATTCAACCTGTGTACGCACTACTATACTGTATATTTGATCTTTTGTACTGACACAAACACCTGAAAACACATCATGTTTTCGTCCAGAGATCATTTCCCACATAGAAAAAGCATGTGCTTTCGACGCTGGTTTTCCTAAAATGTGCTCATCTACGCCTAAACTAGTATCCGCGGCAATAACGATAGCATCAGGGAATTGTTGTTGTACTGCGCAAGCTTTGGCACGTGCTAAACGCTCTACATAATCCGCTACAGGTTCTCCTTCCAACACGGACTCATCAATATCTGGACTGAAAATTTCAAATTCCAGACCTAATTGTTGCATTAGTTCGCGTCGTCGAGGAGAACTCGAAGCTAAAATTATATGCGCCATTTTCTCAAGAAGTAATACATGATTGGCCAAATGAGTAAGCTAGTAACAATTGGCTGCCAATGGCGGGCAAATGAAAACTGTGCTCCACCCATCACTTGAACAATCCACACAAACAGTAAATGCGCGAAAATTGCCATTGCAGCAATAATCCATAAATTACCAAATGTGAGAATACGACGTTCACGGGTCAAAAAGCGTGTCACAAATGCAATGACCACAAAACTCAGTGCGTTCATGCCAAATGGCGCATCAGTCAATAAGTCGGTAAATAGACCTGTGGCAAATGCAAACCAAACACCGCACCATGTCGGCTGACAGAGGACCCAAAATAGCATGATCATCATCATGAATAATGGGCGCCAACCCGATAGGTCATAAGAAAGCGGATACACCATCAGCACGGATGCAAAAATGATGGAAAAGATAATCGGAAATAATGGGTCGCGCTCTGTATGACGACTAAGCTTAGCGAGTGACATGCGGTTGCTCCATCGCTAATGAATCGGAAAATAGCACAACCACATGATGACCACCTGCCAATTGGGCAGCAGGATTGATATCAATTTGGGCAAATTCACCGCTATTGTGACGACTGACTTTCGACACTGTACCCACCAAATAACCCGCTGGGAAATGTGCCCCTAGACCTGAGCTATAGACTTTTTCACCGACTTTGATATTCGCACTGGTTGGCACGTATTCCATCTTAAGTCGACCTAAGTCACCTGTACCCGTAACGATTGCGCGCATACCGGTATGCTCCATACGCACGGATAAAGAGTGCTCTTTGTCTGAGAGCAACATGACACGGCTACTATGCGGGTAAACATTGATAATTTGCCCCATAATGCCCTTGTCATCGAGTACAGTTTGTCCCACTTTAAGCTGACTGCTGGCTCCACGGTTAATCACAATAATATGACGTAAGGGATCAGCATCGGTACCAATGACTTCGGCAATCTCCATACGACCATCAATAATGAGTGGTGTATCGAGTAGTCCACGCAGTCGAGTATTTTCAGCAGAAAGTTCAGAAAGTTTCTGTAAACGGACTTGAGCCTGAATTAACTCTGCTTGCATCGCGGTATTTTCACGACGTAATTGAGCTTCAGACTTGGTTTGTTGATTCAGCCATTCTCGCGATAACACTGGATAGCTTGCAAGTGCATAAATTGGATTATATGCCGCATACAAGACGTCTCTGGCCGGTTGAATTACATGCGGCATGCGCCAATCAAAGAAAAGCACCACCAAGCATGTAATCACCGCAATGATAAATGAGCGAAAAGATGGCGGTTGTCTTGAAAACAGTTGCGTTTGCACCCGCCGAGTCCTTTTCTTAGCCTACAAATAACATGTCATGATTTGGGTTATCGAAGAATTCGAGAACCTTACCACCACCACGTGTAACACATGATAGTGGATCTTCTGCAACCACGACAGGAAGACCTGTTTCTTTTGCAAGAAGCTTATCAAGATTGCGAAGTAATGCACCGCCACCAGTCAACACAATACCGCGTTCTGCGATGTCTGAAGACAACTCTGGTGGCGTTTGCTCTAGTGCAGATTTAACCGCAGCCACAATGTTTTGCAGTGGATCAGAAATCGCTTGAGTCACTTCATCAGAAGTTACGGTAATCGCACGAGGTACACCTTCAGCCAAGTTACGACCACGGACTTCGATTTCCAAAGGTTTTGCACCTTCTTCTGGAAGCGCCATACCAACTTCTTTTTTGATGTTTTCTGCAGTGGTTTCACCAATCACACAACCATGTGCTTTACGCACGTAGTTAATGATTTGTTCATCAAATACATCACCACCGATACGTAGTGAGTCTGCATAGACACAACCTTGAAGTGAAATGATCGCGATTTCAGTTGTACCACCACCAACATCGACAACCATCGAACCACAGGCTTGCTCAACAGGCATACCTGCACCAATTGCAGCAGCCATTGGCTCTTCAATTAAGCGAACTTCACGTGCACCTGCATTGTATACAGCTTCACGGATTGCACGGCGTTCCACCAACGTCGATTTACATGGCACACACACCACGACACGCGGTGCAGGTGGGAACAAACGTTTTTCGTGCACTTTGCCAATGAATTGATTCAACATCGTTTCAGTGACTTCAAAATCTGCAATCACACCATCTTTCATTGGGCGAATCGCAGAAATATTTGCAGGTGTACGACCTAGCATTTGCTTCGCGTCAAGACCTACTGCGGCAACGATTTTTTGTGAACCACTGTGGCGAATTGCCACCACCGTCGGTTCATTTAATATAATGCCTCGTCCTGGCGCATAAATAAGTGTATTTGCAGTGCCTAAATCAATGGCAAGATCCGGCGAAAACAAGCCAATTAGTCGTTTTAGAATCACGGGGACGTTCTCAGTTAAACTTTTATATGGACGCAAGGTGGCAACTTTAACTAAATGTGATGATTTGAACAAGTCAATCGCTTATTATAAGCCACGATATTTTGAATTTTTTTAATACTGATTAGGTAATGTTATGTCTACATCGGATGCACAGCATTCTGCAGATCTAAATGCACAAACAGTTTCAGCGATTGCCCATCTGGCTCGATTGTCGCTAGATGAAGCGCAATCTGCTGACTATGCTCAAAGTTTAAATAAAATTTTAGGCATGATGGAAACCCTGAAAGGCATCGATACTGACGGTGTTGAACCACTAAAAAGTCCATTCGACAATCCACAGCCCTTACGTGAAGACGTGGTATCTGAGACCAATCATCGCGAAGCATATCAAGCAGTTGCTCCTGCCGTACAGGATGGCTTGTACCTTGTTCCGCGTGTGATTGAATAATTTTTATTCAGATCAACATTTTTTCAAATTAAACGTAAAGAAATATTTCTCATGACAGATTTACATCGCTTATCAATTCGTGAATTGTCTGAAGGTTTGGCTGGCGCTAAATTTTCTTCACGCGAATTGACTGAACACTATTTAAAACGCATTGAAAAAATCGATGCTCAAGTCAAGTCATACGTGACCGTGACAGCTGAACAAGCACTTGCGCAAGCAGATGCGGCTGATGCTGCAATTAAATCAGGCAATGCAAGTGCGTTGACTGGTGTACCAATTGCACATAAAGATATTTTCTGTACCCAAGGCATTAAAACCACTGCTGGTTCTAAAATGCTGGACAATTTTATCTCTCCTTACGACGCGACCGTTGTAGCGAAAGGTAAAGCTGCGGGCCTTGTCACTTTAGGTAAAGTGAACATGGATGAATTCGCCATGGGTTCAACAAGTGAAAACTCATTCTACGGCGCGACTGCGAACCCTTGGAACTTAAACCATGTTCCCGGTGGTTCTTCAGGCGGTTCTGCGGCTGCAGTAGCGGCTGATCTTGCGCCTTTCGCAACAGGTACAGATACAGGCGGTTCAATCCGTCAGCCTGCATCATTCTGCGGTTTGACTGGTCTTAAACCGACGTATGGTCGTGTTTCTCGTTTCGGTATGATTGCGTATGCATCATCTTTAGACCAAGGCGGCCCAATGGCACGTTCGGCTGAAGACTGTGCTTACCTCATGAACGTGATGGCAGGTCATGATGCGAAAGATTCAACTTCTGTTGAAAAAGACGTCGATAACTACGTGGCGAACCTGAACGGTACTTCTGTAAAAGGCTTACGCATCGGTATTCCGAAACAGTACTTTAATGTTGCTGGTTTAGATGCAGACGTGAAAGCACGTGTTGAAGAATCGTTGAAAAAGCTTGAAGAAATGGGCGCAATCTTGGTTGAGATTGACCTGAACATGACTGAAAGCTACGTACCAACGTATTACTTGATCGCACCTGCTGAAGCATCGTCTAACTTATCTCGTTTCGATGGTGTACGTTATGGGTACCGTGCAGAAAATCCTGTGGACTTAATGGACTTGTACAAACGTTCACGTTCAGAAGGTTTTGGTAAAGAAGTGCAGCAACGTATCTTGATTGGTACTTACGCGCTGTCTGCGGGTTACTACGATGCTTATTATGTGAAAGCACAAAAAGTACGTCGTTTAATTCAACAAGATTTCTTAAAAGCATTTGAGTCTGTAGACGTGATTGCGGCTCCTGCTGCACCGACTACGGCATATAAGATTGGTGCAAACTTATCTCCTGTAGAAATGTACTTAGGCGACATCTACACTATTGCAGTGAACTTGGCAGGCTTACCTGCGATTAACGCGCCTGTTGGTTTTGACAAAGACAACTTGCCTGTTGGCTTACAGTTGATTGGTAACTACTGGTCAGAATCTCAATTGTTGTCTGTGGTGCATCAGTACCAACAAGCAACCGATTGGCATACACAACGCGCTGCAATTGCTGAGGAGAATGCATAATGGCTAAAAACGCTGCGAAACCAAAATCTAACCTGATTGATGGTTGGGAAGTGGTGATTGGTATCGAGATTCACACTCAGCTTGCAACCAATACCAAAATTTTCTCAGGTTCATCTACCACATTTGGTCAAGACCCAAATACACAAGCTAGCCTTGTAGATTTGGCAATGCCGGGCGTATTGCCAGTACTCAACAAAGAAGTAGTTGATCTTGCGATTCGCTTTGGTTTGGGTATCGATGCTTACATCGACCAAGCTTCTGTATTTGCACGTAAAAACTATTTCTACCCTGACTCTCCAAAAGGCTACCAAATCAGCCAAATGGACAACCCGATTGTGGGCTTGGGTCATATCGACATTCAACTTGAAGATGGTACGGTTAAGCGCATTGGCGTAACCCGTGCTCACCTTGAGGAAGATGCAGGTAAATCGATCCATGACCAATTTGAAGGTCAATCTGGTATCGATTTAAACCGTGCAGGCACACCTTTACTTGAAATCGTATCTGAACCTGATATGCGTTCGGTTGAAGAAGCGGTTGCCTACATTAAAGCGATCCACACTTTAGTGCGTTGGTTAGGCATTTCTGACGGTAACATGGCTGAAGGTTCATTCCGTGCGGACTGTAACGTGTCTTTACGCCGTCCGGGTCAACCGTTTGGTACACGTTGCGAGCTTAAAAACCTCAACTCATTCCGCTTCATTGAACAAGCGATTAACGTTGAAATCGAACGTCAAATGGAAATCCTAGAATGGGATGGCACGATTGACCAAGAAACGCGTTTATTCGACCCTGTGAAGATGGAAACACGTTCAATGCGTTCGAAAGAAGAAGCGAACGATTACCGCTACTTCCCAGACCCTGACTTGTTGCCTGTTATTATTGCAGATGCACAAATTGAAGCAGCTCGTGCTGCGTTACCTGAGTTGCCTGCTGCACGTCGTGCGCGTTTTGTAGCAGACTTTGGTGTGACTGAGTACGATGCTCACGTGCTTACGCTTACTCGTGAAATGTCAGAGTTTTATGAAGACGTAGTAAAAGCTGCTGGCGGCGCTGCGCAAGGTAAAGTGGCTGCGAACTGGGTGATGGGCGAATTCTCTGGTGCTTTAAACAAAGCGAGCTTAGAACTAGCTGACTCTCCTGTAACAGCAGAGAAACTTGGTGGCATGATTGCACGTATTGTGGACAACACGATTAACGGTAAGATTGCGAAGCAAGTATTCGGCTTTATGTGGGAAGAAGGCAAAACTGCGGACGAAGTGATTGCAGAAAAAGGCTTGAAACAGGAAACTGATACAGGCGCAATTGAAGCGATTATTAAAGACGTACTTGCTGCCAACGAAAAGATGGTTGAAGAGTTTAAATCTGGTAAAGAGAAAGCTTTCAACGGTTTAGTTGGTCAAGTAATGAAAGCAGCGAAAGGTAAAGCCAACCCTGCTCAAGTGAATGAATTGATGAAAAAATTGATTGGTTGATCTGATTTTTCTTTATAAGAAAACCCGCTTAAGAGCGGGTTTTCTTATAGGTCGGTTTAAACTCTTCTGCCGTCATTTCGGTGATCTTATTTTTTCCTACTAAATTATGTCTTTCATATTCTTCTAGCACTAATTTTGCCTGTTGATTATCTTCCTCAGACCAATTTGAAAAATCGATATACCCGAAATCATTGCCCTCTTCAAAAAAACTAGTATCTAAAATCGAATCATCTCTTGCAGATGCATAACCAATCATCACTAAACTAGAAATATTTGGATATCTCAACTTATAAATTACAGCATAGTCACCTAACATCATTTTTCTAACTTCACGATACTTTTCTAACGTGCCATAATCTTTTGAGATAGGTAAACAGAAAAATAAATAAGCTTGTTCTAATCCATCTACTAAAAGTTGTCTTGTCCCCCTTTTATTTTTAAAACTATAATACATTTCAACAAATGCATCGCCTAAAATTCTTCTTTGAAATCTATTAGCAAAAGCCATATTTCTAATTTTTTCTTCAATCTCATATATTTCTGTCCAATTATTATTTGCAACAGAAGTCCCATTTAAAATATGAAAACTAAAGGACTCAATTAAGGTATCCCAAAAATAACTGTTTTCGTCTAGTTTTTTTCTTAACTTAAAATCTTGTCTATCAATGAACTTATCAAAAGTAGGATATTTTAAATTGATCGAATCCTTCCTCATTTCTGAATGTGAAAAAATATTTCTTTCTTCTGTAGTTTCATCATAACTTTCGTACCATAAAGTTATTAGATCACCTTCAGCATTTACACTGACATCTTTGTCTGTAAGAAAAAAGTTCTCTCTTAGTTTTAAGTATTCTATAAAGTCATTTGCAGTATCAAAATGCTCCAAACAGTCCTTTAAAGTTTTTTCTGTAAAAACATGAACAAAAGGTTCGTTATTAATTTCCCCTATCCTATAAGGTTCAGTGTCACCCAAATTAATATCATTATTAAACCTTAAGCTTCCATAACCCAATTTTTCTTCTAGTATATTTTCTAAACCATGTGTAACTAAAATATGATGAAATTTGGCATTGCTGAGATCAATATTGATTGGAAATTTTGTTGTGCATTTCTTATCAACAAAAAGTCTGTCTGCATATGACCTAATCCATCTTTCAGCACCTTTGGTCTGCTTAAATGATTTTGTTATGGCATCTCTGTACCATCTTTTCCACCCTACAAGTTCTCCCTTTTCACTCTTAAACTCAATTTCTTTATCGCTAATTAGTAAAATATCATTGCCAAAGACAACAATAAGATCACAAATCTCTTTACCACCTTCTTGATCCCTAAATAAGTTTGGCCATGTCCAAAACTTTAGGAAAGATTTAGCCCCCAAATCATTAACCAATCTTTCACTTTCAGTAAAACTTGTATCGCGTTGTATATATATTGACATTTATCTATCAACTCATTTTTTTATAAATAATATGAAATTAACATAGGATTATGAGTTTAAAAAACGAATAAAAAGTATCATCCATCGCCAAACTTGAATACTTAGGACGTATTCAACTTTCAAAGTCTTTCTTTATGCGTGACTTTCTCTATAGTGAAATCGCCAATTGGTACGGTGTACCCAACGTCCCTGACCATCCTGATATTGCCATTCGTACGGGCTCGAAACTCTGCGAAGAACTACTTGAACCACTGCAAGAAAAGTTTGGATGTATTGCCATTCGTTCTGCATACCGTTCACCAAGCGTGAACCAACTCGGCAATGAAAAAGGACATAATTGCGCAAGTAACAAGAAAAACTTTGCAAGCCATATTTGGGACTATCCAGATGCAAAAGGCTACGGTGCAACGGCGTGTATTGTCATTCCATCATTTCTAGAACTTTATGAAAAAGACCAAAGCAATTGGCAACAACTCGCCTATTGGATTCATAACCATCTGAACTATAGTCATTTGCAATTTTTCCCAAAACTCTGTGCTTTTAACATTGGCTGGCATGAACAACCCGCACGGGAAATTTATAGTTATATCCAACCGAAAGGCTATTTGCTGCGAGGTGAAGCGGTGAATGAGGGATTTGAGAAATTTTATCCTGATCTGATTTAATTTTTTAAGTTTCCCTCTACCCCCCGCCTTCTCCCAGTGGGAGAAGGTGCTTCCATTGCTAATTTAATACCGTTATGGATTCTGTAATAGAAGTCCCCTCTCTATTTAGTAGATGAACAGCACTGCTGCACAAGGGAGAGGTAAATATTTAACTTTTTAAAGCTATGTGAAAAACACCAAAGTCATTAATAATTGATAGCATCTAGCCTACTAAACTCATCATAATTTGAACTATAACCATCTATAACTTTTATAAATCCAGATAAAAATATACAACTAAAGAATTTACAGCCTGCTTAAAACTGTCATTCCAATATGCTAAGGTAAATGAAAAATTGATATAAATCATATTTCAACAGAGGGTTACATCATGTCAAAACAAATTCTTATGCTCGTGGGCGACTATGCTGAAGACTACGAAACAATGGTACCTTTTCAATTTTTAGTTGGTCTTGGTTATACCGTTCATGCCGTTTGTCCTGACAAAAAAGCTGGCGACAGCATTGCCACAGCCATTCATGATTTTGAAGGTGAACAAACTTATAGCGAAAAACGCGGTCATAACTTTGCCATTAACTATGACTTTGATGCAGTTAACTCAGATAACTATGTCGGCTTAGTGATTCCGGGTGGTCGTGCACCTGAATATTTACGTATGAATGCACGTGTGATTGAAATCGTACGTGAATTTGACAGTGTGAAAAAACCAATTGCAGCCGTGTGTCATGGCGCACAGATCCTTGCAGCAGCAGATGTACTTAAAGGCCGCACCTGTTCCGCTTACCCGGCTTGTGCCGCTGAAGTCAAATTGGCAGGCGGACAGTATGCCGATATTGCAGTCACGGATGCAGTGACCGACGGTCATTTAGTTACTGCTCCTGCTTGGCCTGCTCACCCTGCGTGGATGGCGCAATTTGTTAAAGCATTAGGCGCGACGATTACCATTTAATGCTTGAGTCACGAAACTAAAACGCATTGGATCATCATCCATTTAGGGTGAATCCATAAAAAATGCTCCTTGTATAAAAGGAGCATTTTTTTATTTACTCAAAATAAAATTAACGAACTACACCTAACTTATTCCAAATTTCTGGGGTTAAAAATTTGGTCACCAATTTATTCAAATCGACATAACGCAGTACGCCTTGTAATTGTTGTTTAATTTCAGGCGTCTTTAATATTTCATCCCCAGTGATACTACCAAGCTCTTGAAAACTTTCGCCTACAGCCTGTAGACCGTCGGCTTTAATTACAGCCTGCGTTTGCGTAGAACATTGCTCAACCAAGATTCGCTGCATCACTTGAGCCAGATTTTTATCGAGTTGCGTTTTTTGCGCATCACTGACATTACTGTATTGTTTTAAATCTGGATGCGCTGCCAATGCTGAAAAAGTCCATTGTAAAACTGCTGTTTTATCCGCCGCAGTGGTCGATTTCACTAAACATTGACTGAGCTGATCGACCGTCGGACTCGCCAAACTCACCTGAGTCGTCCCGAGCATCATGAGCGTCAATAAAGCCAAACCTGCTGGTCGGGAAAAACGTAGATGTATTTTTTTAGATAAACCGTAAGCCATAGACCAAACTCCCAAAACTTAAGTCACCTTTGTATCATGAAGTGCTGTATTTGCTGTTTGGTCTGTGTAACTCAACTATTCATTTTTGCTAGTCGGTGCATAGATGAGAGGATGAATCGTTGGCCTTCTATTCCAATACCAATAAAAATGTCCATGGGTATCGAGCAAACTATGGGTGGTCAATGTCGATTTATTGCTATCCCCTCGCCAACAGGCAAGTGCTGCATTACGGTTATTATGTAGGTCAATAAACTCAGGATTCGAATATTTGGGTTTCGCAGGAATGTATAAAGCATCTCCGGGATTGACCCATAAATCTGCCAAGTAAATCTTGCCTAGATTTGGAAAATAGCGCCCTACTGAGATGACCAGAGGCAGTTGATCTTGATCGGTCGAGCAAAAAATATGCGGAAAGTCATGATGTTCTAAATCAGTAATGACAAATGGCGTTAAAGTTTTACAGCCATTTAATTTTGATGTTGCATTTTCATAAGGCAAATAATGCCCTGCCATCATGCCGTATTCATAATGAATCTCTGACAGTCGTTTTTGATTTGAATGAATCTGAATCGCTTCACCTGCTTGAACTAAGGTGATACCAAAAGCTGCCGCGGTTTCTTTGCTTGCCACCAATGGCATAAACTCGAAGTGTTGCCCTTCAAATTCAAGCTCCGTTTGCTCCCCCCAATTGGTAATTTTAGTCGAAATTTCGGAAGGTACATCGTAGGGATTTCCCATCGTCATTTTCGCATTGGTGGCTGACTCGGTAATTAAATGAATTCCTGCCCCAAGTGATGCTAAATATGTTGGATGCCCACGATCATTCAAAAAGAAGGGTGTTTGCTCGATATTGACTGTAATCTCTGTTAATTCTCGGTCAAATAATGGTGCATTAAAATAAGTTTCATTTACTGAACTCATGGTTTTTCCTTATTATTTTTTAAAATTTTATCTGAGTACATCATTGGATCAGGATAAAAGCTTATTTCCCCAAATGGCTTTTATCCTGTTGAAGTTTATTTCATACGATTCAACATATTTTTTGCCCCTGCGTGGTTATAGTTGGTCGCTAAGTTTTGTAGGATGCCTTTTGCTCTTGCATTGGCGTTTGGATAACTTTTGCTATATGCAGGCACTGACGTTAAGCATTTTGCAACGAGCATACCTGATTCAGCATAGGCTCTATTGGCATTTGCACCATTTAATTTGCCATAGCTATAAGCGCGCTGTGCATTATTACAAGCGGTGACTTGGTTTTTTCCTGCATTTAAGTCACGTCGTGCATTGACATATAAGCGCATTTGTATCTGTTGCGATGTTTCTGCAACTGGTTTCACTATAGGTTTGTTTTCAGGCTCTTTGGCTTTGGTTTCTTTTTTAGTCTCTACTTCTTTTTTTGCTTCATCTTTTGTATTGCTTTTTGTTGTCGTTGCTTTGGCTTTGCTTGATGCTGCTTTTTTAGCTACAGCGTCTTCTTGTTTATTATAATTTTTGCGACGTTCTTCGGGTCCGATGATTGCTGTATACAAACTCACTAAGCGGGTTTCAGAACGGTCATTTGATTTACGCTCTGAAACGGGTTCAATTGCAACCATCCAGCGTTGTCCATCTGCCTGACTACACTGAAATACGCCTGTGCCCTGTTTTATACTGCTATAGGTCGCTAATAATTTACGACTCCATGCATTTTTGACTTGGTTCAAATTGCTTTTATTCAGTTGAATAAATTTGCCATTTTTGGCTTGGCAGTAACTGCTCATATTTTGCTTGGGTATAACTGATTCTGCTTCCATATTTTTCTTTTGTGGCCCCCAATCATAGACGTATTCTTTCGCCTTCCCATTTGAGCTATTTAGCCCTTTTTGATTAATCACTTCTTGTGGTGATGCATAATGATTAAATGAATTTGGGTTTAAACTCTGCATGGTTGTACAACCATGTAATGCAAATCCAATACTCCCCACCCATAAAATTGCCTTTAAATTCACAGCAAAAATCTCAAAAAATTCACCCTTAAAAAATAGCGTAATTTAGTGCCTTTCACAATTTTATAATCTTGATTTTATTTATTATTTTTATAAATTTAATCACTAAAATCGTACACGTTTGAGATGTGTGCATATGTTGTTAATTTTAATTTGATGAATTTCACATTTTATTTAAGTGTATTTGTTTATCCTTGGTGAACGGTCATCATCGTTCCCTTTTAGGTTATTTCGCAAGCATTTATGTATCGCTATGTGCTTATCAAATCTGCCATCAGAACAAGCCTCTATTATTAATAATAATATAAAGCTGGGCCTATCCATGATTCGAGCGACAATATGGAATCGAGTAAAAAAACAGCTCATCTAAAAATATTAATCTATTGATTTTATTGAAATATATTAACTTAAAATTAAAGTCATAAAAAAACCTGCATTTTATTACAGGTTTTTTTTAAATTTATAAACTCAATTGTTAATTTTTTCTTCAAATACTTTTAAACGTTTGTAAATAGAAATCAGTTCAATAATGGTTGTCCACGAGGAAATCAGGTATTGGAAAGAATCACGTACACGCCCAAAGACATTTAAAATTTGCATTAATATACCGAGCGTAATTGTTCCCGCAGCAATACTTGGAAACAAAATAAAATATCCATAAATATTATCCAGTTGCATGTACCAAATACGAACCAGATTGAAATAAGCGTAGTGGAAATACAGTCTAAAATAATTAAAACGAACTTTAGTAAATAATTCTTTTAATGTGAAAGGGTCTGCTCGATCTGCATGATCTTCACCATAAACTAACTCTTTACGATATGCCGCTTCGACTTTTTGATTATTAAACTCCAAACCCGGTAGTTTATAACCCACCAGCATTAAAATAACCGTCCCTAATACTGCCCAAAGGACTGCCGCCCAAACCAATGCATAGGCGATTTCCCCCACGACAGGTAATTTCTTTACATGTGTTGATAAAGTTAGCAGCACAGGTAGAAATGCAATTAAGGTCATCACCGATTCAACTAAGCTAACCCCAAGTCCTTCTGTGGTTTTTGCAAAGCGCATCGTGTCTTCTTGAATACGCTGTGAGGCACCTTCGATGGTTCTCAGTTTTTCCCAATGCGCAGTATAAAAGTCATTCATTGCAGTACGCCAACGAAAAACATAATGACTGACGAAAAACAGGTTCAATACAGCCAGTGTGACATACACCATGGCCACATAGAGAAAAGTCAGTATCTCAGAATATAGCATCGTCACTTCGCCCCCACCACCTGAAAGCATTTTCTGGATCAGGTCATAGAATGGGTTATACCAAGCATTGATCACGACATTACATTCCACACTAAACCAAACATTAAATAGAATAAGTGCGGTTCCCCACACTGACCATCGCTGCCAAGGATTATCTGATTTGATCTTCCAAAAGGCTGCAAAAAGCGCCGTTGCTACAAAAAACCAAACATAGAACCATAAAAATTTGGGACTCCAAAATCGGCTGACAGCAATTGGCAACTCTGCAAGATGATAATTTGCAGGTAAACCGAACATCGTCCCCCAACTATGACCACCGCTATACCATAAGGCGATATTAATTATGAACCATATAAGGAATGATCCAAAAAACCATTTTGGATTTGGAAAAAAAGATTTAAACATTAGTCCTACATTTCCCTGAATCTTTGTTTTTAGTTTGAGTTGCTGATGATAAGTTTTATTTCATTAATTTTCTTGTTCAGATTGAATATTTAACGCTGTTTAATCTGAAATTTAACAATCAAATACAAGACGACACATCATTCTGTTAGCTTAAGCATGAAAACTGAAAATTGCCTTAAATTCCTTTATTGATCAAGTCATATTGATGATTTGGTCATTGTTTGTGGAACAAAAAACGCATCTTAAGCATACAGATACACTTAAAAAATTTGTAATTTTATAAATTTTCTTTGATATCAATAGATTAAAAACCATAATTTATTTAACCATTATTTAAACTTAAGTTATGGAATTCTCTAAAATATTTTCTGCGATGTAGCTCACGTCATTTACAAAACATGTTTCTTCACCAATAATATGCTAAGTTCAATTAACAACCTATGCTTGGGGAAGTAAAATGGAAAGTGCAATTGTTGAATTACTCAAACCAATTACATTAAATAAAGAAAATTGCAGTCCTTTGGTTTTTGAAACTGGTACCGTTCTAAAAGTGATTATGCAAACGCCAGAAGGCCTTTTGGTAAGTAATGATGACAAATTTAACTTTGTGATTTCATTGAAAGATAAGAATGAAGTTTGGCGCGAAATTTAATTTTCGCCTCACTTTGTGATTTGTTTTTAAATCATATTTATTCTAAGAAATTTAATCATACAATTATTGAATAAACAGGATAAGGTTCTTAAATTCCATAAAAAAAGAATCCTCCTTTTAAGTAAATATTTTTCATAACTTAGCTTAACGTTTAAATCCGTAAATCATATTTTTCTAAAATCGCATTGGTTTTCTGATGCAATCCCTCAAAATAGACTTTACTCACCAGTGCTGAAGGCTTGTTTTTTGGCAATGGACGAATTTCATGTGCGTGCGGAAAACGTTCAGTAAAATCAAATCGTTTAACCACTTTTTTAAACTCATCCATCACAAGATTTTCATCTTTACAAAAAACATCGTAGGCTTGCTGTTTTTCTGCATCCCAAAACTGCTTAAATGCATCTTGAACACTTTGACCATTCAGCATTCGTGGCATTTGTTCATCAATAAACTTCTGAATCAAATCCATTTTTTTATACATTTTTCGGTCATTACTGAGTAAAGATTGGAGTTGTTGCTGCTGTTTAGCCCTTTGAATCGAGGATGGTGGCGCAGCAGCAATCATATTTAATAATGTATAAATATAATCCTGATTTACATAATCACTAATAATAAAATCTAAAGCAAAATTCACGTCACGTAGCACTGAATTTTTTTCAACTGCTGTACCTTTATTTATTCTGTCATACAAATCTTTATATTTAGATTTATAGTCTTCAAGTTCTTGCGGCACTATAACTGCTTTATCAACATCAAAGTCTGTATACATTTTCAGTTGTGAATGTAGACGAATCACATCACGAAAAGCTTGAATAAACTGCAACTGCTGACTTTCGAGTTTTAGATCATCTACTGACTGACACTCAGGTGTTATTTTTCTTAATTCACTAACACACTTATTAAATTCTGCTAATTGTTGATCCAACGGTGGCACAATCACTTGCTCAAAATTTTGGTCGTCTGCAAAAGTAGAAAGAGCTTTATCTGTTGCCTGCTTTAAATTTCTAAAACACACGACATTGCCAAAAGCTTTTGTTGGCTTATAAATACGGTTTGTACGCGAAAAAGCCTGAATTAAACCGTGATATTTTAAGTTCTTGTCGACATAAATCGTATTAAGTGGCAATGAGTCAAAACCTGTCAGGAACATATTCACCACCAACAGCAAATCAATTGGCGGACCTTTCAACTCCCCAACTTCTTTAGGTGGTTTAGGAACTTTGAAGTACTTAACGCGATCACCTAGATTTTTATAATATTCATAAAATCCTTCGTCACAGTTATAGCTAGTCAGATGGCGCGTATTGAATTCTGCAATGATCCGTTCAAGTTGCGCTTTACGCCCCATATCAACTTGACTCGGCTGTTCTAGTTCTTCTTCAGAAATCGTACCTGTTGTGGAGTCATTGGCATCGTTTGTCGTGTCCTGCGCTCCAAAAGAAAAAATCGTACCAATCACTAAAGGGGTATAAATTTCTTCCTTCTTGTCCGCTTCTGCAACCAACTCTGCTTGGACTCTGGTAAATATTTCATAATATTGAAGTAGGACATCTACTGAGCTGACACAAAACATTGAACAAAATTCGCGTTTTGCCGTTTTTTTGTCATGATTTTTTAAAATATAACGTACAATTTTTTCTAAGCGCTCAGGGTTGTCATACAGTTCTTTAGTATCGATACCTTGTATTTTTTCATCACCAGCATTCACCTGATGAGCGGTAAATTGCCCCACATAATCAATTTGAAAAGGTAAAACATTTTTATCTGCTATCGCATCGACAATCACATATTTATGCAGCCGTTTAGGAAATAGAAATTCTGTGGTGTATTTCACCCCACCAATGCTTTGACAGTTCACAGGAAAAATAGGCGTGCCTGTAAAACCGAACATTTGCGCCTGTTTAAAGAAGCGTTTGATATTTTGGTGAGTATCACCAAATTGACTGCGGTGGCATTCATCAAAAATAAATACGACTTTTTTATCTGCCAAATCAGCGATCAATTCTCTGAATTTAGGGAGTGTAATTGCGTTATTCAGCTTTTGAATGGTCGTCACGACCAATTTATCTGTGAGTATATTGCTTTCATTTTTTCGTGAGTTCAGCCGTTTACCGATGAGCTGTTCGACCAATGTTTTGGTGTTGGTCGTTTGGTCTACGCAGTCGGGAACAAAGGCATTGAACTCTTTAGTGGTTTGATTATCTAGGTCTTTTCGGTCCACGACAAAGATAACTTTTTCTATTTCTGGCAACTGACGCATGATTTCACTGGCTTTAAATGCCGTGAGTGTTTTACCTGAACCTGTTGTATGCCAAATATAGGCATGATCGGTTGAGGTTTTCACATGCTGAATCATGTTTTCAACTGCATAGACTTGATAAGGTCGCAGCACCATTAAGCATTCATTGGTTTGATGCTGAACGATGTATTTACTGATCATTTTCGTAATATGTGGTGCGTTTAAAAATGCTTCGGTAAATTTACTCAAGTCATTAATAGCTTTGTTGCTTTCATCTGCCCACGGAAATGTAAAATCAAACAGTGGCGTACCGTGTGAATAATATAAGCAATTTACGCTGTTGCTAATGACAAAGAGCTGGATGTATCCAAACAGACCTTGTCCAGATGTATAGGCGTCTTTACTGTAGTTATGCACTTGGTGAAACGCTTGTGCGATTTCTACGCCACTGCGTTTGAGTTCAACTTGTACTAAGGGAAAGCCGTTGATCAATAGCGTGACATCAAAACGGCTGGTTTCTGTACCGCTCTCCCCGTAATGAACCGTCACTTGGTTGGTCACTTGAAAAATATTTTTTGCTGCATCATCACTTAAAAAGCGCAGTGTTTGGGTCGTACCGTCATCATGTTTAAGCTGATATGAACCACGTAAAAGTTTGGCTTTGCCAAAAATCGTATGTTCACTGCTCAGGTAATTCCACACCTGTTCCCATTGCTCATGTGTAAGTGGCGCAGTCAGTGCGTTAAATTTCTCTATTTGATTTTTTAAGTTTAGGAGTAAAGCTGTTTCGTTTCTGTACTGAACACGTTCGTACCCTAAAGTTGTTAAATGCGCTATAAATTGGTTTTCGAGTTCGAGTTCTTTTTGGGTCGACATTTATAATACTGCTCAGTTTTTAACTATTGGTATGCATATCTATTGATTCTAATAGATTTATTATATTTTTCAATCTTTTAAATTCATCAAATAAACATCTAAACTGATGATACAGATCACTGTTTTTTCTTTTAGGAATCCTTCAGTACTTTCTTAAATTACTGATATTACGCACGTAAAAGTAATTACGCATTTTTAAAATGCTTTTTAAGTCTATTCGACGGAGTCTTACATCTAGGGTTTAAATAAAGGGATTAGCCTTCGGCTGGAGATACTCTTACGAAACGATGTTTCTCATTCGGCAAAACGAGAAGCGTGCTTCGCAAGGAAACCATCTTGCGGTGCAATGCACCTCACCGACAAAACTCGTTCACTAGCGTCTACTTATTCAAAGTATCGCAAAAACCTTTTTGAATAGATGTAGTCCTGTCTCAAACACTTGCGGATGACCTTACCGCGTATCGTACTTTTATTTGAATCAAATTGCGCTTCTGATGTTCCTGCGTAACACCAGTTAAATAAAAAATTCCCACATTTGAATAAATGCAGGAATTTTATGAAGCAATATAAACAATCAGACAAACATTTGCTGTAACAAGCCTTTTTTCCACTGTTTGGCTTGTTCAATTTGCTGTGCAACAGTTTCAATTTTTTGGTCAATGGCAGACAGGAAATTGGCGATTTTGGTTTGTTCTTCTAGGCAAGGGATTTTAATTGATAAACTAGATAAAGACTCTTGATTGATATTTGTATTAGCACTTGTTGTACTTTTAGCAAGCAATTGCAATCTAAAATCATTATTCATAAAACAGTACTTTTTAAAACCTAAATCTAAGCCATAACTCTCTCTAAATCTAATTAAAAATCCGCTGTAAACAGTATTGGGTAAATCATGCATAACCAATGCAGTTTGTCCTACACCTTCAGCTTTTACAGATGAGCGTATAAACAATACATCACCTTTTTTAAGATCATAATTCTCTAGGTCTTTTTGATTAGCATCAACTAGACCTAATTTATCCGTTTCAACAACTTTGTTTCCAAATACATCCATCAAATTAATGAAAGGGAAACCAAAACCAAATGATTCTTTATCTTTATTGAGACCATTTTTAAAGACTCCAATTTCTGCAAGAATCTTTTCCTCCCACCTCCCAAACTCACTCCCATCATCCGCTTTAAAACGAATCTGCTGGCTAAACAGCTTTTGCATCATGCCTTGTTTATATTGGCTCAGTAGTTCATGTTTTTGGCTCAGTTGACCAATCCTTTCATCCACGACGGAAAGAAAAGAAGCGATTTTAGTTTGTTCTTCTTTGGATGGAACAATTAACTCTAAAGGCTTTAAGACCTGAAGATTAATATTTTTTTGAGCATTTTGAGTTGCTTGAGAATCTAAATTGTCTTTTTGAAGGTCAATAATATTCTTTAAGAAAATTGTGTTTGCTTTTTCTCGTTTTGGTTGAATGGCAACAACACTATCAGGACAAGCAACTGGATATTTGGTAATTGTAGTATCACCAATATTTGCGGCAATCGTAATTAAAATCGTATCAGCAGGAAATACCTTACTTACTCGAATACCATCTGTATTCAAAGTTTGACTATATCCTTTCAAATAAACATCAGAGCCTGTTACATCCCCTGTTTGTACAAATGGCATCTCGCCACCAAAATACCTTGGATCATTCCTCGGGCGTACAGAAAATTTACCACGCTCCACTTCTGCTAAATTTTCTAACGTGGCTGCTAGCCAATTTCCATCAAATTCTTTAAACCGTAACTTAGGCGAAGCCATTACTTCACCTCCGAAAAAGGTGAATCAATGCCTAACTCTTTACAGAAACTCGCAATCACCGCATCAGTCTTTTGACTTTCCACTTCTAAGGCTTGAAGTTGTTTCGCTATTGCATCTAAATCAATTTCAGCTTCGGCTTCAAAAGTATCCACATAACGTGGAATATTCAAATTGTAATCATTGTCAGCAACTTCTTGCAGACTCGCTACATATGCATATTTTTCAATATTTTGACGGTTTTCAAATGCACCAATAATATTGTCTAAATGCTCTGGCAAAAGCTTGTTTTGATTCTTTTGCTTATCAAACTCGTTACTCGCATCAATAAATAAAATATTGTCGCTATGCTCACGGTTTTTCTTCAACACCAACACACAGGTTGGAATAGTCGTGCCATAGAAAATATTGGCAGGCAAGCCAATAATCGTATCAATCACATTTAACTTTTCGATTAAATGCTTACGAATATGCCCTTCACTCGAACCACGGAACAAAACCCCATGCGGCAGTACAATCGCCAAAGTCCCATTTTCATCTAACTGATAAAGCATGTGCTGTAAAAACGCCATATCTGCCTTAGAACTTGGAGCTAATTTGCCAAAATCACGGAAACGCGGATCGCTTAAGTATGACTCACTCGCAGACCACTTTGCCGAAAATGGTGGATTCGCTACAATCGCATCAAATTTCAATTCCATATGCTGTGGGCGTTTTAAAGTATCTTCCTGCTTAATTTCAAACTTTGAGTAATGCACATCATGCAAAATCATGTTCATACGTGCCAAGTTATAGGTCGTACGATTCATTTCTTGACCGTAAATCGCATCCACATCGCCGACTTCACGCTTTACACGTAGCAATAAAGATCCTGAACCACAAGTCGGGTCATATACACTGCGTAGACGTTCTTTACCTAAGGTGACAAGTTTTGCAAGCAAAGTCGAAACCATTTGCGGTGTATAAAACTCACCTGCTTTTTTACCAGCACCTGAAGCAAATTCACCAATGAGAAACTCATAAGCATCGCCTAAAATATCAGACTCAGTATTCGACAGATCAAAATTAATATCGTCTAAATGTACGATTACACGGCTAATCAGCTCATTGCGGTCATCAGGCGTATTTCCCAACTTAGTCGAACTTAAATCCATGTCTTCAAACAAATGCGAAAAATCATCTGCCGCATCTGTACGCAGCGTACTTTGCTCAATTGCCTTAAGGGTTTTAATTACATCATCCAAAATGTATTTTTTTGCTCGAGCCAATGTTGCCATACTATGGAACAATTCTTGTGGCGCTAAGAAATAGCCCATACTGGCAAGACATTCTTCACGAACAGCACTCAAATATGCTTGATTAATTTCAGTATCTTCAACCAATTCTGCAAACTTAATTTGATCAGGCGCCAAAATGTCGTTGGCATTATTTTGAATTTTTTCAGACAAATATTTGTAGAAGATCAAGCCCAAAATGTAATCACGGAATTCATCTGCCCCCATTTTACCGCGCAAAGTATTGGCAATATTCCAGAGTTGTTTTTGCAGTTCTTGAAGCTGGACTTGAGTCATTGTTGTACCAAAAAATGTTTTTAATTAATCATAAAAAAAGCCGAACCCGAAGGTTCGACTTTTTAGAATTTTGGTGGAGATGGCGGGAGTTGAACCCGCGTCCGCCAGCACTACGCTCGAGAATACTACATGCTTAGATATCGTCTATTGATTTAGCTCTTTGTGACCCGACGAACAGGGTACAAATCGCGATCCTTTAAGATTTAGTATAAGACCCCAAGGCTTGATCTTATACGGACTTGTGTGCGTTCGCTTCAGTCGGGACCCCTAACCACAAGTATTCAGGGATGCGGACAAGCTGCCCTTAGGCAGCTAGAGCGTAAGTTTCGTCGTTTGCGACTAAAATATGCAAATTTGATTTACGAGAGAAAATGCGCTCTCGACATGCATCTATGAGTTTCATCACCAGCGTCGAAGCCAGAAACATCCCCAAAGTAGCGTCATCATAGCATAACTGCAAAAAATTGCGATGCAATTTCGAAACAATTACACATTGATCTGCGCTTAATTACATAATTGCGTTAATATTTTATTTTTCAAGACCGCAAAAGAAAAATATATGAGCTATTTATTGGCACTCGATCAAGGAACGACTTCAAGTCGTGCGATCATTTTTAACGAACATGGACAAGTTCAAGCTACAGCTCAACGGGAAACCCATATTCAAACCCCACATTCGGGTTGGGTGGAGCAAGATGCTCAGGAAATTTGGAGTACCCAAATTGCCGTCGTACAGCAAGCGCTCGCTTCTGCCCGTATCCTCGCCAAAGACATTAAAGCCATAGGTTTAACCAACCAACGTGAAACCACCGTCGTGTGGGATAAACGCACAGGTCAACCGCTCGCTCCTGCAATTGTCTGGCAAGACCGCCGTGCAACCGAGTGGTGTGGGCAACTAACTCAACAAAACCTCAATGACCTCATTCACAAAAAGACCGGTTTACGTATCGACCCCTATTTTAGTGCTGGGAAATTGGTCTGGTTATTAGAACACACCCAAGGTCTACGTGAACTCGCAGAGCAAGGTCATGTGGCTTTCGGCACGATTGACAGTTGGTTGGTGTGGAACCTGACACAAGGTGCAGAGCATGTGATTGAAGCAAGCAATGCCTCACGAACCATGCTAATGAACTTGCAGCAACAAGCTTGGGATGAAGAACTCTTAGAATTATTTGATATTCCCCTTTCGGTCCTTCCTAAAATCATCAGTTCAGATGAATATATTGCAGATACCGCTACAGGTTTACTTGGCGCAAACATTCCCATTACCGGCATTTTAGGTGATCAGCAATCTGCGCTATTTGGACAGTCATGCTTTGAAGCAGGAACAGCAAAAAACACCTATGGTACAGGCTGTTTCATGCTCTTTAATACCGGCACCGAAGTTCAATATAGCCATAATAAATTACTCTCAACACTTGCATGGCAAGCTCAAGGTCAAACCCATTATGCACTTGAAGGTAGTGTGTTTATGGCTGGCGCAATCGTGCAATGGCTAAGAGACGGTTTAGGGATTATTCAAAAAAGCAGTGATGTTGAAAAACTCGCGTGCCAAGTGGAGCATACCGATGGCGTGGTTTTGGTTCCAGCCTTTACTGGACTAGGTGCTCCGCATTGGGACAGTGATGCCCGCGCCCTCCTATGTGGAATGTCACGTGGTACAAATAAATCCCACATTGCTCGAGCCGCCTTAGAGGCCATTGCCTTTCAAGTGTCGGATGTATTGACCGCCATGCAGTCAGACCTGTCTAGTCCACTTAAAGAACTCCGGGTCGATGGCGGTGCCAGTAGCAATGATATGCTGATGCAATTTCAGGCCGATATCTTAAATGTGCCTGTACTGCGTCCTAAACTTTTAGAATCAACTGCATGGGGTGCTGCCGCGATGGCTGGACTCAAAGCGGGTGTGTTTTCAAATCTTGATGAAATTGCCGCTTCATGGCAATTAGAACGTGCTTTTGAACCAAAAATGAATGCTGATCAACGTGAATTTCATTTGGCTCAGTGGCAATCTGCACTCAAACGGGCGCGCTCGGATCTTTGATTTTTTTCAATCAACGCCGTATGCAATAAAAAACCGCTCGAATGAGCGGTTTTTTTATGCTTGATGTTATTTAGTGTGCATGACCACCACCCACACCTGCTTTAGGTCGTGGACAGAGCCAAATGATCAATGCAGCGAATATAAATATACCCGCCAGTACTAAAAACACATGATTGGCTGAAAGCGTTAAGGCTTCTTTATCCACCAAACTGGAGATATATCCCAAAGCAGCTTCTGAACTCATTCCATGATTCACCAAGGTATTTTGTACCTCAGTAGCATGTAAATTACTGACCATTTCACTGCGTGCGACTTTGGTTTGATCATCCCAAATGGTAACAGCAATCGATGCGCCAATAGCCCCTGCCATGGTTCTTAAGAAGTTCATCAATCCTGCTGCAGATGCCATGTCTTGTGGCAGTACCGATGCCAAGGCCATATTGGACAAAGGAATAAAGAAAAATGGCACGGCAAAACCTTGTAATATTTGCGGTAAAGCCAAAGCCATAAAGTCTGCATCCGTGGTCCAAAAGGCGCGCATAAGAGTTACACCGCCCAAGATACTTAAACCAAAACTCGCTAAAGCACGTTGATCGTATTTGGTTGCAAGCTTCGCAACAATTGGCGACATGGTCAGACTACCGACGCCCATCGTTGCAGTGAGATAGCCTGCCCACGTTGCGGTATAGCCCAAGTTGATCTGTAACCACTGCGGAATCAGGACAATACTGCCGAAGAAGGCACCAAAACCAAAGGCCAAAGCCAAGACCGAAATGGTAAAGCTTCGGTACTTAAACAGCAGTATATTCACCACAGGATGCCGTTCAGTCAGCTCCCAAATCGTAAAAACGATCAACCCGACAAATGCCGTCAGTGCCAGTACCACGATAAATGGATGATTAAACCAATCTCGTTCATGACCCAAGTCCAACATCAATTGCAAGGCACCGATCCACAACACCAACAGCAGTAAACCACCGCGGTCAATTTTCAATTTCTGTGTTGGAGTTTCAGCCGTTTTCAGTAAGCGCATCGCTGCGATAGCACAACCGATCCCGACAGGAATATTGATAAAGAAAATCCAATGCCAAGATAAATTATCACTGATCGTACCACCCAAAATTGGACCTAAAATGGGGCCAACTACAGTGGTCATTGCCCACATGCCCATGGCTTGCGATTGCTTTTCAGGAGGGAAAATGCGCATTAACAACGTTTGGCTCAGTGGCATAATTGGGCCACCAAACAAACCTTGCCCAATTCGGCAAAACACCAACATTTCCAAACTGGTCGATAAACCACACAGTATCGAAAATACCGTAAAGCCAAACAGGCTGATCACAAAAACCCGTACAGAACCAAAGCGTCCAGCGAGCCAACCGGTTAATGGCACACAAATCGCTTCTGCCACGGCATAAGAGGTAATGACCCATGTCCCTTGGGATGCCGATACTGCAAGGCTACCGGTAATATGCGGCACAGATACATTGGCAATGGTCATGTCGAGCACAACCATAAAGTTCGCCAATGCCAAGACCAAGGCAGCGATAATCAGACGACCACCTTTCAGGTCAGTCATTTGCATTTGCTGATTCATAGGCAATTACTTCGATTTCAGGTCAATCGTCGCTTCCATAGACAGCCCCACACGTAGTGGGTGTTCTGCCAACTCTTTTGGATCCAAACGAATCCTCACAGGTAAACGCTGAACCACTTTAATCCAGTTTCCTGTGGCATTTTGTGCTGGAATCAAGGCAAATGCTGAACCTGTGCCACCAGAAAAACCAGTGACTATGCCATTAAATTTAACTTTGTCACCATACAGATCAGATGTCAGTTCAACTTTTTGACCCGCTTGCACCCCTGCCAATTGGCTTTCTTTAAAGTTGGCATCGACATATAACTGAGAGACAGGCACCACCATCATTAATGACGTTCCCGGTGCAATGCGTTGCCCAACTTGAATATTGCGACGTGTCACTACACCATCAAAGGGTGCTTTAATTTGTGTACGTTCTAAGTCCAACTGAGCTTGTTGTAGACGTGCTTGTGCAATTAAAACATCTGGGGTTGAATTTTCATTGCTGTCTTGAATTAATGCATCATTTGCCGCTTTATTACTTTGTGCCGCTTTTTGACTAGATTTGGCTTGAGCGAGTCCTGCTTGTGCCACATCAAAACTGGCTTTAGCGGTATTCACAGCACTCTGCGCTGTGCTTAATTCTTCTTTAGAAATCGCACCTGAAGCAGCCAATTGTTGACGACGTTGTAATTCATCTTGTGCTTTATTCAGATCGGCTTGTGCTTTGGCCACTTGTGCGCTTGCACTATGAATTGCATCATCACTGACAAAGATTTGCGAGTTTAAAGAACTACTATTCGCCGCAGTTTGTTTGTATTGGCGTTTTGCTTTAAGTAATTCAGCCTGTGCCTGAGCTAAGGCAATTTCAGCATCACGAGCATCAATGCGAACAAGCACATCGCCTTTTTTCACTTGCTGCGTATCACTCACCAAAACCTCTGCCACTTGCCCCGTGACCATCGAGGTAATCGACGCTGTTTCTGCACCGACATAGGCATTATCGGTACTGACGGAATGATTTAGAAATATTGACCAAATCAAATACATCACCAAAGCAATCACGATCAATACAGCCACTATACCAAGGCCTTTTTTTCTGCGTGCTTTTAATTCCTGATCGGTGGGCTGCTTTGTAGATGGGGTTTCTGGCAGGTTACTAACGGTATCTGTCATAGATTTGTCCTAAATCTAGCAGACTTGGTCATGGCATCATGAGCTTTGCAAAGCATGTCAACTTTGCTGTCAGATAATGGTGTCGTGAGAAAGTCTATCTTCTTCAATTTTCCGGCATTTTAAAGCTAAAAAATCATATCCTGAGAATAGAAAATGTAACTCGTCAGTCTTTTTTTCGTCGGCAACAGGATAAAATCATGCCCTGCTGCCAATACTGGACTTTATTTTTTCATTATTTTGAATGTGTTAACTTAAAAATGGCTTAATAAGCATACGATGCAATCGCTGTTGCAATCGCTTTACCTTCATCATTGACCATGGTCATACGCATGGTGCAGCCCTTACGACCTAAACGTAAGGTTTCAGCTCGTGCAACGAAATACTGTCCACGTCCTGGCGCTAAATAATCCACACGCATATCGACGGTCGCTAAGCGAGATACCTTTTTACTCGTTTCTACTAGATCTTCAGCTGTGGCCTTTTTATACAATTCTGCCATTGCAGAGATACCACCGATACTGTCGAGTAAGGTTGCCGCTACACCACCATGTAAAATTTGGAATGCGACATTTCCAATTAAATTACTGGCCATGTCGACACGTGCTTCGATCTGACCATCAATCACCGTCATTTTCATGGCATTGTGTACAAAAAATGGGGAGCTGTTAAATGCTTGAGCAATGTTATTTAATAAAGTATCGATTTCAATCTTCGAGTTTAGGTCAATATTACCGGTCCAACTCTTATTTACATCTGTCATAGCCTACTCGAATCGCTGTCATTGAATAAAAAAATAATACGGGGTGCGCCAAACCCTCATTATGCGTCTACAATAGTCAAAGTTTAATACTGATCAATGAGATTGTTATGACCTATACGTTCAATCGTCCAGCTTTTCCTGCTACCCGCATGCGTCGCATTCGTAAAAATGACCAGCTTCGTGCCATGGTGCGTGAAACTCAACTGACGACTGATCATCTCATTTATCCAGTATTTGTGTTGCCAGGCCAGCAACAAACTCAAGACATTCCAAGCATGCCAAACGTACAGCGTCTATCTGCTGACTTGTTACTAAGAAAGGCAGAACGTTTACTCGAATTGGGTGTTTCAAAATTAGCTTTGTTCCCAGTTACACCACAGGAAGATAAAAGCTTAACGGCTGAAGCAGCTTGGCATGAAGATGGCTTAGTCCAAAGCACCATCCGCTTATTAAAAAAAGAACTACCAGAAATGGTTCTCATCACTGATGGTGCGCTCGACCCATACACCACACATGGTCAAGACGGTATCATTGATGATACCGGCTATGTACTGAATGATGAAACCGTTGAATGCTTAATTAAACAAGCACTCAGCCATGCCGAAGCGGGTGCAGATGTGGTTGCACCAAGTGACATGATGGATGGTCGTATCGGTGCAATTCGCCAAGCCCTTGAAGCCAATGGCCATATCTATACCAACATCATGGCTTATTCTGCAAAATATGCGTCTAGCTTTTACGGGCCATTCCGTGATGCGGTAGGTTCTTCAAGCAACCTCAAAGGTGGCAATAAATATAACTATCAAATGGACATCGGTAACCGTGCAGAAGCTTTACATGAAATCGCACTGGATATCCAAGAAGGCGCCGACATGGTGATTGTAAAACCGGGTATGCCGTATTTAGATATTGTCCGTGAAGTCAAAGATAATTTCGGTGTTCCAACATTTGTCTATCAAGTGAGTGGCGAATACGCCATGTTGGCAGGTGCCATTCAAAATGGTTGGCTGTCTGAAAACGTGATTATCGAATCGCTTATGAGCTGCCGCCGTGCAGGTGCAGATGGGATCTGGACTTACTTTGCTGAAGATGCAGCACTCATGTTGAAAGACATGAAATAACCTGCAAAGCCTTTCTGAAATGGTAACGTTCAGGAAGGCTTTTTTATATCTGTAAAATTTAAAAAACAGTCTTGGAAGAAAAACTTCGGCGTTGCTGAAGTTAAGATCAAACTCATACATTCATCGGTTAAAAGAACATGAATATTGCCATTATTGGGGCGGGTGTAAGTGGTTTACTCACCGCATTGGAATTGGTTGAACGTGGTTGTACGGTGACGATTTTCGACCAACAACGCACAGGTTCCGCTGCATCATGGGCCGGTGGTGGCATCCTCTCCCCGATGTATCCTTGGCGATATCCCAATGAAGTCAATGCGCTCGCACGTTATGGCAAGCAGAGCTACCAAAAATGGAATGAAAAATTAAAACCTATGACTGGGATTGATTTTGAAATTCATGAAACTGGCATGTTGATTTTTGACGAAGATGATTTTGAAATCGGCTTAGATTATGCCCGTTTGCACCAAGACCCGATGCAACAGGCGGATTATTTGCAATCCGAGCAAATTGAGCAGATTAATCCTCACATTTCAGCACGCTTTGCACATGGCATTTATTTTTCACAATTAGCCAACATCCGTAATCCGCGACTTTTGCAGTCTTTAACGGCTTATTTACAGCAGCATCCTAAAGTTCAGATTTATGAGCATTGCCTGATCCACCAATTAAACCGTACGGACAATCGTATCCAGTCCATCACCACCGCAGATGGTACACAACATACAGCAGATCAATTCGTTATTGCCACGGGCGCTTGGTCAGCCGCGTGGAGTGAACAACTGGACATTGAGATACCCGTACAACCCGTACAGGGACAAATGCTTCTCTTTAAAACCCCGCAGAACTGGTTGCCGACCATGTGCATGAATAAAGTCATGTACTTGATTCCACGCCAAGACGGTCATGTGGTTTGCGGCTCAAGTATGCGCCAATGTGGCTTTGATACTCAGACAACAAATACAACCTTGCAGCATATTCAAGAATCATGCTTTGACATGGTGCCAGAGCTTGCCAACTTTCCGATTGTGAAATCTTGGGCTGGCCTGCGTCCATCTTCCCCTGAAGGGATTCCGTATATTGGGCAGATGCCAAATTTCGACAATCTATGGGCAAATTTTGGGCATTTTAGAAATGGTTTATGTATGGGACCTGCTTCAGCTCAGTTATTGGCTGAACTGATGACTGGGGAAACGCCTTCATTCAATGCAGACAACTATAGTCCAACTCGCCTGTTTCAAGATGCATTGTTAAGCGTCGAATAATGGTCAATAGGTCAAATTCAACTAAGCCAATAAATCCTGCAAGGCTTCTTTTAACGTCGGAAATTTAAACTCAAAGCCTTGCTGTAATAAAGCAGCTGGCTGAACCAGTTGACCATTTAAAATTAATTGCGATTGCTCACCCAATAAAATTTTAAAAACAATTGCAGGCACATTGAGCCACGGCTTTTTCGCTAATTGACGTGCTGCAATCTGCGCAAATTGAGCCTGTGTCGATTTTTCAGGCGCAACTAAATTAAAAATATGCGGATCGATTGGCGTGGGTTCAAGCAATGCATGTTTTTTCTCTGCTTGTTTCATTAAAAACAGCATACTTCGGATCACATCTTGTATATGTATCCACACAAAAGGCTGCCGACCGGAACCTATTTTGTTGACCAAATTGAGCTGAATCGGTCGCAGCATTTGCGGTAAGATTCCGCCACCTTCAGCCAAGACCACACCTAGTCGTGTGATAATGGTATTTTGTTCAGGAAATTGGCGTGTGACTTGCTCCCAACTTTGGCATAGCTCTGACATAAAAATGGCTTGTGGTGCAGCATTTTCATCGCACACTTTTGTCCATTGTTCTTCAATATCAATACCATAATAGCCAACAGCCGAACCTGAAATAATGCATTTCGGAAAAATTTTACGTTTACGTAAATATTGATACAGCGCTTCTGTGGTTTTGACCCGACTTTCTAATAATTGCTGTTTACGCGTCTCTGTCCAGCGACCTTTGCCGATACTTTCACCTGCAAGATTAATCACATAATCAATTCTGTCATGAGGAATTTGATCGAGCTGCTGTACCCAAGTTAAATGTGGTGATTTAGAAATACGCCCAGCCTTACGACTGAGCCCAATCACTTTATAATCCGCAGCTAAAAGTGCCTTGATGAGATGTGTGCCAATAAAACCGCTGCCACCCGTCAGCAGTACTGTGGGCTGATGCATAATTTGTTCTTATCTATATGAAATAATACTGTTATCTATAGAACAAGATCACCAGATGATCAAGCTTTATGCGCCAAACTTTTGAGAAGCCATCCGCTGTGCTTGCGGACCATAAAACCAATAGGTGATTAAATACAAAGGGATAGCCATCAGTAATAACATGATCACCATTAAACTCATAAACTGAGGATGTTGAACATAGAGCATTAAATTTTGCCAAATTTCAGGATCTTTTCTTGAAAAAATTGCGATACCCAAAAGTACAAAACCAAAATTATATAACCAAAAAATCAGGCTAAAACCTAGGGTAAATTTTTTACGTTCTGCCTGTGTCGGTGCTCTCTGATTTTTATTTAAAAACCGAAATAACACCACGATCATGGCAATCAGATAGGGTACGACCGTTAAAATACCACCCACACCCTGTGGCAATAATGCTGCGATCACACCGCAAATACAGGTCATGATTAAACAAATGAAAAAAAACAAGAAAAAATAACGTGTTAAAGACACCATGACCCTAACCCAAGAAGAAGTTGACACCTAGTATAAAAAAAAATGCATTTTTTTTCATTTTCATGTCAACCAATCTGTAAACGGCTACGTTATATAGGGTACAAGGTCTGTAGCAACCGATGATTTGGACGGCATCCACAATGTTTCGGTGACCTTTTTAAAAGCAATAAGTTTCATTTTGAATTTAAGTATGAACAGCAGCCATCACTTAAATTTGAAATCGATTTTTTGACCGACGATTTCATCATCACTCGAATCGTCGGTCTTTTATTTTGTGCCTTATGTATTCAGCATTTAATTTTTATATTCTACACCCAAAAAAATCAGCCGATAAAATATCGACTGACTAAAAACTTGCTGCAACTTTAAAATAAGTCACAACAGCAAAGCCATGTTATGCAGCACAATAGCGATTACGCCCCTGTCTTTTCGCTACATAGAGGTTTTTATCGACCTGATCCAAAAATTGCATTCGATTATCTAGATCTGATGGAATAATGGTTTTTACCCCCATGCTGAGTGTGACGAGTTCAGACACCGCTGAAGCTTTATGCGGTAATCGTGCAGCACGCACGGCCTCCATAATTCTATCGGCCATCACTGCTGCTGCTGCCTCATTGGTTTCTGGTAAAATCCAAGCAAATTCCTCACCACCAAAACGCGCGACTAAATCACGAGGTCGTGTACAACAAGATTCCAAACTTTTCGCAATTTGACGCAGACATGTATCCCCAATCACATGACCATTCAAGTCGTTGTATTGTTTAAAATAATCCAAATCGATCAGAATTAAACTCAGTGGCTTTTGTGTGCGTATCGCGTTCAACCATTCGCGTTGATAAAAGTCATCAAACAAACGTCGATTGGCAATACCGGTTAAGCCATCTTTATATGAATATTCTTCGAGCTGACGTTGCAATTTTTGTAACTGTTCTTCTTGTTTTTTACGTTCGGAAATATCAAACATAAATCCTACGAGGCAATCTACATCACCATTTGGTTTACGCACGACATGCACAACATCACGTATCCAAAGATATGAACCATCCTCTTTAAGTGCGCGATAATCTGCCTCATGATCTATACCAGCCATCGACTGCGAAACACAATAATTCAGCACAAAATCACGGTCTTCCTCATGCATACGTGATGCCCAGTCCTGAACGGTGCGCCAAGTATTTTGCTTCCAACCGAGCAACTTTTCAATTTGCGGTCCAATATAGCTGAATGTTTTACTGTCCCAATCAATACACCATGGAATGGCTAAAGTAGATTCAAGCAGCGTTTTATATACCATACTACTGGCAAGTTTTTCTTCATCAAACGGATTATTTGGCATACATATGCTCCACGTTTCCCCAAGCAGGTCGAATCAACCTAACTCTCCATACAAGCACTGATATACAGGATACCCACAAAAAATAATATTCCTAGTTCTTGGTATTTTTTAAGCTATTTAAAGATTCAACTATTCTAAAGTGAATACTGATTCGCTTATTTTTATAAAAACAAGTATTTATACCAATGAATCAACTCTGTTATTTTGAAATCCAATCCTCAAATCCTGCTCGGGAAATCAGTTTTTATCAATATGTTTTTGCTTGGACCTTTACTGAAGTCAAAGGGTTACCAATCCAATATTATCAAATTGAAACGCAAGGAATTCACGGTGGCTTATTAGAACCTCCTGCAGCGACACCACCAACGCATTGTGGCACCAATGCCTTTACCTGTAGTTTTGAAGTTGAAGATTTCGACCAAATCGCTGAGAGAATTTTGGCGCAAGGTGGTCAAATTGCCATGGAAAAATTTGCGATAGCTGGACAATGCTGGCAAGGCTATTTCTTAGACCCAGACCACAATACCTTTGGCCTCGTACAAGTCGATTCAAATGCACAGTAACAGCTTAGATTGATGACCTTGTAACTGTCGAGAACGACTTAGTTTGACGTATGAATGATTAATCACCCTCGAAAATGTGAACATCTGTGATACTTTAGACCCCAATCAATTTTTTTGATTTTTGGGGGCTTGCATGACTGTTCGTTTTTTTCATACTTCTGATTGGCATTTAGGACAATTCTTCTATAACCACTCACGTGACTACGAACACGAACAGTTTCTTCATTGGTTACTCGAACAAATAGAACAAAAGCAGCCGCATGCCCTGCTGATAGCTGGCGATATTTTTGATGTCATCAACCCAGCTTCCAAAGCGCAAAAACAGCTCTATCAATTTTTAGCCGATGCGCATGTGCGTGCCCCGCACATGCAAACCCTGATGATCGCAGGCAATCATGACTCAGGTTACCGTATTGAACAAGTTGAGCCATTATTAGAAAAATACCATGCCAAAGCTGTTGGCGTGGTCCATAAAAATACTGAAGGTCAGCTCGATTTAGACCGATTACTCGTGCCTATTTATGATGAACACAAAAATATTGTGGCATGGTGTCTAACCTTACCTTTTTTACGGGCTGCCGAGATCACCGGATTCAATGATCAAACCACCAATAGCCAAAACGCTATTACCTATGTGCATCAGCAATTAATTGCGGAAGCCAAAGCACGTAAAACTTCAGATCAAGCCTTAATTTTAATGTCACATGCCCACATGCAAGGCGGTGAAACGTCGGACTCAGAGCGCCCGATTATTATTGGCAATGAAGAAGCGCTTTCGACTGCCCTATTTGATGATGTAATTGACTATGTCGCACTTGGGCATTTGCATAAACCGCAAAAAGTCGCACAGACCCATATCCGTTATAGCGGCTCACCGATTCCCCTGTCATTTAGTGAAATTAATTATAAGCACCAAGTGCTTGAGATCAGTATTGATCCAACTCAAACAGATGAATCACGCTTTCAAATGGGGTCCTTAGCAATTCCGCGCAGTGTGCAATTGCATCGCATCAAAGGCACAATTCCAGAAGTTTTGGCACAATTATCTGCTTTGGCGAGCGGTGAAATTGAAGATATTGATCAGCGTGAATATGTCGAAATTGAATACCATACCGACACCCCGCCTGCACCTAATTTAAGACAGCAGTTTGAAGAGGCTTTAGCGCCAAACCGTTATCGTCTCGTACGGATTAGTCGTCGTTATTTAAATACAGATGTAAATGATTCGAAGCAAGCTGCAATTAACCTTGATCCGCCTACACCAGAACAACTATTTCAAAATCTTTGGGAAAAACAAGGGTACGGTGCTGATGATACCGTAATGAAAGATTTTTTAAGTTTGGTGGATGAAGCACAAAAATCACTTGAAGATGATGCGAACGCTTAAGGAATTGCCATGAAAATTTTATCTATACGTATTAAAAACTTGGCATCTTTAGCGGGTGAACATTTTATTGATTTTGAATCTGAGCCTTTAGCCAGTGCAGGCTTAGTAGCAATTATTGGCAAAACTGGTGCAGGTAAATCAACCATTTTAGATGCCATGTGTTTGGCGCTGTTTAATCGTGTGCCACGTTTAAAAGACAGCGATGGTAAACTGATCGATATCGATGGTTCAGAGTTGCCAACCAACTCACCGCAAACCGTATTACGCCGTGGCACAGGTCAAGGCTTTGCCGAGCTCAGCTTTGTTGCCCAAGACCAAAAAGTCTATTCAGCGCGTTGGGAAATTAAACGTGCCCGTGAAAACCCAAATGGCAAATTGCAAAGCGTACAGCGTTCACTGAAATGCTTAACGGATGGCAGTGTCGTTGCAGATAAAACTAAAGCGGTTGAGAGCCAAATTTTACGCATTACTCAACTCAGTTTTGAGCAATTTACTCGTGCTGTTTTACTGGCTCAGTCAGAAGTGACCGCTTTTTTAAAAGCGCGTGATAATGAACGTGGCGAGCTATTGGAATATCTGACCAATTCCAGTATTTTCGGAAAAATTGGTCAATTGGCCTTTGAAAAAACTAAACAAATTGCCAATCAGCGTAAAGAGCTGGAAAATGTTTTAGGACATATTGAAATATTGTCTGATGAAGATCTAATAACAACCACGAATCAATTCAATACGGTTTCTACAGAATATAAAAAGCTGGAAATAGAAAAATCAGCGTTCGAAAAAAATCAACAGTGGTATGAACAAAAGCAAAAATACGAAACTGATGTGCAAGCACGTCAGCAACAACTACAAAATCAGCAACAACAACTTGATGCACTTGCGCCTGAAAAGCTACAACTGCAACAACTTGAACGCTTTTCATCTATACGCCCAAGTGTAATTCAACAAAAAAATATCAAGCTTGAAATTGCACAATTACAGCCGCAATTGACACATGCACAACAGCATTTTTCAGAGATTGAACAACAATTCAATGCTGAAAAAACCATCTTTGAAAAAATAGATACAGAACAAAAACAACAGCATCAATTTGAGATTCAACATCAAGACAAAATTAAACTGGTGCGTGACCGGATTGCTGAACGTCTTGTATTGGTAGATCAATTACGCAAAGCGCAAGGTGATTTTAAAGAGATTGAAAACCAACTTGTTCCGCATATCAACAATGAAAAACAGATGAAGGAACAGCTTGAGCAACTGCAAACCAATATTGCTCAACACACGGCACAGCTAGAAAGTTCAAATCACTTTGCCTCACTCGATGATGCACTTTCAGCGCATATCACACAGACTCAACGATTTATTCAAAGTTATGCACAATTTGAAAAAAATTATGGCAATGTGCAACAAGCCAATACACAATTACAGACACAACAAAAACAACTTGAAAAATTAACGCAAACATTTGGGCAAGAAGATGCGCTCAATCAGAAAATTTCATCACTACGTTACGAACGTGACCAGCTTTTACAAAAATTAAATCAGCTCAATGTTGTTCAGCAACAATGGCAAAGCTTCCAAAATATTGATGCTGAAAACAACAATCTCATGACGGTGAAACGTACACTAGCTCAGCAAATTAAACAAAGTCATACGCAGCTAAAAACGGCCGAACTTACCTATCAAACGCAGAAAAATGAGCGTGAAAAACTGCAACACATGTTGCAACAACAGCGCTTACTGAATACGGAAAATATTGAAAAATTGCGTGCAGATTTGGTCGATGGCGAAGCGTGTTTAGTCTGTGGAAGTACCCATCATCCTTATTCAGAAAAAGAAGCTTTTTCTGATGAATTACTGAAACTACAAACGCAACAAGAACAACAAGCACTTGCATTGGAAAAAGTGGCTTTCGAAGCTTGGCAAAAATTACAAACCACCTCCACTCAGCAAACCGCGTTAATGGATGCCAATGCGCAACAGCTAGCGACCTTAAAAATACAACTTGATCAGGCAAAAAATGCGCTTCAACAACAATTAAATATTCTAAATATTTCTTTTGATTTTTCACATCAGCATGAAGCCTTGGCGCAACTGATTCAGACAAGAATCAATGAATCACAACAAGCGCAAAAACAAACTGAAGATGCCTTAATTTCACATGAAAATGCTCAAAAACAAAGTCATGCACTCATAACTTCAATTCAACAAACCACACAGCACTTATCCAGTGTGCAACAAGCTGAAATCAATATTCAGCATATTCTCATTGTGTTGAATGACGTAGAAAAAAAATTATGGGAACAGTCGACTTTAAGCGCGGCTAAACAGATTTATCACACACTACAACAACGTCAAAATTACTTAAAGCAACGCCACGAGTTAAATACTCAATATAATCAAACTTCACAACAGCTTGAGCACTATCAGCAACAAATTAAATTTAGTCAGGAAAAAATTCAAACGGCTCAAAATCTAATTGAAAATTTAACAATTGAGGGCAAAAAAAATAGTGATATTGCGATTCAAACTATTTTTGAGATGACCCAAACACAAGTTGAAAAACCACATGATTGGTTAAATGATTTTGACCAAAACAGACAACTGTTACAGACGAGATTCAATCAGGCTCGTCAAACATTCGATCAAGTACGTCAAGCCTTTGAAACCAGTCAAAGTCGCTTAAAAGAATACCTCACCCAGCAAACACAATTAGTCACTCAAATGAGGCATGTTGAAAATACGCTTCAACAATGGATGAGCCAAAATTCAGAATTTAGTGAAACGCTGTTAGCGCAACTTAGTGCAATTTCATATGAACAAGAACAGCAGCTTAAACAGCGTGTTTTAAATGCAGAACGTGCCTATTCAGATGCTCAAGCAGGTATTCAGGCTATTCAAGAAACGTTGAAACAGCATTTAAAAACACAGCCTGAAATACAAATTTTACAAATCGAGCGTGTCATTGCACTAAATCTTAAAGCCCTTGCAGAACAGCAAGAACTTAGAGATCAACTTAAAAGTAAGTTAGATGTTCATTTTTCTAACCTCAGCAAACAAAAACAATTTGCCGATCAGATTCAACAGATCCAATCTGAAGAACATCGTTGGAATAAAATTTCGAGCTTAATGGGCGATGCAACGGGCAAGAAGTTCCGTGATTTGGCGCAGCAATATAACCTTGATATTTTAATCGAGTATGCTAACCAGCAATTGGCGATACTTTCACAGCGCTATACCTTAAAGCGCCTTGAAAATTCCTTAAGTCTAGCCATTATCGATCATGACATGGATGGCGAAACTCGCTCTGTCTCTTCGCTTTCAGGTGGTGAGTCGTTCTTAACAGCACTCGCTTTATCCTTAGCCATTGCAAGCATGGCATCAGGAACAACGAAAATCGAAAGCCTATTTATTGACGAAGGATTTGGCACGCTAGATGCCTCAAGTCTACACATGGTCATGAATGCTCTAGATCAGTTGCAAAACCAAGGCCGTAAAGTAGTATTGATCTCGCATATTCAAGAAATGCACGAACGAATCCCTGTGCAAATTCAAGTCAATCCTGTCGGAGCAGGTGCAAGCACCATCCAAATCGTATCTTAAAAAAAGCCTGCTTAAAGCAGGCTTTATAATTTTTGATTCTCTAGATCATTACGTCCCGAGTGGACGTAGCGTTAAAATCTGTTCACTACGCCCAAATGGGCCATGGACATCATGCAATACAGAACTACTCAAACCAACACCATCCGCTCCATACTGCTGCACGGTTTCCAGACCTAACCACTGTCCCTGTGGTAAACGGTGCAAATGGATTTGTAGATCCAGATTTGGAAAGCCCCAGCCAAATGGCCAATCCTGACGCGGAACAATACCATTGGCGGTATCAACCATGCCCATTAAACGGACAAAATCAGCAGTCGGCTCACCTTCAACCATGTCATGCTGTGTTCTCAGCCACACAATGCCTTGACCTGCACGGCGCCCATGGCTTCTTGCTTCAATCGACTGAATATATCCCCCCGGCCACTGACGGATACCGTCCCAAATCGGCGCAGTTTCTGGCCCAGTCACATCAGCATCCTCCAAACCTTTCACGGACTGGCTATTTTGCGTCATCATGCGCCAAGTGCGTGCCACAATGCAGGTTTTGCCCTGAGCCCGCATTTCAGATTCAATCAGTTCAATGGTTTTTCCCGGACGAATCACTTGCGTGATTATTTCAAACTCGCCAGCAGGAATTAAGCCCAAAATATCGAGGCTAATGCGCCCGATACGCATATCATGACGTGGTGAAAAACGGTCTAATTCAGCACAAATAATGCCTGTAGCTGGTGCCATGTGTTGCTCATGTGCATTCCATGCACCTTGTGCTAAATTGGTCGAATGGTAATGTGCCGTGACACAGCCTTGCGCATCTACGTCGCGTTGAATCAACTGATAATATGCCGTCATGAACTTCCCTATTTGTCCAAGTGTGAATTACTTCAATATCAAAAACATCCTGATTATTTTGTACTCAACTTTAATGGAAAGTTCAAATTAAAAGGCTCACTTTGAACCCATAGGTTTCATCTATTGTGAAAATTTATCTGCTGTGCTTACACTTTATAAGCCTAGTTTTTGAAAGCAGGCTGAATCTTCTGTCCTATTTTGAATAATCACGTGCGCCAAACAATGCTGTCCCCACGCGAACCATCGTTGAACCCGCAGCAATCGCATCAGTCATATCGCCTGACATCCCCATACTTAATGTATCCCAATCTTCAGGTTTCGCATGCTGTGCTTTGACGTGTTCAAAGAGCATTTTGGCATCAGCAAACGCTTGCGGATTGTTTGGAGCAGGAATCACCATCAGTCCACGTAAGCGTAAATTCGGTAGCGTAGAAATCTGTGCGACCAAATCTGCTACTTCATTCGGCTGACAGCCATCCTTCGTATCTTGCGCATCAATATTGACTTGTAGGCAAATATTCAAAGGTGCTTGCGTCGCTTCTCGCTGGCTTGATAAACGCTCCGCAATAATCAAACGGTCTACCCCATGCACCCAAGCAAAATTTGAAGCCAAATGTTTGGTTTTATTGCGCTGTACATGACCAATGAAATGCCAATCAATCTCTAAATCTGCCAAAGCCTCAATTTTTTCAAGCGCTTCTTGCAGATAATTTTCACCAAATGAGCGTTGCCCCGTTGCATACATTTCTCTTAGCATTTCAGCAGGATGCGTCTTAGATACAGCCAACAATTCAACCGACTGCTGTGGTCGACCCGCAAGTTGGCAAGCCTGCTCAATTTGCTGCAAGACTTGATTTCGTGCTTCTTGAAGTTTATTCATTGACGGGGTTCTCATTTCATTCATCTTTTTTTGCATTGCCCTGCAACTAAGTGTTGGTTAAGCTGTGGGAAAGCCTTATTATTCTATCAAAATAATTAAGATTTAATTTTTATCTCGGGGATTTTATGGACATTACAGAACTATTGGCCTTTGCTGCCAAAAATAACGCTTCGGATTTACATTTATCTTCTGGTATGCCACCAATGATTCGTGTGGATGGTGAAGTTCGTCGTATTAACCTTCCTGCTCTTGAACACAAAGAAGTGCACAAATTGGTTTACGACATCATGAACGATAAACAGCGTCGTGATTACGAAGAAAAATTAGAAACTGACTTTTCATTTGAAGTACCTGGTGTGGCTCGTTTCCGTGTGAACGCATTTAACCAAAACCGTGGTGCTGGTGCCGTATTCCGTACCATTCCTTCAAAAGTACTAACCATTGAAGATCTTGGCATGGGCCAAATATTCAAGGATATTTGTGAATATCCACGTGGCATCGTATTGGTGACCGGTCCAACAGGTTCGGGTAAATCAACCACGCTTGCTGCGATGGTCGATTACATTAACGACAACCGTTATGACCATATTTTAACGGTCGAAGACCCGATCGAATTTGTACACGAATCAAAAAAATGCTTGGTCAACCAACGTGAAGTACACCGTGATACGCACGGCTTTAACGAAGCACTTCGTTCCGCACTGCGTGAAGACCCGGATATTATCTTAGTCGGTGAGATGCGTGACCTTGAAACCATTCGTTTGGCGCTGACAGCTGCTGAAACCGGTCACTTGGTCTTCGGTACACTCCATACAACCTCTGCCGCAAAAACCATTGACCGTGTGATTGACGTATTCCCTGCTGAAGAAAAAGACATGGTTCGTGCCATGTTATCTGAATCACTTCAAGCCGTAATTTCACAAACCCTACTCAAGAAAAATGGTGGCGGTCGTGTGGCTGCGCATGAAATCATGATCGGTATTCCTGCGATCCGTAACTTGATTCGTGAAAACAAAGTCGCGCAAATGTATTCTGCGATTCAAACGGGTGCCAACTACGGTATGACCACACTCGATCAAAGCTTAAAAAACCTTGTCGCAAAAGGCATTATTAGTACGCAAACTGCACGGACTGCAGCAAAACAACCCGAATCTTTCTTGTAATTTTTTTATTTTTCTGGGGCGATCGTTATGGATTTTAACGGCTTACTTGATTATATGGTGGAGAAAAAAGCATCGGATTTGTTTATTACAGCCGATGTTGAACCCTCGATTAAGATCAATGGGCAAATTTTGCCAATTGGCTCGACTAAGTTACCGGGCCCGACTGTCGGTCAAATCTTACATTCGATTATGTCTGACAAACAGCGTAAGGAATTTGCCGATACGCGCGAATGTAACTTTGCCATTAGTAATACCAGTAAATCTGCTCGTTTTCGTGTCAGTGCATTTCAACAACGTGACCAGCCAGGTATGGTGCTGCGTCGTATCGAAACTGTCATTCCAACGATGGATGAGTTGAAATTACCGCCGATTTTAAAAGAATTGGCGATGACCAAACGTGGCATTATTATTTTCGTAGGTGCAACAGGTACGGGTAAATCAACCTCTTTGGCGTCTTTGATTGGCTATCGTAATGAAAATAGCAAAGGTCATATCATTACCATTGAAGACCCGATTGAATTTGTACACCAACACCGAGGCTGTATCATTACCCAACGTGAAGTGGGTATTGATACCGACTCTTTCGAAGTTGCCTTAAAAAATACGCTACGTCAGGCACCTGACGTGATTCTGATTGGTGAGATTCGTTCACGAGAAACTATGGACTATGCGATTGCCTTTGCTGAAACCGGTCACTTGGTTTTTGCAACACTGCATGCCAACAACGCCAACCAGGCCATCGATCGTATCATTCACTTCTTTGAAGCAGATCGTCATAGTCAGCTATTCATGGACTTGTCTTTGAACTTAAAAGCAATGGTTGCGCAGCAGTTGATTCCAACCATTGATGGTAATTCACGTCGTGCTGCCATTGAGATTTTGATCAACTCACCTTTAATTTCAGACTTAATCCGTAAGGGTGAAGTGCATGAAATTAAAGACCTGATGAAGCGTTCTCGTGAACTAGGTATGCAAACCTTTGACCAAGCCTTATATGACCTTTATAAAGCCAAGCAAATTAGCTACAAAGATGCGCTAAAACATGCCGACTCACCGAACGACCTGCGTCTACAAATTAAATTGTCTGAAGAAGGCGGTGAGCATTTACTGCGTGCAAATTCAAATATTACCTTTGATGGTCAACATTAATTTTGCTTAAACGCTTTCGGAAATAAAAAACAGACTTCACATGAAGTCTGTTTTTTATTCATTCTCATCCGCATCGGATTATTTTTTACGATATGCTTCTTGGCATTCAGGCGCATCACAATAGCCATAAAGATTTAATGAGTGACCTGTAAGTTGGAAACCAAATTTTTCTGCCACTTGATGTTGCTCATGCTCAATCACATCATTAGTAAATTCCACCACTTTATTGCAGTTTTGACACACAATATGGTCATGGTGATCTTCTTGCATAATCTCAAAAACAGAATGATTGTTTTCAAAATGATGGCGTTGAATAATACCTGCAGCTTCAAACTGTGTTAACACGCGATACACAGTTGCTAAACCCACATCTTCACCCTGTTCAAGTAAAGTCTTATAAATATCTTCTGCGCTTAAGTGATGTTGTCTTGAATTTTCAAGCAATTCCAATATTTTAATTCGTGGAAGTGTAACTTTAAGTCCAGCTTTACGTAAATCTTGATTTGAAATAGGCATGAAAAAAGGTCTCTCAACAAAATTAAAGTTGGAATATGCAACAAAGTTTAGATGCAGTATGATCTATCCTTGGATCAAATGCATCATAATTAATTTGGGATAGTTTAGCAAAATGCAAAAAATCATGCTGACGTTATTTGTCACTTCATTGCTCGTAGGCTGTTCAACCTTGGGTGTTTATAAAGTTGATATTCCACAAGGTACACCTTTAACTCAAGCACAAGCGGCTAAAATTCAAGTGGGAATGAGCCACCAACAAGTTCGCTTTTTGCTAGGTAGTCCAACTGTTGCCGATCCAATGAATCCGTTACGTTGGGACTACATTTATAAGTATACCCCAGGAACATATGCTAAAAAAGCCAAGATTCCTGCTGCACATGGTCAACACTTAAAAATCTTCTTTGACCAAAACGGTATCGTTCAAAAAATTGAAGGCTTAGAAACCATTCCAGAGTCTCAACCTGGCTTACCAGGTTCTAAAGAAGCGATTTTAACTGCGCCACCACTATAGTCGCTTTCAGATAAAAATAAACCCCTAAATTTAGGGGTTTTTTTTATAAGTACAATTGTTTGAAACGATTGCCTCGACAATAACGACCAACGGGATTTTTCTTGGCGCGATTACGACGAATATCTTTCGGATTAATGGTTAATGCACGATAGATTTCGACACGATCACCTGCTTCAAGTAACTGAGATGAATCGCTTACACGCGCCCCGAAGATTCCTAGTGTTAATACTTCTGGTAAATCTACTTGTTTTCGAATGCCACTTTGCACAATAGCATCTTCAACCGTCATACCGGGATTAAAGATTAGAGGAATTAATATCTGCTGTTCCACGCTCGCATAAGCCACCCACACTTGTAACTGAGCTGTCATTAGAATAACTGCCCAATCACAGCCACCAATGCCAATATTATTGACAAGGGCACTACGATACGTACAGCAATACGCCAAATATTATAAAAGGTTTCATGACTGAAGTTCATTGACTTACGTAGATGACTAATCTTCATAATCCAACCTGCGAAAATCGCATAAATCAGACAAATAATTAAGCCCCAAATCAACAAGGCAATATTAAATACTGGAACAACAGTGCTCAGTGCCCATACAAAAACCGCAACCAATAAAATCGCCCATTGCACCACTATGGCCAATTGGCGTTGTTGTAATTGTTCACGTGCCATTTGAATCAGCAATGCTGAAGCTGCGACTAAACCCACAACCAGTGCTAAAGCAGATACTTGTGCTTTTGCTGCGAAAAAGGCAAAAGCAACCACTGCCAAAAGTTGAGCGATCCAAATCGGAAATACCGTTTTGCTTGCAATCTCTTGTTGCTTCACGGCTGGTAAACTTGACTGCCAATACAAGCCCATCCCCAAACCACTTGCTACGAGCGCCAAGACAGTTGCATTGCCCCACTCACTAAATTCGAGCGCAGTCATTTTCCACTCTGGTAAGGCAGTTCCCATAACATTCGCTAAAACTACTGCAGCAATCACACCAATAGCGGTCAAAATCACTAAAAATTGGCGTGGTACAAACGACAATGCAAATGCAATGACCGCAAGGACAGCCAAAATAATGCTATAGGCAAAGCCATTAGCTGTAAAAATTGCCACATATTGCGACGCGGCTGAAAGCATGGCACCTGCTAAAAATGGAATAAATACTACGGCAAGCCAACCGACTATACGCCATTTGGGTGAAGCATCCGCATCACGTGTTAGCGAAGACAGTGCTTGAACTGCTGTAATTTTTGAACGTTTTGCTAAAGCAATTTCCAAATAACATAGCGGTAAAGCTAAAATAAGCATTGTACCTAGCCACAACAGCCAGAAATCTAGCTGACGTTCAATTTGAATACCTGTTACCGGTGCTAAAGTTGCAATAATGATAAAAGATAAACAGAACGCCATCAGTGGCGATAACCATTTCGACATCGCATTGTCCTGCATGACAAATTCCTTTGAAAATTCTAGCGCTATTTTGCCTTGCTGTGCCTTGAAAATCAAAAACAAAAAGCAAATCACCTTAAAGGTGATTTGCTGCGCAAATGATATTATTAGAATTTAATTGTTTTTATTTCATTTTTTGAGGTTATGAAAAGAAACGTGCAAACCAATTTTTGCCTTTTTTCTTTTCTTTTTCTTTGATGATACCCATCATATTTTCTTTAACCGCACCGACATAATCAGCATCATCGTGCTGAATATGGTTAATCAGCCATTTTGAAAGCACTTCATGTAATTCATTTTCAATCGCATGCCCCATTTCAAAACGGTCACGGTAAGATTCAATTTTTTTAATAAATAAATCATGTACGCGTTTATGTGGCACACGATATTTATAACCCGCTTCTTCTTGTAAAGATTCTTCGAAGGTAAAATGTGATTGCGTGTAATCAATAATGTTTTCCAGAATTTGTTTTACACGATCACGATCTGTATTTGCGTCAATGCCATCAATTTCATTGATGTAGTCAAGAATCCGTTTGTGTTGATCGTCAATCACATCGATACCAGTATTGTATTCTGGAACCCATTTCATTTTCATTACGACCACCTATAAATATGAAGGACTTATCACGTAAATTTCATCATATAATTAAAGAACTTAAATAAAAATGAAGTAAAAAGGTTGGTTTTAATTGAAATACTGCCATTTATATTGCAATCAATTGTTTTTATTATGTTAATTTATTTAATCCCGAGTATAAAGCTAAGATATTTTTTAATCAATTCAATATCTTAGAAAACACCCTTAATTCAATAAAGTGTAAGATATTCATTTTTATAATGAATATCTTTCATTCAAAATTAATACTGATCTGCACGTGTGACACGTTTTAAAGATGGGTCCAGCCGCTCACGTTCTAAACGTTCAACAACCGTCTTTGCAGCACGAATTGGACGACCATGTTGAAATAAAATCATTTCACCCGGCTCAAATGCTGTCCAAACTTCGTTTTGCGTTAGGGGTTCAGTGGTAATCACGGCAACACGGTCTTCAGGCGTAGTGACTTCACTAAAATCGACTTCAACATCAATATCAATCAACTGTGCAGGCTGAAATGGAAACTCTCGAACCAGCCAATGCAGCTTGGTAATCGCATAACTAAATAGCGCCTGCCCATTCGACAAACAAAAATTAAAGGTGCCATGTTCTGCAATTTTAGGAGAAATTTCTAATAACAGATCAAACACCTGATCGAGTGTAGGTTCGGTATAACCAAAACGTTTCACCATTTGCTCGAGCAAATAGCAAAAGGCCAATTCACTGTCGGTATTGCCGACGGGGCTGAAGCGCCCTGTGAGCTCAGGCTGAAAGCCATGTAGGTCGCCATTATGTGCAAAAATCCACTGTCTGCCCCACAATTCACGACTAAATGGATGTGAGTTTTCAAGATTAATTTTGCCTTGTGTCGCTTTACGAATGTGTGCAATCACATTGCGAGATTTAATCGGGTAGTTTCGGATCAGCTCAGCAATCGGAGACTCTACAGCAGATTGATTGTCGACAAATAAACGACATGCTTTATCTTCAAAAAAAGCGATACCAAAGCCATCACAATGATCTGAGGTAATTCCTGCTCGCTGCGAAAATCCCCGAAACGAAAAAGTTATATCGGTAGGAGTCGCACAATTCATTCCGAGCAGCTGGCACATATCGATCATTTCAGCAGTAAATCTATGATTTCTCTATTGTGCATGACAGTTTTAGTTGTTGTAAATCTAAAATCGGCGCCATTGTAAGAGTTTTTATAATCCAACAGGGCAAATACATTATTTGATCTTTTCAAAAGTTACTTAGCCAACTGATAAATAATAAAAAAGCCTCAAAAGAGGCTTTTTTATATCAAAAAATGCTAAGTATCTTAAGCTTTTTTCACATTGGTTCGATTGGTGATTAATGTACCCACACCATGATCCGTAAAGATTTCAAGTAATGTTGCATGAGGTACACGACCATCAACAATATGTGCGCTGATTACGCCGCCTTTGACTGCATCTAATGCACAGCCAACTTTCGGAATCATGCCGCCATAGATCACGCCAGTTTCAATCAAACGATCGACTTCTTGGGTGGTTAACCCAGTCAGCAGATTTTTATTTTCGTCTAAAACACCCGTGATATTGGTCAATAAAATTAGCTTTTCCGCACCCAATGCTTCAGCCACTTTACCTGCAACCAAGTCAGCATTGATGTTATAGGTGTTGCCGTCTTCGTCTACACCTAATGGTGCAATCACAGGAATAAAATCGCTTTGGGTAAACATTTCAAGTACGTCAGTTTTCACACCAACCACTTCGCCAACTAGACCTAAATCAATCTGTTTTACTGAACCATCTTCGGCTGTTTTTTCCATCAATAATTTTTGCGCACGGATCAAATTACCATCTTTACCCGTTAAACCAATTGCACGGCCACCGTGTTTATTGATTAAGTTCACAATCGATTTGTTCACGCTGCCGCCCAAGACCATCTCGACAACTTCCATCGTTGCAGGATCAGTCACGCGCATACCGTCGATACGATCAGACTCACGGCCTAATTGTTTGAGGAATGAATCCACTTGTGGACCACCGCCATGAACCACAATCGGATTTAAACCAACCGTTTTCAGCAGCACGATATCACGTGCAAATGAGCTCTCAAGCTCAGGATCGGTCATGGCATTACCACCATACTTCACTACCAGCGTCTTACCCGCAAAACGTTGAATATACGGCAAAGCTTCCGTCAGGATTTGTGCTTTGTCGATGCCAGTATGTTGATGTGGCATTTGCCTCTCCTTATTGAGCATCTGGAATGTCATGAGCAATGTCTGGATAGTGCTCAACTAACATGGAAACAAACAGATCTCGTATTTCTTTTAAGCGTGCTGATGAGTTGGCATCAAAGCGTAAAGTGAAATACTCACCTGTATTCGATGCTCGAATGATGCCAAATCCATCATCAAAATCAAGGCGTATTCCATCAATTTTACTGATTTGTGCCAGAATTCGCGTAGAATTGGCTTCAACCTGCTTTAAAACTTCCGCTGGATCATGCTGATGCGTACTGACATATAAATCTTCGGTACTAAAGCGCTCTGGATATTTCGCCAAAGCTTCTGACAATGTCAGCCCCTGAGTTTGAATATATTCTAAGACCCTTAAGGCAGCATATAGACCGTCGTCATAGCCACCACCACGACCGTCATTAAAAACATAATGCCCTGCGTATTCACCACCAAAAACCGCTTTGCCTTTAGATTGGGAAATATATTTTCGCAAGAAACTACTGCCCGTTCGAATCATGACAGGCTGCGCATCTAAATCGCACACGGTATCCCGAATCATTGTTGAACATTTCACATCAAATACCACCTCTGCATGTGGTTTTTGAGTCAAACAAATTTCAGCAAATAAACACAATAATCGATCTGCAGAAACGACTTTGCCAGTTTCATCAATCAGCACTAAACGATCACCATCACCATCTAAAGCAATGCCAATATCGGCTTTTTGTAGCTGTATGGCTTGGCGGAGATGGGTTAAATGTTTGAGCTGTGATGGATCTGGAGCATGATCAGGGAAATGTCCATCAGCTTGGCAACGTAATGCCAAAACTTCACAGCCTAATTTATTTAATAATAAGGCTGCACAATGCCCAGCTGAACCATGCATGCCATCGATCACAACTTTAAGTGGTTGCTGTAAATGAATGTCATCTAAAATAAATTTCTGATAGGCCAAACAATATTCAGGCTTGATTTCGTGTGGCTCAATTTCAGTCATCAAATGCACGCGTTCCGATGAAAAACAATTTCGTGCTTCGACTGCAACGTGTTGAATCATCTCTGGACAAGGTGGCTCACCTTTGATAATCCACTTGATACCATTATCTGATTTTGGATTATGGCTCGCCGTCACCATAATGCCATTGCCTTGAAATTGTCCCGCAATAAAATACAACATCGGGCTTGAGCAGCAGCCAATAATTTCCGCTTCAAGGCCAGCCTCATGGCAGACTTTTTGAATTATTTTTGCATAGGTTGGACTGGTTAAACGCGCATCATAGCCAATGGCAAGTCTCTTTTGCCCTACATCTAAATATTGTTTGACTAAGCCACAAGCAATTGACTGAACTAAATCAGCATTTAAGAGCGATATTTTCCCGCGAATGTCATATGCACGAAAAATATGTTGCGGAAAGTGACTAAACAGTGAACCCATACTATGTTCTTCTAATTACATCTTTATTAATTAAAAAATCTTAAATTCTATTTAGAATTTAAGCTTTTAATTAAAGGATAAAATCCTGAAAAAAAGTGTAGCTTTTTTATAACAATTTTAGTTAATAATCAATTAATAATATTTAAACACTGATCAAAAACTTAAAATCAATCCAAAAACACCTATTATCTCTAAATTATTTTTTAAATAAATCAAGACTTTACAATTTATAAAATATCAAACCACGCGTTCATCTATATTTATTTTACTTTTCAAACATTTTTAAACCCCTCTTCCACTCTGTACAAATATAGTAAATTGATTAAATTTAAATCAACAAACAAGGCTCAATTTATTCTTCTCTATTAAAATATAAACCGAGTAATTTCATCAGAATTAAATTTTTCGAGATAAGCCTATAAACGATATTGATAAAAGCCTAAACACTCTAAATATAGGTTTGATTTTTAATAAATTAAAATGATATAAATAAAAACCATCACGAGGATGGTTTTTATTAGCTACTTGATTGTAGGCATTTACTTGTCAACACACTGGATCAAAAGTCTTGCGCTGATTAGTTTTTACCTGTATGACCAAAACCGCCTGCTCCTCGTTCAGTGGCTTCAAACTCATCCACAATATCAAACTGAGCTTGTACAACTGGCACTAAAACATATTGTGCTAAACGCTCACCCGGCTCTAGGCTAAATGCCGTTTGGCTACGGTTCCAAACAGATACCATCAATTCACCTTGGTAGTCTGAGTCAATCAAACCGACCAAGTTACCCAACACGATTCCGTGTTTATGACCTAAGCCTGAACGTGGCAGAATTAAACCTGCAAAGTTAGTATCTTCGATATAAATCGATAGGCCTGTTTTTACCAGAACAGTTTGACCCGGTTCAATTACGGTGGTTTCTTCTACACATGCACGGAGATCAAGACCTGCCGAACCTGCTGTGGCATAAGTTGGCATTGGCCATTCCGTACCTAAACGTGTGTCGAGAACTTTAACTTGAACTTTCATGGTTCATTCCTGTTTCAATAAAACGAATTTCAAAAAATAAATAAAATATTCTACGCTTTAAGCTTTAACGCTTAATCAGCGCGCGTAAATTTTCTAAATAATGCTGTGCTTGCTGTTTAGGATCGATATCCCCTGCCAGCTTTTTCTTGCGGCCTAACCACTCCAATTCATCTTGTGGCAGTTCGTCCAAGAAACGGCTTGGTGTCATTTGTCGCATTTGACCACCGGCTTTACGTTGCTCTGCTAGAGTCATAGTTAAGCCTTGACGTGCACGAGTAATCCCCACGTACATCAAACGTCGTTCTTCCTCGACCGTGTCAGCAGCAATGGAGTTTTTATGCGGTAGAATTTCTTCTTCCAGACCAATCAAATAAACGAATGGAAATTCCAGACCTTTCGACGCATGAAGTGTTAACAAATTGACTTTATCGGTGTCTTCTTCTTCTTGTTGCTGTTCTAACATATCGAGCAGCACCATTTTACGAATCACACTTTCAATGTTCTTTTCATCTACATCTTCAGCGCGGTTTATCAAACTTTGAATACTGCTATATAGCACTTCAATATTATCCAGTTTGGTTTTTTCCTGCGCAGGAGTAGCTGCAGATTCTTTAACATAGTCGATATAACCTGCTTCAATCATCATGCGACGAATGATCGGAACAGGTTCATCATCTTCTAATAATTCACGAGTAAAGGTCGAAATAAAGTCCGCAAATTCGGCCAATTGGGTTGTGGCTTTTTTCGGAATCGCCATGCTTAAGCGCTGGTCACCTGCTGCACTGAGTAAGGATAAATTACTTTCCTGCGCAAATAAGCCAAGCTTTTCCAAAGTCACAGGACCAATCGCACGTTTTGGCGTATTGATAATTCGTAAAAATGCACTGTCATCTTCAGGGTTGATGATCAAACGTAAGTAGCTCATCAAGTCCTTAATTTCAGCACGAGCGAAGAAAGACTGACCACCCGATAATTTATACGGGATCTGCATTTGGCGTAGCTGTGTCTCTAGAGCACGCGCTTGGAAATTACCACGGTATAAAATGGCGTAGTCTTTCCAATTTTTACCGTTCATCAGCTTGTGCGTAATCAAGTCTTTTACCACGCGTTCTGATTCATCATCGTCATTACGACAAGTAATCACGCGGATTACTTCACCATGGCCTTTATCTGACCAAAGCTTTTTATCGAAAATATGTGGGTTATTGCCAATAACTGTATTGGCAGCTTTTAAAATACGACTGGTCGAGCGATAGTTTTGCTCAAGCTTAATGACTTTCAGATTACGGAAATCTTCGTTCAATAAAGCCATGTTCTCAGGCTTAGCACCACGCCATGCATAAATCGATTGGTCATCATCACCTACCGCGGTGAACTGCCCCATGACACCCACAAGCAATTTCACCAAAATATATTGCGCGGTGTTGGTATCTTGATATTCGTCGACCAATAAATAGCGGATTCGATTCTGCCAACGATCACGCACTTCTGCATTTTCTTGTAATAAGCGCGTCGGCATGACAATCAAATCATCAAAATCCACAGCATTGTAGGCACGTAAATTACGCTCATACAGTTGATACAGATGTGCAAACTGAACATCTTCTGCTGTTTCACAGGTGGTGTGCGCTTGCTCAGGTGGAATCAGATCGTTTTTCCAATCTGAAATCATTTTCATGGCTTTGGCAATCAGCTCTTTACTTTCTGCACCGGATAAATTGTCACGATGCATTAAGTCCATCAAAATGCGTTTGCAGTCATCTGCATCTAAAATTGAAAAGTTATTTTTCAGTGGTGTATTTTTTAATTCCAAACGGAGCATGTTTAGCCCGAAGTTATGGAAGGTAGAAACCGACAGCCCTTTTGCCTCTTCACGGCTCATCAGCTTCGTCACACGCTCTTTCATTTCTCGCGCGGCCTTATTGGTAAAGGTCATCGCGGTGATGCGGTGCGCAGGAATACCACAATGCTTCACCAAATAGGCAATTTTACGGGTAATCACCGATGTTTTGCCTGAACCTGCCCCTGCAAGTACTAACAAGGGTCCTTGAGTGTATTTCATTGCTTCAAGTTGCTTGTCGTTCAACTGACTTGCCAGTGACATAGTCTTTCCTCTTATTAATTCGAGGATGATTATAGTCATCTGAAACGATCTTGCCTAATGCAAAATGTATTTTATCGGTCATTAAAAATGCCATAAAAAAAGCCACCCGAGGGTGGCCTTTCGTTTCGAACTAAAACTTATTTAGTTTCGTAAACTGAGATTTCTACGCGACGGTTTTGTTCACGACCTGCAGCAGTTGAGTTATCCGCTACTGGAGAAGTTGAACCGTAACCACGTGCAGTAATACGAGTTGAAGAAATACCTTGAGACGCTAGGTAGTTTTTCACTGAGTTTGCACGGTTTTGAGAAAGTGGGTTGTTGATCGCATCAGTACCAGTGTTATCTGTGTGACCATGTACAACGATTGCAAGTTTGTTTGCAGTACCGTCTTCACGCAATACTTTAGCAACATCATTCAATGCAGATTGGAACCGAGATTGAATAGTTGAAGAGTTAGTTGCGAAAGTTACTGATGGCATAACAAGGTTGATCGAACCATCTGGATTACGACCTACGTCAACACCAGTACCAGCCAATTCTTGTTTAAGACGTTTTTCTTTCTTATCAAGAAGAAGACCTGCACCACCACCAACTACAGCACCAATTGCAGCTGCTTGACCCATTTTGTCTTTATCAGCATTAGAATAAGCAATACCAGCGCCTAAAAGAGCACCTAGACCAGTACCGATTGCTGCTTTGTCATATTCCATGTTTTGACAACCAGTAAGTGCCATTGCCCCAACTACTGCCGAAATTACTAGTGCACGCATTGCATGCCTCCTTCTTTGTGTTTTGTTGTATGGTTGAAATGATGAAGTAAAACAAATGGCTGAACCATTGATTTTTTGTTAATAATAAAACGTTTAGTTACAATTTGTAATATAAATACGAGATTTATTTGTTAATTCCATCACAATTTCTTCACAGTTCTGCAGATGCCCTTTTTTATTTAATCAACTCGAACTATATTTATTAGAATCAATCATTATTTGGACAATTTCCGCTAGGACTTTTTATATGTCATCTCAAACAAATAAGCAACCGACACTAAAAAAAATTAGCAAAGGACTTACCGTCGGTTCAGTTATGACAGGCAGTACTTTTTTCCATGGTCCTCCTGTACTAGCCCTTGGTCTAACCAAACTCTTTAAAAAATCAAAAAAGGTTGATGAAACCAACATAAAAATTACCAACAGTTGGCTCATGGTCAATAACTGGTTAATTGATCACGTTTTACCCAACACAAAATGGGATATCACCATCGATGAAGGCCTCGACTTAAATTTGCATGGTCGCTATCTCATGACCTGTAATCATCAGAGTTGGGTCGATACGACAGTCAACCAATATTTTGGTTTAACCCGTATGCCACTGACGCGTTTCTTTACCAAATGGGAACTCATTTTCATTCCATTTGTTGGTCAAGCTTTTAAAATTTTAGGCTTTCCAATGATGAAACGACACAGCAAAGAACAAATCGCGAAAAATCCTGAACTTAAATATCGAGATATGGAAGAAGCGCGTAAATCTTGTGAACAGTTATTGAGCCAGCCTTTTACCCTGCTGAACTATTTGGAAGGCACTCGCTTCACCCCTGAAAAACATGCGCAACAGCAATCACCGTATCAAAACCTTCTTAAGCCGAAAGCGGGTGGTTTAGCACTGGCACTCAATATTTTAGGGGATCAAGTTGATGCTCTCGTAGATATGACCATCGTCTATCCAAATGGTGCACCAGGTTATGGCGAATTTTGGCTAGGTGAAGTTCCACGTATCGCCGTGGATTTACGTAAAATTGAAATTCCAACGTGGGTGCATGGCGGCAACTATGAAGATGATGCAGAATTCCGTGAAAAATTTCAGCATTGGGTAGATGAGCTGTGGACGGAGAAAGACCAACTCATTACTCGTATGAAAGCTAAATACTCAGTTACTGAATAATTAAGAAGAAGTTTTATGTCGCAGAACAGCATGCCGCAAAACAAGAAATCTAAATATCATCATGTCAATCCAAACAGTTGGTCATTCAAACTGTTTTTGATTTATGACATATTCATGGTGTTTATTATTGTTTTTAACTTGTTCTGCCTGTGCATGAACTTTTTCCTCATGAGCAATCTTGGCAGTTGGTTCTTTAACAGTATCCACCTGCCCGATGTGCTGAGTTTTTACCGTGAACATTTACATCCATGGGTGATTACTACCGAAGCGTGGTTCATTATCTTTTTGATTGTAGAATTGTTGGTGCGCTGGGCGATTGCCATCATCAACAAGCACCATCAGCGCTGGTTCTTCTTCCCGTTTATACATTGGTACGAAATTTTAGCTATTGTGCCGCATTTACGTTTCCTGCGTTTATTTCGTGCGGGCATTATTGCTTATCGACTGTATGAAATGGGCTATCAAATCGTGCCTTCTGCATGGCAGAAAAAGGCATTGTTCTACTATCGAGTCGTGATGGAAGAACTGTCAGATCGTGTGGTACTTACCGTGTTAGATGGTGTTAAGCATGAGCTCAATACCAGTACAACCCATAAAGACCTAATTAGTAATCTTGTGCAGCATCACCGTGAGATGTTCACCCAAGTTTTAGCTGAGATTTTGCAAGAAAATTTAAGCAAAGAGCTACGTACTGAACGTGAATTGATCGCCAAAAATGTCGGACAAATCGTCAGTCAGGCCATCGAAGACACTCCAGAACTCACGCAGCTATTGCGCTTAGTGCCAATCGTTGGCAGCCGCATTGAACAGCAGATTCAAAGTATCGGGCAACGTTTAGGTGAAAATATTACCCAAGGTTTAATTTCCCCATTGGCTTATCCCAATACATCGACGGCTCAAAAACCCAATCTATATTTAGACATTTCACAGCGTGTTAGCCGTATTGAAATCGAAAATAATGTCCAGCTGGATGAGTTGGTTCGCTCTGCGGTTTTTGAAAGTCTAGAGGCTATTCGTAAGCAAGTGAAAGTAAAACAGTGGCAGCAGATTATGCAGGAACAGGACCAAGCTACAGAATAAACACTTAGTCAAAAATAATTGCGAACTCCGCTAGAGTATTCATGCAAATTGTTCTAGGATTTGCTCTATTTACAACATAACTACTTCGGCACAAAAGTAATAGTTAGAAGTCTCAAGGATTCAATATGGCTGATATACGGATAAAAGGCAAAATGGTCAATGCGATTCGCATTCACCTCGATACCAATGATCATGATGCGATCCGCCAGCAACTTACTCCAATGTTCCAAAAGGCTTTTCCACCCGGAACATTAGCCGTGATTGAAAGTACGGTTGATCAAGAACTAATTGCACTGATTCAACTACTTATTAGTATTGAAATTCAACCGATTGGTGTCACTGAAGGTCCGCTATCGGACCAAGCACGTGCTATCCAATTTCCCGTAGTTCCTGCGGATCGCAAACTACAACAAGTTAAACCGACACGCGAACAAGTGGTTGAAGAACCCGCGCCTGCAGAAGAAAAAACCGAAGATAAAATTGCTGCAGTCGAAGTACCGACCATTCGTCATGCTACGTCGTATCACAATGAAATCTTGCGTACAGGTCAATGTTTAGTCCAAGACCATGGCGATATCATTATTAATGCTGGTATTAATAGCGGTTCAGAAGTAATTGCTTCAGGAAATATACATATTTATGGTAGTGCTCGTGGTAGAGTCATTGCCGGAGCTGGTGGGAACACGGCTGCACGTATTTTCTGCCATTCATTAGAAGCTGAATTGGTTTCAATTGCAGGGACTTACTGTGTCGCTGATGACATTCCACCTCATGTGGTCAAACAGCCAGTACATATTTATTTGAATGACCAGCAAGAGCTAGTATTTGAAGCTTTGCAATTTTAATGTATAAATAATCACCAAACCCCTAATTAAAAAAGGGGATTTAAACCATAACAGGAGTGGATTCGGTGGCGAAAATTGTTGTCGTAACATCAGGTAAAGGTGGCGTAGGTAAAACAACTACAAGCGCATCTTTTGCAACAGGTTTAGCCCTTCGCGGCCACAAAACTGTTGTGATCGACTTTGATGTGGGTTTACGTAACCTTGACTTGATCATGGGCTGTGAACGCCGCGTTGTATATGACTTTGTAAACGTATTGAATAACGAAGCTCGATTACAACAAGCGCTTATTCGCGATAAAGATATTGAAAATCTCTACATTTTGCCAGCATCTCAAACACGTGATAAAGACGCGTTAACAGATGAAGGTGTAGCACGTGTGATGGACGAACTTTCTCAAGAGTTCGATTACATTATTTGTGACTCACCTGCGGGTATCGAACGTGGTGCAATTTTAGCAATGTATCATGCTGATGAAGCGATCATTGTGACGAACCCAGAAATTTCTTCGGTACGTGACTCTGACCGTATTATTGGTATGCTCGACAGCAAAACCAAAAAAGTAGAACAAAACGAAGGTCGTATCCGTAAGCATCTCTGTATTACACGTTTCAATCCAGAACGTGCGGATAAACAAGAGATGTTGACGATTGATGACATTTCAAAAGATATTTTACGCGTACCGACTTTAGGTGTTATTCCTGAATGTAAAAGCGTTCTACAAGCATCAAACGAAGGTAAACCAGTGATTCTGTTTACAGAAGAAGCGGCTGGCCAAGCGTATGATGACCTTGTTGCACGTTTCCTTGGTGAAGAGCGCCCTTACCGTCATATTACGGTAAAACCTAAGGGTTGGTTAGCACGTCTATTTGGAGCGTAATCATGGCAGGATTCTGGAGCAAACTTTTTAGCAGCGACGAGAAACCGTCAAGCGCACAAACGGCAAAAGACCGTTTAAAAGTCATCGTGGCATCTGAAAATGGTTTAGGTAAACGCCTTAGCCAAGACAAGATTGACATGATGAAAAAAGAAATCATGCAAGTGGTAAATCGCTATGTTCGTGGTGTAGATGAGCAACATATTCAAATGTCTGTTCGTTCTGAAGCGAATATTGAAATGCTTGAAATGAATATCAATTTGCCTGAAGAACGTTAATCTGAATTCTGATTAGCCAAGTAAATTGAATCAAGGCAAAATGTGAGGCTGGATCAGTAAAGCGTTGCTTTACCCAGCCGCAAGATGAGAAGCTTTGCTTCGAGTGGGCTGGATTAGTTTTATTCCTTTGTTAGATCAAAAGCTTTGCTTCGAGTAAACGGGATAAAAAAAATAACTTTTGATCCAACCATAAAATGAGTCGCTTAACTTAGAGATGGCGAATAAAACCATTTTACTTGCGTACTCATTTTTGCCTTTTTGTATTTTTAAACCAGCAAGGAGATTGCGATGGCATTATCTCAGCCAGCAACGTTCAACGAAGAATGGTCAGATGAGCGTGTATTTGCCTACCTTACTCAGCTTCCTCCTGAAGGAGTGAATGGCGACTTTCACGTGCTTTACCATGCTTTCAAACATATGCGTCCAAATGACTATGAGCGTCTTTTGACTCAATTCGTTGCCGATGGCCGTGATGTGAACGCAACTAATCCTGAAGGTCAGCGTATTCATGACGTGATTGCTCAATATCCACGTCAAAGCGCAGGTTTCCTCGAAGTATTGGCAAAATTTGCTTAATTTCGAGTACCGAAAAAAAAGCCCGCATGATGTGGGCTTTTTTTATCTTATTTAAAATCAGCGTGATAGTATTTCAGCATGATTAATGCACGATCAACATGAGCAATGGAAACATCAAGCCAAAACCAATGGTTTGTACACTAATAATGGCCGCCATCAGTTGTGAATCACCTTGATAATAGCGCGTTAAAATATAGGACGATGATGCAGTCGGCAAAGCAAAAAATACCACTAAAATTATCCGTTCAAAATCAGTTAAACAAAGACAACTACTTATCACATAAGCCAAACTCGGCATTAAAACTAATCGCCCAATCGTATTTAAACTCAGACGACGTACATCTGCACGCATCTGCTGAAACTGTAATGCCGCTCCCACAGACAATAAACCCAAAGGTAAACTCATTGCCGCCAATATTTTTAGCAGCTCGGGTAAACCATTAAATAAGGTGAGACCTGATAAATTAAATAGAACACCGACTACACAACCTAGAATGAGCGGATTTTTCGCGATAGAAATACAGGTTTGTCCAAGCTGTTTAACGCTGATATTGGAAAAAGACAGGACAGAAATGATATTCACCAAAGGAACAGCCACAGCAATCAACATCGCAAACATTTGCATGCCTTCTGAGCCAAACAGCGCCCCCATTAATGACAAGCCAATATAGGTATTAAAACGGATATGACTTTGGATATACACGCCAAAACGCTGCACGGGAATATGCATAAACTGCTTGATCCCCCACAACACGATGCTGATCAAACAGGTGCCCGCAACCAGTACTGTCAACATTCGTGAAACAGTGTTCATATCCAATTGCACGGCTGATACATTCAAAAAAAGCAGCACAGGAAATAAAACGTAGTAATTGAGTTTTTCTGAATTTGCCCAGAATTCATCCTGAACAAACTGTGTGTATTTAAGCACATAGCCCATTGCGATTAATGCAACGAGGGGAAACAATGCGACGACGATATTCATGCTATACGCCTTGAAATAAACAAGCTATTTCATCTTTAACCATTTATGTAGCACAATATAATCCTCATCTAGACTCATAACAAAATGAGCAATTACTCATGGCAATGACATTTTCTCAGCTTGAAATTTTTATTAAAGTCGCAGAACAACAAAGCTTTACTCTCGCTGCTCGGCAACTGGGAATTACTCAGTCGGCTGTCTCTCATGCCTTAAAGTGTTTAGAGCAACATTGGAATGTCAGCTTATTTAGCCGTGAGCAAGGCGAAATAAGCCTGACCCACATCGGTCAGCAGTTATTGCTACATGCCAAAGAAGTCATCAATACCGCACAAATCATGCAGCAAGAAGTGCATGCCGCACATGGTATTCAACAAGGAACGCTGAGAATTGGTTCGTTTGGTTCTTCTAGTTCGATTCATCTGCTTCCAGAGCTGCTCAAAGCGTATCGGGAGCGCTATCCGCATATTGAAATCTATGTCGAAGAAGGTACCGATGCAGAAGTGTCACGTTGGATTTCTGAACGTCAGATTGATGTTGGTTTTGCTGTACTCCCTAAGCCGCAGCTGTTCACTTTCCCCCTAATTCAAGACATTTTCATTGCCTTGATTCCAGATAGTTATTCAGTTTCCAAACACAGTCATTTAAATATCCAAGACCTGCAAAACTACCCCTTTATTATGACCCGTGCAGGCAGCCAGTCCCATGTGGAAAAACTGCTTAAACAACACCACATACAACCTAAAATCACCTATCAAATGTCGCAACTGCTAACCATTTTAAACATGGTGAATTTACAGGAAGGGATTGCTATTGTTGCGGATATGGCGATGCCTACTGAGCTGTTGGCGCTACATCCACATGTGGTTAAACGTCCACTCTTTCCAAATACCCAACGGCAGATTGGACTCGCCGTAAAAAATCAAAAACTCATGAGCCCTGCCTGCAAAGCTTTTATCGAATTGGCCCAGTCCATGTTCTACCAAGATGAGTTCTCAATCTAAAAATAAAAAAACCTGCCGAAGCAGGTTTTTTATTTTAGGACTTAGACCAAAATATCTCGTTTACCATTTGGCCCCATCCCACTGACGATGCCATTTTCTTCCATCTGATCAATAATCCGTGCAGCACGGTTATAGCCGAGACTGAATTTACGCTGTAAAGATGACGTCGATGCTTTACGTGTTTCTAAAACGAAACTAACACATTGATCATACAACGCATCACGGTCTGATCCGCCATCACCATCTTCAAAACCGCGAGATGTCGGCTCTTCATCATAAGGCGTGAGGATTTCATCGACATAATTCGGTTCACCGCGCTCACGCCATGCATCACAAATACGGTTCACTTCATCGTCTGAAATAAACGCGCCATGTACTCGTTCAGGTTCAATTTTACCCGGTCCGAGGAACAACATATCACCATGACCCAGTAAGTCTTCCGCACCACCAGCATCTAAGATAGTACGTGAATCCAGTTTACTGTTCACACGTAGCGCAGCACGGGTTGGAATATTGGCTTTGATCAAACCCGTCACCACATCTACGGTTGGACGCTGTGTCGCCAACAGCAAATGAATCCCTGCTGCACGTGATTTTTGTGCAAGACGGGTAATCATTTCTTCGGCTTTTTTACCCACTTGCATGATCATGTCAGCAAATTCGTCGGCAACAATTACGATCAACGGCATTGGCTGTAAACGTGGCGCACGACTTTGGGTTGCAGAGTCATCTGGCTTCCAAGTTGGATCAATCAGATCTTCACCATTGGCCATTGCTTCTTCAATTTTACGGTTAAAGTCAGTCAGCTTACGCACTTTCATCAAGGACATCAGCTTATAACGACGCTCCATTTCATTGACACACCAGTTCAATGCACTCACCGCATCTTTCATGTCGGTTACAACAGGCGTTAATAAATGTGGAATATCGTTATAGTTGGCAAGTTCCAACTGTTTCGGGTCAATCATGATGAGTCGCAGTTGCTCAGGTGTGTATTTCAACAACATCGATAGCAACATGGCATTGACTGCGACTGACTTACCAGAACCTGTAGTACCTGCCACCAACATATGCGGCGCTTTCGCCAAATCGGCCAAGACAGGATTACCCGAAATATCTTTACCCATCGCCATACTAAGTAAGGCATTTGGATCACGGTATGCCGGCGTTTCTAACAGCTCAATAAGACGAACCATTTCACGTGAACTATTTGGGACTTCAATCCCGATATACGGTTTACCCGGAATAACTTCCACCACACGTACAGAAGCCATAGACATCGAACGCGCCAAGTCACGTGAAATATTGGTGACTTTAGACGCTTTCACACCAGGTGCCAAGTCAAGTTCAAAACGTGTTACGACTGGTCCCGGCTGTGCCTCTACAACTTTGGCTTTGACATTAAACTCTTGCAGTTTAATTTCTAAAAGTTCAGACAAGCGAGATAATTGCTCTGCAGTGAAATTGACTTTCTTGTTCGGATCTACAGGATCTAAGATTTCCAAGCCCGGCAAAGTCGGTAAATCCAAGCGTTTTTGTGCCACTTGCATCGCACGTGACATTGGACGACCAGAAGCATCAGTTAAAGGCGCATCAAAGTCAAAATCATCTTCGAGATCTAAATCGATGTCTTCAGGTTTACCCGCCGTTTCTTGCCACACTTCACGGAAAGCATCTTTATTCGAGCTGATTAAGGCTTTTTCATCATCAGATACAAAAGTCTGCGGCTGCGTATTGATTTCAGCACGAACCAAAGGCGTAGATTGCGCATAACTACTGGTTGTACGAACCGGCTGCGCCTGTTCTATCGCTCGCTCTGCTTTTTCAACCAGCAAATCATCAAGATCATTAAATTCGGTTTCAGCACTGATATTTTTCGATGTGGTCAGCGGTGTAATCTGTGCAGCAGCTACACCTAAACCTGCAACTGTGGCAGCAGCACCTGTAGCAAATTCATTTGAATGCGTTGTTGGACTTTCATTTTGCGCTGTATTAAATGGGCTATGCACATCCGTCGCTGTTTTACTATTCGGGACAGCCGCTAACAGCTCATCGAAGATTTCATCATCATCCCAATCCACTGATTTTTTAGCAGGTTGCACCGCTTCTGTCGGAGAATTCGAATGCACATCCGCTGCTTTGTTGAAATATTCAGTTTGATTGGCAGGCTGCTCTTCTTCTGCCGCTTTCAGTAAAGCATCAATATCTTGTTTATGACGTTGGTCATCATTTGAATGCAAGGCACGCCAAACCTCTCCCGTCGCAACAACACGTTTTTGATCTTGATCAAGCTGACGAACTTTCGCCAAAGTATGTTCAAAATCTTCATCGGATGGTGTAGCAGTCTCCGGCGAATTTACCGTAGATAAATGCTGTGCGTTCCATTCTTTGTCTGCACATTCTTTATCAGCAATATCATCAAATAAACGTTCAGCGACGCGATCACGTACCACAGGATCGACATCGACCGCATGATGTTCATCGGCTGGTGTTACTGGTGCAACCACTTTTGATGCATGCGCAGCAGCACTCTCTTTTTTAGTCGTTGGCACTGTACGGTCAAAAGCGGTATCGCCTTCAGGGACATTACGATAGAACAAATCTTGCAGATAAGCTGGTGTGGATTTCATGGTTGCCCATGTCTTATTCCACTTAATGCCAAAGGCCAAAGTGAACAACATGATCCAAAATGCAATAAGAAATATTGCTGCACCATAGACCGTTAATATTTGTTCAAGACTTTGACCCAGTTCATAGCCAATGATCCCGCCCGATGCATTTTCTAAAGTATCTTCAGGGACATTCCAAAACAGGAAAAGTAAACTTGAAGTTGCCAGTAAAATAAAGAACTGAGCGGCATAGCGAAATGGACGGTTTAGAAAACTACGTGGCCACCACACTTGAATTGCTTCGAGAAATAAATAGACAGGTATCAGCAGACTTGCCCAACCTAAAAATCCATAGAGTAAGTCAGCTATCCATGCACCTGCGACGCCGCTGGCATTTGAAACTTGCTGAGTATCACTGGATAAATGCATCCATCCCGGATCAAATGGCGTATATGTGACTGTTGCAAGGAACAGATATATCCCAAATGAAACAAGGAATAATGTCATTATTAAGCGCTGTGCATATGCACCCGACACCGCTGTCATATACGTTCCTGTAACCAATTCTTCATGAATGTTTTTGTCATTACCCACAACAAAAATGGGCTGAATCTAAACCTGTTATTATGCACCTGTTCAATAAAAAAGATGCAAGATAATTTAAGTATAGTTGTTAACTTTATTCTATATAGCTCAAAACGATTTCGATGATCAATAATATCGACTTTAATCTCACACAATCGTTTCAAACTTTGACGTATAATTCCACAAATTATCATATAAAAAAAGGATTCTACGGATGAGCGCTCGTCACTCACGTCTAATTATTTTAGGTTCTGGTCCTGCAGGTTATAGCGCTGCGGTATACGCTGCCCGTGCAAACCTGAAACCGACACTCATCGCAGGTATTCAATTAGGCGGTCAATTGACTACAACGACAGAAGTAGACAACTGGCCAGGTGGTGCAGAAGGTTTAACAGGCCCTGCCCTAATGGAACAAATGCAAGCGCATGCTGAACGTTTTGGCACAGAAATTGTGTATGACCATATCAACGAAGTAGATCTCAATGTTCGTCCGTTCGTGCTTAAAGGCGATATGGAAGAGTTTACTTGTGATGCATTGATTATTTGTACAGGTGCAACTGCACAATATTTAGGTCTTGAATCAGAAGCTGCTTTCATGGGTCAAGGCGTGAGTGCATGTGCAACATGTGACGGGTTCTTCTACAAAAACCAAAAAGTTATGGTTGTCGGCGGCGGTAATACTGCTGTGGAAGAAGCGCTGTATCTTTCAAACATTGCTTCTCATGTCACTCTTGTACACCGTCGTGACACTTTACGTTCAGAGAAAATTCTGCAAGATCATCTTTTTGCAAAAGAAAAAGAAGGTAAAATCAGTATTATTTGGAATCACCAAGTGGATGAAGTCATTGGCGATAACACCGGTGTGACTTCTGTACGTATTAAATCTACGCTAGATGATTCAACTCAAAATGTTGATGTCACTGGAATGTTTGTGGCGATTGGTCACAAACCAAACAGCGGTATTTTTGATGGTCAATTGAACCTACGTGATGGCTACATCCAAGTTCAAAGCGGAACTGCGGGTAATGCAACACAAACGTCTATTCCGGGTGTATTTGCTGCGGGTGATATTGCCGACAGCATTTACCGTCAAGCCATTACTTCTGCAGGTTCAGGCTGTATGGCTGCACTCGATGCTGAAAAATACCTTGATGCACTCGGTGAATAATCTTTTGCTTAAGTCATTTGCTTAGCTAAACAGTTTTAAAAATTAGCCGACCTGATGGTCGGCTTTTTTATGTATGATAAAAATCCGTGTAACTCAATAAGAAGCTTGGCATGCCGATACTCCCTCCTTCTGAATTTACTTTCCCCGATCCAGCTGAATGCGATCCTGATGGTGAAGGCTTAATTTGCATCGGTGCTGACCTCTCTCCTTCTACATTGTTTGAAGCCTATAGCCATGGTCTTTTCCCGTGGTTTAGTGAAGGTGATCCGATTTGCTGGTGGTGTCCTGAACCCCGCTGCATTATTCGACCGCAGGACTATCATCCAAGCAAATCGTTATTACGCAGCATGAAAAAAATGGACTATAAGATCACCATTAATCATGCGTTTGAAACTGTGATTCGCTCATGTTCTTTGCCGCGTAGTTATGCCAATGAAACATGGATTTCAGAAGATATTATTCAGGGATATTCTGCGCTGTTTGACGCAGGCTATGCTTATAGCATTGAAGTTTGGGAAAACGAGACTGTTGTAGGTGGCCTCTATGGGGTCAATATTGGTCATGGCTGCTTTGGCGAGTCTATGTTTAGTACACGAACAGATGTCTCTAAAATGGCGTTTTACACCTTAATGCTCATCGGGCAAGAGAATCAGTTGCCATGGATTGATTGCCAATTGGTCAACGATCACCTCTTAAGCTTAGGTGCGAGTACACTTTCTCGCCAACAATACCTTAATTCGTTACAAGATGTTGTTAAACAACCCTCTATCGATTGGAAAAAGTATCAGGACAGTGTATTTTCAAGTAAAACAATAGCGCAATGGGCAAGTCTCAGCGCATGACAATAAAAGAGGGATATTACGATGAATTCCTATCAACCGAAGTCCCTGTTGAACGAATTACAGTACTACATCACGCCTCCGCATGATTGTAGCTACTTAGAAAATAAATCTGCCCGGATGGTCTTTCTTGACCCTGTCCATCGTATTGATGTGGTCACGTTATCTGAACTTTCCCGCATGGGTTTTCGTCGTAGTGGTGATTTTGTCTATCGCCCTGAATGTCATCTTTGTCGCCAATGTCTGTCCTCGCGTGTGCCTGTTCTTGAATTTCAAATGAACAGCGTGCAAAAAAAAGCGTGGAAACGGAATCAAGATTTAACGGTGAAAATTAGCCGCCCTCAAGATGCCGATGCAAAGCATTATGCCCTGTACGAACGCTATATCAATGAACGGCATGCTGATGGTGATATGTACCCACCCAGCCAAGATCAATTTGAAAAATTTTTAATCAATAGCTGCACTGACAGTTTCTTTTTAGAGCTGTGGTTGGATGAGCAACTGATCAGTGTATCTACCTGTGATCCACTCGATGATGGTATTTCAGCGGTATATACCTTTTTTGATCCTGATGAAAGCCGTCGCTCATTAGGTACTTTTGCCATTCTGAAACAAATCGAGCATGCACAAAAGCTTGGACTGCAATATGTCTACTTGGGCTATTGGGTGCCCGATTCGCAAAAAATGAATTATAAATCTCAGTACATTCCACTGGAACTTCTGCTTGATGGACAATGGCGTCGACTCAATCGACCACTGACCCAAGAAGAAATTAGCCAACTGGGGGATTCCCTGATGACCACCTTACCTTCAGGTTGGAATAATCCTATTATTAAATAAAAGGGATCAAACAAAAGATCTTCAATAAAAAAGCATTCGTTTATTCACGAATGCTTTCTTTAAATCTGATGACGCTTCACCGCTTTTATTTAAATAAAGCTGCAAAATCATCAATACAAGCCTTCACCATAATAATGGCGTGCTCACGAGTTCCATCGGCATTTGGATAATAATTCTTTCGCAAATCGATTTGATGAAAATCCGCTTTTTCATATAAACGGATCGCTGGTTGATTACCTTCTCGCACTTCTAAGAAGATTTGAATGGGGTTATTTTTGAGTAAGGCAATAGATTCATCGAGTAATTGAAAACCTAATCCTTTGCCTTGCTGGCTCGGATCGATCGCCATTAACAATAAATTTGCTTCATCTAAAACGGGTTGTAAAATGCAAAAACCTACAACTTTTCCTTGTCGCTCAATCACCGTACTTTGATAGGCAGCAATCGATTCTTGAAATTGTTTTAAGGTCCAAGGATGGCTTTGTACGCGGCGCTCGATATCGTAAACCTGCTGTACATCAGCGTCTTGCATCAAACGAATCATCTTCGTTTATCTTTCTATGGCTAGGGTATGCGCATTATAAAAAGTTTGTCTCTAAAGTTGAATAAAAAAAAGAGCGATTTACATCGCCCTTCTCAAAAAGTCACCACAGCGCTGTGATTAGAGACCCAAATAAGCTTTCCACGTTTTTAACAAACCTGAAGTATCTAAATCATTCGGGTGAAAACCAGGTTTAAAATACATCAGCATTTCTTTACCCATACCAGTGATGATGCCTTTTGAAGGGCTATAACCATAGGTATAAATATCTTTTAATGCTTCAAAATTAAGCTTGTTATCTTCTTTTAATAAACGAGCAACAAAGTAGCTTTGTACGAAGAATAAAGTCACCATTGCGCCAATCAATGAACCTGTACGGAGTGCGTAGGCCTTAATTCCCTGACCAAAGACACCTTCAAAAACATCATAAGCCACGGCTTTATGTTCATTTTCTTCAATCGCATGCCACAACCACATATTTTTCATGGTTTCATCTGTCATTAAAACTTGAATATGTGGGTTAACCAATAACTGTGAAGCAATCGTTGCAGTGAAATGCTCAAGTGCCGTAGTTGCGGTTAGATCCACCATTTCTTGAGTAATGCCAACAGGTTTACCAATACGTGCAAAGACTTTGCGCACACCTTGGATAACACGACCCGTTGCCTTATCAAGTGTTTCGACATCATGACCGTATTTTTGTGCAGAAGCATTAAAACCCTCATGCTCTTGCGTATGCATCGCTTCTTGACCAATGAAAGCACTAATTTCTTTTTGTAGGGCTTCATTATTTGCGATTGCTGGGTGTTTACGTACGGCACGCACACTATCAATAAAGAACATTTCACCCGCTGGAAATAAAGCAGATAATGCGGTCATAAAATGTGTCAAACCTGCTGAGCCATTCATCCAGTACTCTGGTACCGCATCAAAATCAAAATTCATGCGACGTACAGGGAAACTTGCACCTGCTCGATTAGTAATCTTTACTTTAGCGTTCATGCCTAACTCCTTTTTGAGTTATGAAATACTCAAACTTTTATTGGTTTTCTTGAGTTCATATTACGGTTTTATTGACGCGTAATTATTTCAGTTAAGGACAGTGAATTATCACTAAAGGACAGCTTTAAAAAATATTGTCAGACAATTTCCCTATCACATTGAATAAGCATAAAAAAAAGCGCCTCAAAGAGGCGCTTTTTTACACACATTTAGTGATTATGCAGTTACTTTAGAAACTACACCCGCACCAACTGTACGACCACCTTCACGGATCGCGAAGCGTAAGCCAGCGTCCATTGCGATTGGGTGGATTAATTCTACTGACATTTCTACGTTGTCACCAGGCATAACCATTTCAACGCCTTCTTTAAGCGCGATCGCACCAGTTACGTCAGTTGTACGGAAGTAGAACTGTGGACGGTAACCGTTAAGGAATGGAGTATGACGGCCACCTTCGTCTTTAGAAAGTACGTATACTTCTGCGTCGAATTTAGTATGCGGTTTGATTGTACCTGGTTTAGCAAGTACTTGACCACGTTGAACGTCTTCACGTTTAGTACCACGTAGAAGAACACCACAGTTCTCGCCCGCACGACCTTCGTCAAGAAGTTTACGGAACATTTCTACGCCAGTTACAGTTGTTTTAACTGTA
>NZ_VPCD01000017.1:0-84895 GCF_013418345.1 Acinetobacter sp. YH12144 | reverse complement strand
CTTCCCGAACTCAGAAGTGAAACCTCTTAGCGCTGATGGTAGTGTGGGGTTACCCATGTGAGAGTAAGTCATCGCCAGCTCATTATTCGAAACACCCCCTGATATCTCAGGGGGTGTTTTTTTATGCGTGGAAAAAAGATAAAAGGGGGCGAAAATAAAGCGTTGGAAATCCAACGCTATAAATCGACCTAAAACGATAAAATTATTTTAACTGACGTCGTGCATGCTTTAATGCAGTTCTTAACCCTTCTTCTAAAGTTGGATGATAAAAGGGTTTATTTAAAATTTCATGAATGGTTCGTTCTTCTGAAATCATCCAAGCTAACATAAGCCAATGACTGCATAATTTGAATTGTGGGCGGGTATCCAACGAATATCATGGTCCATTCTGACCAAGGCTCACAGCACTGTAGTCGTGATTTTAGAGCGCTATTATTGATGAACAACTGCATCCAAAGCATGTCTAGACGAGGCCTTGCGCAGTATATTGCTCATGGGATAATGCAGTAACAGAAAGCTTCTTTCACACATTTAAAGGTCATGTGGTACATGGCAGTGTATTTTTGACCCGAAAAGAAGCCAATGTTGTCTTGTTTGACTATATTGAGATTTACTACAATCGAGTGAGAAGGCACTCTGCAAATGGTTGGTTAAGCCCAGAAGCCTTTGAGCAGAAATATTTTAAGAATTTAGAGGGATAGGTTGTCCACGATACTGCCTGGGATCATTATTTGGCTACCTTTATCGGGTAAATTTTATATTTAAAATATCAATATCCTAAATATTCGATTAAAAAAAACCTGCTTAAAAAGCAGGTCATAGATTTAGAGAAATGAAGTCAATTAAGCAAAAATATTACATGCTGCAGATGCCAAAATCCATAGAATCACCACTGCAACTACTGGCTCTACAATTTTTGACCAAGTCGGTACTTGTACTTCAGTTGTTACGTCTTCTTGTGTATGTTGTTGATTAACCATTTGATTGAACTCCTTCATTGATGCTTCTAATGATATCTCTTCTTGCAGATTTGGTTTAGAACCAAGGAGCTCTGTTAGGTTGTTTGTTGACCAAACCCAATCATCCGCTTGACCAGAAAGGTGTTCAATTTGGCCGTTGAGTAATTCTTGAATGCTTTGTGGTGAGTGTGAGCCGGTATCATGAAGTTGCTTTAATTCATTTAATTGTAAATGAAAAATTTCAGTTGTTAGGTGTTCAAGTTCAGAGCGCTCTAATATTGATGCATTCGATGGATTGGTGGTCAGATGGCGTGAAACTTCTTGAATATAGAGTTCATCAGGATGAGTAATTTCTTGATAAACCTTTTGAGCATTATTGCGGAGCTGATGAATCAATTCACCTAAGGTTAAAGCATTAATTTCACGTAAATGTTGTCGTTTTTCTTCACGATTTAAATGACTTAAAAGCGTAGGCTTTTGAGATTCTATTTGTTCGACAAAATATTGTACTAAATCAAAAGCCATTATTCGCTTCCTTATTCTTTAATCGAGCAACCTTAAACCCGGTTTTTTCTTCGGTTGCTCTTGTTGTTCTTGGTCGTTTGATTTTAAAGCATTTTGATCATTCTGAATACCTTCATATTCTTGAGGATCGAAGAACATTCCTTGACCATTTTCACGTGCATAGATGCCTAGAACAGCAGAAAAGGGGATATAGAGGTTTTGCGAAACGCCACCAAAGCGTGCAGAGAAAGTAATCGTCTCATTACTCATGTGTAGCGCATGCGTTGCATGAGGTGCGATATTCAGGACAATTTGGCCATCTTGAATATATTGAACTGGCACCATCGTACCATTCTGTGTCGCATCGACAAGTAGGTAGGGGGTAAGTTGGTTTTCACAAATCCATTCATAAAGTGCCCGTGTTAAGTATGGACGTGTTGGAGTGAATTGTAGTTCCTGTTCAGACATAATGCTTACTCGAATATTTATGGAAAATTAATTTTTTACTAAAAGCTCGCTATAGCGATTTTTTTCCTGCAATGTCATTGATTTGATAAATGCTGGACGGCTAAAGATGCGTTGGCAATAGAGAAATATAGGGCGGCATTGCTGTTTGGGAAGCTCAATACCCATGGCTTTTAGGCGCAGAAATATAGGCGCGAGCATACAGTCTAACATGCTAAATTGTTCAGACATAAAATAAGGATAATGCTGAAACAAGGGGGTTAGTGAAATGAGTGTATCACGTAATTGTTTTTGTGCTTTTTGCGTGGCTTTTTCATCGAGGGTATCGGGATGGCGAAGCATAATATCCGCCAGTCTTAACCAATCTTGTTCGAAGCGCCATACATATTGACGTTGCTCTGCACGAGGCATAGGTGCATCTGCATACAGTTTATTTTGACGATAACGGTCATCTAAATATTCGGCAATAATACTGCTGTTATAGAGTTTTAGGCCATTTTCAATCATCATCGGAAGTTGATTGTAGGGATTTAAACTCGCAAGATCTTCGTCTTCATCATCAGCAATAATTAAATTATGTTTGATTTGCTTCTCTGCAAGTACATAGCGTATCCAGTGTGAGCGAAAGTCATCCGCATGACTGTAAAGCGTAATTCCTTGGAGAGGTGCATTTTCGACTGACATAATCCGAGACGATGAGAAATGAATAAGATAGGATACTAAAATTAGACAGTAAAATCACGGAGACTTTAGCAATATCAATGCAGCTACAGTGAAAATTACAGTTTTGTTTTATTTGATTTTATCTGATAGCTTTTCATGTCATTCATTTACCTGATCGTCACCGCATGATGACCATTGCACTTGTACAAAAAATATTATTTTTTGCTGCAGTTATTTTTATGGGCATTGGCTTTTATACGGCACTCGCTGGAGGTTATGCCTCTGATTATGGAGCAGAGGATGATAGTCCTGAACAAAAAAGCAAAATGACCATTTGTACAATTACACTAACACTGTCGGTTATATGCTTAATTGCGAGTTTGAGTCTCTTTGTTTATCGGATCATTGTTCTATTTGCATCATCTTCATAAAAATTAAGACATAAAAAAACCTTGGCATAAGCCAAGGTTTTTTGTCCGATTCGGTAAACGAATTAACGTTTAGAGAATTGAGGACGTTTACGAGCTTTACGTAAACCAAGTTTCTTACGTTCAACTTCACGAGCATCACGAGTAACGAAACCAGCTTGACGAAGAGCAGGTTTAAGAGTTTCGTCAGAAGCGATCAATGCACGAGTAATACCGTGACGGATAGCGCCTGCTTGACCACCGATACCACCACCAGCAACAGTGATGTAAAGGTCATATTTCTCAGTAGCTTCTAAAAGCTCAAGTGGTTGGTTAACAACCATACGAGCAGTTTCACGACCGAAATATTGTTCTAAAGAACGGTTGTTGATTACGAGTTTACCAGTACCAGCTGATAGGAAAACACGTGCAGTTGCGGTCTTACGGCGACCTGTACCATAGTTAGTAGCCATGTGCTGTATCCCTTAGATGTCCAAAACTTGTGGCTGTTGAGCAGTATGTGGATGCTCAGTACCAGCGTACACTTTCATTTTCTTGATCATTGCATAACCAAGAGGACCTTTTGGCAACATGCCTTTTACAGCACGTTCGAAGATTTCTTCTGGTTTGTGAGCAACTAATTTTTCGAAATTAGTTTCACGAATACCACCAGGGAAACCAGTGTGGCGATAATATTTCTTATCAAGTGATTTTTTACCAGTCACTTGAACTTGCTCAGCATTGATAACAACGATGTAGTCACCAGTGTCAACGTGAGGAGTATAAGAAGTTTTGTGCTTACCGCGTAAACGACGAGCGATTTCAGTCGCAAGGCGACCTAAAGTTTTGCCAGAAGCATCAACAACGTACCAGTCGTGTTGAACTTCAGCTGGCTTAGCGCTGAGAGTTTTCATTAAACCACTACCTATTATAGTTGGTTTGGACTATGGAAGCTGTCCAAACAAAAGGAGACGCGATTCTATACGAATACGTGAAGAATCACAAATGAAAATATAAAATTTCAAGCGCTGTATTGTAGTATATTTCTTCAGCAATAAACAGTAGATAATCCAGAAATTATAAAAAAAGCGGATGAAAGTAAATCATGTCGAATTCTAATCTGTTAAAAAACACATCTGAACCCTTATTTTGCGACATTGGTGGTATTTAATGGGCTTATGTAGCACCTTGATTTTAAGCCCAACTTTTTTGTATTTGGTATATTTGCATGGGGCGGATGGTGCGATCATCGTTTTGTTGATGATGCTCACTTTATTTTTCCTTAGTTATTTATTGGTTTATCTGTTGATTGGATTATTGCTTGTGAGCGTTATGTCTTTTTGGTTGATAACGAAGTACCCGCAGCATGTGTCAGTCGTTCAGCGCGGCATTATGATTCTTATTTGCATTGATTTGGATCATTGACATTTTAGGTTTTGCTTTCGATTTCATTCCATACAATGTCGTACAACGCGCTTATTTTTGAGTTTTGTCAGGTATTTTTAGTCAATAAAATTAGGTCTGTCATGTGCATCACACAGTATAATAATGTTATTGCACACACAGGATAGACCCATGCTGCCTTTATATATCACGAGCGGTGAACCCGCAGGTATCGGACCTGATATTTGTTTGAGCTTAGCCAATCGAATAGATGAAAGGCCAATTGTGGTTCTTATTGATAAAGATTTGCTGATCAAGCGTGCTCAACAGTTAAAGCTCGAAGTTGAACTGATTGACTATGTTGGGCAGGAAGCGTCGGCAGCTCTAGGTCAGCTTTATGTGGAACATGTACCTGTGGCTAAATCTGTCATCGCAGGTCAGTTAGATGTGAACAATGCAGCCTATGTGTTGGAGCAATTACGGCGTTCTGCAGATTATGCGATGTCTGGCAAAAGTGTTGGTGTTGCAACTGCACCTGTGCAAAAGTCGATTATTAATGATGCCGGTATCCATTTCAGCGGACATACGGAGTTTTATCAAGAATTTGCAGGCGTTGATCGTGTCGTGATGATGCTTGCGACCAAAACGCTCCGTGTCGCATTGGCAACTACACATTTACCGCTTCGTGATGTAGCCGATGCCATTACTCAAGAACGTTTGCATCAAGTCATCGATATATTAATTCATGACTTAAAAACCAAATTTAAAAAAGATCATCCGCATATTTTAGTCTGCGGTCTAAACCCACATGCGGGTGAAGATGGCTATTTGGGCATGGAGGAGATTGAAGTGATCAATCCGGTGCTAGAGCGTTATCGCGCTCAAGGGGTGAATATGAGCCTGAGCTTACCTGCCGATACCTTATTTACCCCTGAAAATTTAAAAGATGCCGATGCGGTTTTGGCGATGTATCACGATCAGGGCTTGCCTGTGTTAAAGTCGCAGGGCTTTGGCGAAGCCATCAATATCACTTTGGGCTTACCGTTTATTCGGACTTCAGTGGATCACGGCACAGCACTGTCACTGGCTGGAACTGGTCTTGCTAAAAGTTCGAGTTTACAGGTGGCGGTTGATTTGGCTTTAGAATTAGCACGTGCGAAAAATAACGAAACTTAATAATAAAGGTTTGAATTTTATATGAATAATAGTAAAAAATTATCAAAAATAAAACAGGAAAATAACAAGATGCTTAGGGCGAAATCGATCATTCGCCCATTTTTTGGGATTGCGTTAGCGTTGATGCTGTCAGCATGTTCAACGCTCGCTACAGATCATCATTTTTGTGAATTAAAAGTATTATCGCTGCAAATTCCAAAACAGACGGAAGGATTTATACGTTTTGCATTACCGGGTGCTGTGGATGGCTTTAAACATAATCAGCAAAAATTTAATCAAGCGCTGACCGCGGTGCATAAAAAATATGCGAATCGTGATGGAGCTGATAAAATGCTTCAAGATGGACAGGCAATCAATGCTAATATTGATCTGCTTGTACAGCATCAAAATAGCCTGAGTGCGCTATATGAATATCAACTTCTTGTAAGTGAAACCATTCCAGGTATTCAAGCTGAATATAACATTCTGGCTGATATGATGGCTAGAGCAAACAATTCAGCTATTCAAGCAATGATTGCCAAAAATCAAGTCTATATTGCGGGACGAATGTTGAGTTCTTTGCTGAAGTTAACTGATGTAAATTCTATTCATCCAGACGATTTAGATGACTTTTTAGCAGATTTTGAAACTTTCAATATTTTTTTGAAGGCTCAACTGAATGGTAATCCCGAACTCGGTGTAGAGCGCGTAAACAATGCTGAAATGCGTGAAAGTTTGCTCTCCATTCAGGCTGAAACTGAAGAAATGATGAAATCTGAAACAATGGCTTTGTTGAAACAAAGAGAGCCATTGCTCAGTGTAATTAACGCGGCTCGGGATAATGTGGCCAAGTCCGAAGAAATTTTTGCTCGCTTGAGTGAATTTGAATCAAGTCAGTAATCGTTGTAATAAACCTATGCGGAGAATTTTATGTATCAAATTAATGCCCTAAACCCAAAAGATGAAGGGCATCACACGCGTAAGCGGTTTGGACAGAATTTCTTACATGATCAACGTGTTATTGCCAAAATTGTACGTTCGGTAAATCCGCGTACTGGTGACAATATTGTCGAAATTGGTCCCGGTCTTGCCGCGCTTACATCGCCTTTAATTGGTGAATGTGATGCTCTAACTGTGGTTGAGCTGGACCGTGACTTAGCTGCAGGTTTGCCGGGCCGTGTGCCGCATCCTGAGCGCTTGACCATTGTTGAAACCGACGCGCTGAAATATGACTTTACCGAGCTGTTTGCCGAAGGCCGTCCTCTGCGCGTGGTTGGCAACTTGCCGTATAACATCTCGACTCCGCTGCTGTTTCATCTCTTGGAGTTTGGCGACAAAGTCAAAGACATGCACTTCATGCTGCAAAAAGAAGTCGTGGACCGTATTACCGCTTCACCGAATACTAAAGAATATGGTCGTTTATCGGTGATGATTCAATATTTCTGCAAACCGACGTTTTTATTTGAAGTGCCACCGGGCTCATTTAATCCGCCGCCAAAAGTCACCTCTGCGGTATTCCGTTTAGAGCCTTATGCCGTTAAACCGATTATGGCGAAAGATGAAAAAGCGCTTGCGCGTTTAGTTTCACATGTCTTTACTCAGCGCCGCAAGACCTTGCGTAACAGCTTAAAAGGCATGTTGGTTGAAGATGGTTTTGAAAATGCAGGGGTTGATCCAATGGCGCGTCCAGAAACCCTAACACTTGCAGAATTTGTCGCATTAGCAGATCAAATGGTGGCTTAAATAATTATGACTCGCAATATTCGCTATAACTATGTCATTGGTGATGTTCAAGGCTGTTTTGAAGCATTAAAAGCTTTACTGAAAGAGATTAAGTTTGATGCAGACCAAGATTTTATATGGTTTGCCGGTGATCTCGTCGCACGGGGTGAAAACTCGGTAGGCGCTTTGCGGTTCATCAAAAAATTAGTGGATAGTGAAGTTGCGGCGACGGTACTGGGCAATCATGATCTGACTTTGCTGGCATGCGCTCGCGGTATTAAGGATATCAATCCTAAAGACAATATCGATGATGTGATTCACGCTTTAGAAAGTGATGATTTGATTGATTGGTTACGCAAGCAGCCGCTGTGTCTATTTCCGAATGAGCAAACCATTTTGACTCATGCGGGTATTCCTTTGAATTGGACTGCGCAGCAAACCGCAGACTTGGCAAAGGAAGTGGAAGCGGTGATTGGTCATGACGACTTTGATGTGGTCGATGCGTTTCTTCAAGTGATGTACGGTAAAGAGCCGAACCTATGGTCGGATGATTTGTCTGGTCATGCGCGCTTACGCTGTATTACCAACTATTTGACCCGCATGCGCTTAACCGATGCAGAAGGTCGATTAGAGTTCAGTTTTAAAGATTCACTCGATGACCCTATGCCGAAGGGTTTTAAGCCATGGTTTGAGTTTGAGTCACAAGCAGCTCAGACCCATCAAATTCTTTTTGGTCATTGGGCTGCTTTACAAGGAAAAAGCATTTCAGCAAAAATCCAAAATGTGGATGGCGGATGTGTTTGGGGCAATCAGTTGATGGCCTATCGTTTAGAAGATCAGTGCATGTTTGCGGTCGATAATCCTGTAATGTAAGTATTTAAAAATAAAAAAGCCGCATTCGTGCGGCTTTTTTATTGGTGTGTGGATTAGTCTAAACGAATCCAAGTTTGGTTACGACCCAAGACTGAAACGCCAATACTTGCACGGATCGAAATACGTTTTCCTGTGCTGTTTAAGCGGACTTTAGCATCATAAACTTTGCCAGAAAGAGGGTCGATAATACGACCTTTTTCATAATTATTCGTATTATTAATTTGCTTTAAACCTTTAACAATTTCCATGCCGAGAATCGGTTGGTTGGTATAAGGCGCAGGGCACTTATTACAGTTTTTTTGCGGTGTATAGCCCGGACGTGGTGTAATTTTAATAATTTTACCGGTATAGGTATTATTTGATTCTTTGTGAATCGAAATAATTGCTTTTGCAGCTCCTGTTTTATCGTCAATTTGTTGCCATGTGCCAGCAATGTCATTTGCAAATGCAACATTCATCATACCCAATGTACATAGGCTGAATAATATTTTTTTAAACATGATCGTTTGTCCCCGAGAAGCATGATTTATGAGCACGTATGTTAGAAAGTTTATGAGAATAGTCAACTTTAATTTAAAAATAATTTGAAGATATTCGGAATAAGAAAAACCGCCATGTCGGCGGTTTTTTTACTTGTTTGGGGTTACTCTTGGCGAATCCAAGTTTGGCTACGACCAAGTGCAGAAACACCCATATAACCCCGTAAAGTTAGGCGTTTCCCACTGGCATTTAAACGGATTTTTGTGTCGTAAACTTTGCCTGAAAGAGGGTCAATAATACGGCCTTTGTCGTAGTTATTAGTGCCTTCAATATGTTTTAAACCTGTTAAGATATCAAGGCCTAAGATTGGCTTGTTTTTGTAGGGTGCAGGGCAGTTTACGCAGGTGTCGCGTGGTGTATAGCCCGGACGCGGCGTCACTTTGATGATTTTACCCACGAATGTGCCATTACTTTCTTTACGGATTTCAATAATGGCTTTTTGTGAACCTGTTTTATCATCAATTTGTTGCCAAGTCCCTGAAAGGTCTTGAGCAAAAGCTGAACCACTCATTACAGCAGCTAAGAATAAGAGGCTCACTTTTAATTTTTTCATCAGATATTCCCTGTAGGTGGTTCACCTATGTCAAATCAATTTACTGAATAAATTTAAAATTTATTCAGCGCGAATCCATGTCTGTGTACGACCAATCGCGGAAATCCCCAGATATCCACGTAAATGTAAGCGCTTACCATTGGCAGAAATTTTGCCTTTTAAGCTGTAAATTTTGCCTGCCAAAGGATCAATAATTTTTCCTTGAGAGTAGGTATTTTCACTTTCAAGTTTCAGCCCCTTAAATACATCCATCCCTAAAATAGGCTGGTTGGTATAAGGTGCAGGGCAATTCACACATTTTTCCTTTGGTGTATAACCCGGACGTGGCGTCACTTTGACAATTTTGCCGGTATAGGTGTCTTTGGCATCTTTTCGAATTTCGATCAGTGCTTTAGGCGAACCGGTTTTATCGTCAATTTGTTGCCAAGTCCCTGTAAGATCTTGAGCATAGAGTGCAGAGCTTGTTACTACAGCACCGAATAATGCAGCCCATTTCAAACTTTTTTCGATCATATTAATAATCCTTTATCAATACACTTTGTGAGGGTTTATTGATCATACTAGGTAATATCTGAACTTAGAGCAACTACTCTAAGCATAAATATTTACATTTTATTCGGGAAAGTTGACATGTTGCACAAAAGTGACTTTACCAAAAATGTAACATCCACAGCACATCGTTCAATGTGTTGTGGCGTACCCTTGAATTTATATTAAGTTTATTTTTTATACAAAACAATCATTTAAAAGTGATTGCTCAGTCACATATTTTGTAGATAGAGTATGAAAGTTGGCAACCAGATTGCTGTGAAGACTGCATTTACCGCCATGCCAAATGCTGCATAGCGCCCAGCAATGCTGCCGCGCTGCCAAGCTTGAGCTGTGCCAATCGCATGTGCAGCAAGTCCTAAGGCGAGTCCTGATGCACGTTCATCATGAATATTTTTGAGTATGATGGGTGAAAATGCTGCGCCAATCACCCCTGATAAAATCACAATCAAAATCACCAAAGGAATCGGGGAATGCAGCAGCGTCGCAATGTTGATGGCAATTGGGGTGGTCACTGCCCGTGTAGCAAAAGCCATAATGGTTGGATCTGACAAATGCAATAAATAAGCCAGCCCCATAGGGAGGGCAACGGCACTGATACTGGCAAAGACTAAAATCCCGCCTACGGCTTTTAATGGTAAGTCATCGTAACGCATCGCTGCTAAAGGAATGGCTAGAGCCACCGTGACATAGCCGAGTAAGTTATTGAACAGTGGATTGACCTGTGTCATATAACTTTCATAGGAAATGCCAAACAGATAGAGCATACCAATGACGAAAAACATCCCAATCACAATCACGGGGATTTGCGGTAATTTTTTATTAATGGGTTTTGCTACAAGATAGGCGATCAGGGTAATGATGAATCCAGAGAGGATTGAAAGCATGTTGATTCTCCTTATAGCCATTTCTTAGACATTTTTGCGTAGACCCACAGCGGTATGAGGGTGCTGACAAAGAGAACAATCAAAAATATCGGAATTTCATCGCCTAAATGCATCATCATCAGCAATGAGCCTGCACTAATGGGTAAGAAGGCAAAGGCACTTTCTTTCATGATTTTATTATTGGTGTCGACCAAACTGGCCGGAATTTTGTTGAATTTTCTCCAAAATGAAAGCACGATCAGTAAGCTAATCAGTCCGACGAGATTGCCTAATTCGGGGTGATTGAATTGCTTCATGACCCAGACCGCGCCTTCACGGAAAAGAATAATTAATGCAATAGTGCCTATCCAGGCTTTCCAGTCGATGCGCTTGATCCAGTCCATTTTTGTCTTTCGTTAAAATTATACAAATCAAGTTTTAACCGATTTAATCTTTAATTTCAAATTCTTCAAGAGGACGTTGGAATTGTTGCGCACGTGTTCCCAAAATTTCATCAATGGGTAAATGCGCCTGTTTAATCAGTTGTTCTAACTTATGCGGCGCAATGATGACATGCAAAATTAAGTTGCCTTGTTCATCATAACTTTCATTTTGGATCACATTGAGCGCATACAGTTGTGTTCTTAATTTACCATAAGCCGGTTTTAGATGGACTTCAAAGCTTTGAATTTGTCCCATTAAACATTCTTGAACCGCTTGGCGTAATAAGGGTAAACCTTTACCACTATGCGCAGAGACATAAACACGTTCCGGCTGATGTGGCTTGCCATAGATGATTTTAGGATCTTCGCCACTGACATCAATTTTGTTATAAACGCGCAGAATCGGAACATCGACACCAATTTCTTTCAGTACTTTTTCGACAGCCTCAATTTGTTCCATCATGTCCGGACTGCTGGAGTCAATGATATGTAACAATAAGGTCGCCTCTAACGTTTCTTCTAAGGTGGCTTTAAACGACTCGACTAATGAGTGCGATAAATTACGCACAAACCCTACAGTATCGGCGAGCACCAAGTTGCCGATACCATCCCAATGTAGACGGCGTAGGGTCGGATCAAGTGTCGCAAACAGTTGGTCTGCTGCATAGACATCGCTTTTCGCTAAATTATTAAATAAGGTCGATTTACCCGCATTAGTATAACCCACCAATGAAACAGTTGGAACAGCGGCTTTTTGACGTGCCACACGGCCTTGCATACGTGTTTGGCGGACTTTCTCAAGTTTCGCTTTGAGTTGTCCCATACGGAGCTTGAGTAGACGACGGTCTGTTTCCAGCAGAGTTTCGCCAGGGCCACGTAAGCCAATTCCGCCTTTTTGGCTATCGAGATCGCCACGACTACGAATCAGTCGTGAAGCCATATGTTGTAATTGGGCCAATTCAACTTGCAATTTACCTTCATAGGTACGTGCGCGTTGGGCAAAAATATCTAAAATTAGTTCTGTGCGATCGACCACACGACATCGCATGATGCGTTCTAGATTACGTGCTTGGGCAGGGGTGAGGGCATGGTCAAAAATGACCAATTCGGCTTCATGTTCTGCAACCACTTCGGCAATTTCTTCAGCTTTCCCTGAGCCAATAAATAATTTGGCATCAGGTTTAATACGTTGAGCATGCACATGTTGCAGAATATTGGCACCTGCAGATTGAGCCAGTAAGTGGAATTCTTCGGCATCAAGGTCTGCGAGCATTTGTACTGCCACGCTGACTAAAATTACGCGTTCACCGCTCGCTTGATGTTGATTTAAATTTTCCACTCAGCACACACTCCTGTTTAAAGATTCATTTTAGGCGAAAATGGAGTGCGAGGGTTAATCTAAGTGAGGGATTAATGGCTAAGCTGCTATATGACCTGCTGTTCAATTAGAGAAAGCTTAGTGCCAGTAAAAAAAGCACACTCATATATATCAGTGAAAAACCAGCAATGGCTTTTAAAGCTTGCCATGACGAAATAGAAGGATTGTCCGAATGTGAGTGATTCATAATACATAACCTTTAAAACCGATATAAAAATGATATTTGATTTTTAAAAACGATTAAAATAGGAAAATATTATCTTCGACTTCGGTTTTTATGATCAATGCAAAAAAACTGTCTTCGGTATATGATGATGAAAATTTACGCCAAATTGTGGCACCGTGTCATTTTAGTGAACCGTTTATGAATCAACCTCAAATCGTCAATACACCGCAAATTAATGTGTTTTCAAAATTTTATTTGTATTGTAAAAAAGTCGGTGCAGCAGCTGTTGCCGTGACGCAGGGTTTTTATTTGGTTTATCGTCATCAATTGTATAAAGACCCGAATAACCCGCAAAATACTCGCTATGTGCAGTATTTTTGTCGCAAGTTATGCAAAGTATTCAACCTTGAAGTCAAAGTGCATGGTGAAATTCCACGACAACCAGCCCTTTGGGTAAGTAATCATATTTCATGGTTAGACGTGGCAGTTTTAGGTTCTGGCGCACGTGTATTCTTTTTGGCGAAAGCTGAAATTGAAAAATGGCCAGTGCTGGGTAATTTGGCGAAAGGCGGTGGCACCTTATTTATTAAGCGTGGCTCTGGCGACTCGATTAAAATTAAAGAACAAATTACGGGCTTCTTAAAACAAGATACGCCGGTACTCTTTTTCCCAGAAGCCACCACTTCAGATGGCAGCAAAATTAAAAAAATTCATGGTCGTATTTTAGGTGCGGCGATTGAAGCCGAACGCCCAGTCCAAATTTGTTTAATTTGCTATGTAAATCAAGATGGTGAACTAGACAATATTGCACCCTATGTCGGAGACATTAGCTTTGATCGACATGTCAAAAATGTCTTAGAAATGCCGAATGTCACCGCGCATCTGATGACATTGCCCGCAATTGATTCGGCAGGTCATACTGTTGACAGTCTGACACAAGAAGTGCAGCAAAAAATGAATCAGGGATTAGCAGAGCTTCAAGCTAAAGTTCTTAAAGCGCCAGTTCCAGTTGAAGCTAAATAATTTAATGATACAGGCTGCAGGGGATGCCTTTGCAGCACAATCCTTACATAAAGCCTTCGAGCGGCAACCAAGAGATAAATTTCACCCCCGCTTTTTGCCACCACTTGATTTTCGGTTCACGTGGATAAATACGCGTTTGACCATTTGACAGCTTAATTTTCCAATTGATCTGTTGGTCTGCATTGAGCACTAACTTATAGGCATATTTACTTAAATTTTCATCCATGGTGTAGTGGACGGCTTTGGCTAAACGCGGACTATTTAGTAATACCCCAATTTCAGTATTTAAATATGCTGAACGTGGATCAAAGTTAAATGAGCCGATAAAGACTTGTTTTTCATCAATTGCCATCAGTTTGGCATGCAGGCTTGAACGGCTTAAACCTTTTAGACTAACTTTAGATTTTTCCGCCAACTCTTTGGTATTGGTGTTGAGGTTTTCTGCATCAGGTCTAGAGAGAAATTCATAGAGTTGAACGTCGTGTTCCAAGAGATCTTGACGATATTTGCTATAAAAAGCATGAACCAATGGTACGTCATTGGCCTGGAATGAGTTGGTCAAGACTCTGACTTTTACGCCATCTGCACGAAGGTTTTTTAGGCGTTCAGCCCCTTTTTTTTCTGGGACAAAGTAGGCTGAAACGATATCGACACTTTGTTCCGGTTTATCTAAACGGTTGAGGAGCTGAAAGTTGAGGTGCTCTTCTTTTTTGGCTTTAGATTTGATTTTGCTCGGGGAATCTTTGACCACTTCGGCTTTGACCCAATCAAATTGGATTTTATTGTTGAGCCAATCATCAAAGGCATGTGAACGGTTAGCTAAGTCCAAATAATTGACCACAGTGGCTTCTTGGTTATAGTCATCGAGTTGTTGTTTGAGACTGTCAAAGCGCAAACTATAGTGGCGTGGATTGACCAATTGACGTACTGGAAAGGCATAATCATCATTCCAATATTCGTCAAAAGAATGGATGATTTCATCGGATGCCGCACCGACCAACATGACGTCGACATCGGAAAATTGATAGTTATCACTGACGTTATAGTATTGGTTACTCATATTGCGACCACCAATCAGAGCAATTTGATTGTCTGCAATAAAGCTTTTGTTGTGCATACGACGGTTGATGCGTTTTAGATCCAGTACCATATCGACAGGGCGGAAATGTCGGAAGCGGTACGGGTTATACAGTTTGACATCAATATTGGCATGTTGGTCGAGTGCCATATAAATGCCTTCCATTTTTTTGGCATTGTTGTCATCGACCAATAAACGAATTTTCACCCCACGATCTGCAGCTTTGATCATGGCATGCAGGGCCAAAGCACCAATTTTGTCGTTATCCCAAATATAGTATTGTAGATCTAAACTTTTTTCGGCTTTATTGATCAGTTCGATTCGAGCCGCTAAGGCTTCTAATGGGTCATATAGAACATGATAACCAGTTAAGTTAGGATTTTGTTCCCGTAACGGCAGCACAATTTTAGCAAGGCTAGTATCGTCAGTGGGAGTATTAAAGGCATATTCCACAGGTTGAGTTTGCTGTTTAGGCAAGGTACTACATGCAGATAAAGTCACAACAAGGCTACAACTCAGCAAAACCACCTTAGTGTGGTTATGTATGAAGGACAAATTTTGCTGTTTCAGTGTAGCTGAGTTCATACTGTTAGACATACTAAAAAATTTGATTTGAGTATAAGTGTCAGCTGTGAAAAGATAAATATAGTGACCGAGTTTTCTCGTTAGGCAAATTGTAGAGCAAATGTATGTGGGAATTAGATTCCGTAGTGATGTATTTTTATATCGGGTTGGCTGTGCTGGGCGTTTGGGCAATATCCCAAGCTTGGTTAAGCCAGTCGCGCACGGAAACGATTCATCCGTTTAAAGCCTTCGTACATTTGTTGGCGTTTTATCTCTCGTATTTACTTATCCCTTTATTCTTCTTTAGCTTTTATGCAGGCTGGAGTGGCTATTATTCACTACATGAAGCGATTTTTGTCGGTGCTGTTACGGGGCTTTTGTGCTATGCCCGATTTATCGAGCCGCACATGATTCAGGTGAAAAAATGTCAATATCAATTGCATGAAACACGACAATTATTAAAGCCTGTACGCATTGCCTTAATTGGTGATTTACACATTGGTTTATTTTCAGGTCATGAACGTCAGTTAAAAATGATCGTCGATAAAATCAATGCGCAAAATCCTGATTTGGTCGTGGTTGCAGGGGATTGGACTTACGAGCCAGAAAATAAGTTAGCTGAAGAATTGGCTGTACTGAAAAAAATTATTGCTCCAATTTATTCGGTGAATGGTAATCATGATGAGCAATATCCCGGTCCGCCTATTCAAGCGCTGTTAAAACATGCATTAGAAAGTAATCATGTGGTGGATATCGAAGGGCAAGTGGTTGAGTTTAATGAGTTTCGTTTATTAGGTGTTGGGGATTTGTGGGCAGGTAAAGCCGATATGCGCTATTTGCCAGAATTGCCACAAGATAAGCCTTGGATCATTTTGTCGCATAATCCAGATACCGTCGATATGGTACCTAAACTTCCCGGACGACCATTGATGTTGTCGGGTCATACCCATGGCGGGCAGGTACAACTGCCTTGGTTGACCGATTATGTAATGAAAAAAGTGTCGATTTTAGGCCATAAAAAAGGGCTATATCAGCATGACAATGCAGATGTCTTTGTCACTGTTGGTACGGGCATGGTTGGGGTACCTTTCCGTTTTCTTGTGCCACCGACCATTGATATTATCGAGTTGGTTTAATCAAAAACTACCGTTCATTATCGCTAAACGGTTTGGTGAATGTTCTTCTTGATGTAGAGCTACAGGCCTTGTTTGGTTAATAAAATTGAATCGTGCCATTCATTTGCTGTTTGAAATTAAGTGAATGACCGTGTCTTGGAACAGATGATGTGTATTGCTCAGTTGGATCTAAGCTGCATTCATGAATAAAATCGAAGTGATGTCAACTATAGAGTAGCTAATCAGGTCATTGACTCCATTTGAGACATAAAAAAGCCAGCAATAGGTGCTGGCTTTTTTATTATGTGCAGATTAAACCTGATTATTCACATCATCATTTTTGGTTTCGCGAATCATTAAGAACGCGATCAATGAAAGGATTGATGCCGCAGTTAGGTAGTAACCTACTGCATATAAACCATAGCCAGTTGCAAGTTTAGTTGCGATCAGTGGTGCGAAAGATGCACCAAAAATACCTGCCATGTTAAAGGTTAAAGCTGAACCTGTGTAACGTACAGACGTTGGGAAGATTTCAGACAATACTGTACCAATTGGACCATAGGTTAAACCCATGATCGCAAGACCGATACATAGGAATAAGAACACCATCGCAGTACTGCCAGACTCAAGCATGCTTGAGAAGACTAAGCCAAACAATGCAGATACAACACATACCGCAATCGAAGTCGTTTTACGACCAAATTTTTCAGCAAATACAGCAGAAAGTGGAATGAAGGCAGCAAAACAAAGTGTGGCAACCAGTTGAAGTTTTAAAAATTCTTCACGTGTGTAACCAAGCTGGGTTGTACCCCATTGTAAAGCGAATACTGTGGTTAAGTAGAACACTACAAATGTACAAATCGCGGCAATCGTACCGAGAATTAACATCCCCCAGTGCTTAGTGATCACTTCTTTGAACGGAATATTTACTTCTTTTTGCTTATCCAATACTTTTTGGAACGCTGGTGTTTCATGTAATTTTAAACGAATCCACAGACCGACAATAACCAATAGCGCACTTGCAATGAATGGAATACGCCAACCCCATTGCATAAACTCAGCTTCAGACATGAAGTGACCTAAGGTCAAGAATGAGCCTGTTGCAAGAATAAAGCCGATTGGCGCACCTAATTGAGGGAACATACCATACCAAGCACGTTTGCCTTCTGGCGCATTTTCAGTTGCAAGTAGCACGGCACCTGACCATTCACCACCTAAACCCAGACCTTGACCTAAGCGACAAAGTGCAAGCATGAGCGGAGCAGCGATACCAATTTGAGCATAGGTTGGAAGCAAGCCGATACATACTGTAGAAATCCCCATGGTGAGGAGAGCGGCAACTAATGTGGCTTTACGACCGATACGGTCACCTAAATGGCCAAAGAATGCTGCACCAATCGGGCGAGCAATAAAGGCAATCGCAAACGTTGCTAGAGATTGAATCGTTGCGGTTGTTGGATCTGTACTTGCAGGGAAGAACAGATGCGGGAAGATAATTACAGCCGCAGTTGCATAGATGTAGAAATCGAAGAATTCGATTGTGGTACCTACAAGACTTGCTGTAAGTACGCGGAATTTTGAATTTGTTGGTTGCTGTTCAGTGGCAGCAGCACTTGAAGACGCCATGGTGGACCTTACACTTACTAAAAATAATTGAACTTAGTTTTAAAAGCGTAATCTTTTTAAAAAAGGCGTAATTTCTTAAAAAAATACGAAATACCAACTTACGGACTGCGGAATTAGGGTCACTAAAGAATGCAGTGTCAGTGGGTTATATCACGTAGAGATAAATCGACAGGAAATGTGATCCTGCACCTATCAATACAAAAATATGCCAGATAGCGTGTGTATATCTTACCTTTTTTAAGGCATAAAACAATGCACCGATTGTATAAGATAGCCCGCCAATGATCAGGTAGGTTAAAGCTTGATCAGATAAAAAGCGTTGCATATCATCCATTACCAGTACTGCAAGCCATCCCATCACCAAATAAGCAATCAACGAAATCTTTTGAAAACGATGAATGAAAATTAATTTGAATAGTGTTCCAATAGCGGCAATAACCCACAGTGCAATGAGTAAATAATGCGCTTTTGCGGTAGGCAGTGCGATTGCCAGAAACGGGGTATAAGTACCTGCAATTAAATAATAGATTGCGGTATGGTCGAGTTTTTTGTACCAACCACGGCGCTCAGGAGATTCTGCGAAGTGATATAGACTCGAGGCTGAAAACAATAACAGCATACTGAATGCATACACCCAAAGTGCAAGCCATTGTCCAGTTTGAAGGTATGATCCTTTTAAAATCAATAGGATACCTGCAATGACAGACAACGCTGCACCGAAAGCATGGGTATAGAAATTCAGTCTTTCTTCAGCTGGGTCATAAGCTAAAAGGTGGGGAGCATTCATAACGTATCTTTTATAATAATTTAAATATACAAGTGTATAGTAATTCAATTTTGCTTTTGGTGTAAGAAGATTTAAAATTGTTTTGCAAATTTATCTAGGTTTATATTATGTCATCTTTGGCTTCTCCCTCTACGCAAGAGCAGCAATTTTTAGCAGCCTTTCAGCAAGCCATTGAAACACAGCGTTTTGATCGCATGATCTTGAGTCAGTATAAAGGTGAATTAGAGCAATTAGAAAAAATGACCTTGCGAGTCATTTCGCTGCAAGGTGAGTCATTTCTCAGCTGTTTATATCGTTACAAAACTCAAGATATCACCAAAAATTATCCAATCGCATCTGCATATCAACAAGTCGAAAGTTTATTGAGTTGTTGTAAGCAAGCCAACCTGATGACCTTAGATGAAGAAATTCAGCTTAAGAAAAATAAAAAGAAAGCCATGCTAAGCATTAGCAAAAAGCAGCCTGCTTTAGGGAAAAATCCTACGGAGCAGCAAGGGCATGATCGAGCAAAACATCGCTATGTCGATCAAGACAGTTTCTTTCTACAGCCATTGGGCATTACGGATGCCAAAGCACAAATTATTCCGAGCATGGCGCGTAAATGGAAACAAATTAATAAATTTGTAGAAATTTTTTTCAGGTGCTTTAAGTCAGATCAAAGAGACCGATCAATCTCTACATGTCGTGGATTTTGGTTCAGGTAAAGGCTATCTGACTTTTGCACTATATGATTATTTAGCAAAACACCAGCAAGTGCCTAAAGTGACAGGGGTTGAGCTGAATCCGAAAATGGTGGAATTTTGCCAAAGCGTTGCGCAGCAGTCGAATTTTAGCAAACTCGATTTTTTCCAAGGCGATGTGCGTACATATGCGCCTGAGCGCTTAGATGTCATGATTGCGCTGCACGCCTGTGATGTGGCAACGGACTTTGCGATTCATACCGGTATTCGATTAAATGCGCAAATGATCATGTGTGCGCCGTGTTGTCATAAAGAACTGCGTCCGCAATTGAAAGCGCCGCAAGTACTTGCACCGATGTTGCAATTTGGCATTCATGCCGGCCAGCAAGCAGAAATGCTAACCGACACGATTCGTGCACTTTTATTGAAAGCATATGGTTATGAAACCAAAGTCTTTGAATTTGTGGCACTTGAACATACCAGTAAAAATAAAATGATCTTGGCAACCAAACGTGCAGACTATGTCGAACCTGATCAAGCGGTATTGGCGCAGATCCAAGCTTTAAAAGACATGTATGGCATTCAAAAGCATTCGTTAGAATTATTGTTGAATGATCAATGGGACCAGCAAGATATTGGCTGTAAATGCTAAAGGATGAAGGGATGCAGCAGTTAAATATTCAATTTGGTCCGTGGGAGCAACTGGCATCTGCAGCTCGGCCGATACGTGAACAGGTCTTTATTTTAGAACAGCAGATATCGCCCGAAGATGAATGGGATGCAGAAGATGCGATTTCACTGCATTTTATTGTTCATGATGGGATGAAAGCTATTGCAACTGCACGTTTGTTGAAAAATAACAGTATAGGTCGTGTTGCTGTTTTAAAGGCTCATCGCGGTCAGGGTATTGGTAAAATCTTGATGCAAGCTATCATCGAACAAGCGAAATTAGAGCAACGTGAATATTTAAAACTATCATCACAAGTGCATGCTATACCGTTTTATGCAGCTTTAGGTTTTGTTGTTGAAGGTGATGAATATTTAGATTGTGGTATTCCGCATCAAGATATGTATATGGCTTTGGCTTAAATACGTAAAATTGGACAGCTATAAATAAAAAACGCTTAATATTTTAAGCGTTTTTTATTTGCATAGATTGGGTCAAAGCTTAGTTACCATGATCATTCGATGGAGTAGGTTCAGGGCTCATGTCATCCATATGTGCATGTTGTTCTTCGGTCATATGCATATCTGCTGCAGTCGGCGCAGAAGCTTCACGAGCTGCTTGATCAGCTTGCGCCTTTTTCAACGCTTCTTCTGACATCACAGGGGCATTTTTAAATGCATGCTGTTGAGTATTGTCTTTTTTCTGTTGGCTCGGCATATAGTCTGGTTCATTGGTCACAGCAAGCCAGAAAATACCCATGAATAGCGCACCTAAAATACAGAAGATAATCAGTGCTTTCCAGCCCCATGGTGATTTTTCAGGAGAAGTATGATCTGTCATAACAAGCTACTCAATCGGATAAAAAGAAATCAAAAAACTTGTTACTTTATAACATAAAACAGATGAGAGTTCGCGTAAAATCTAGACTTGTTTGCAAACACGCGAATGCGAAGGAAAATTAAAAGGAGCCGAAGCTCCTTTTGATGTGATTGAACAGCAAAATTTGCATGCTCAAAATGAATAATTAAATCTTCTCAGCTTTCGCCACTTTGTCTTTCAGCAATTGCGGTGCTTTGAAGCGTTCGCCATATTTTGCTTCTAGTGTATTGGCACGAAGTAACGCTTTTTCCAAACCATATTGATTTAAAAATTGAAGTGCACCACCTGTCCAAGGGGCAAAACCAATCCCGAAGATTGAACCGACATTACCATCTACTGTTGATTCAAGTACGCCTTCTTCTAGGCAGCGCAGCGTATCGAGCGACTGTACAAATAGGAAGCGGTCAATCATTTCCTGTTCAGAAATAGCATTATCTTTCTGCCATTTACTCAAGCCTTCCCAGAGGTGCTTTTTACCGCCTTCAGGATATTCATAAAAACCTGCACCCGCAGCTTTACCTTTACGGCCAAACTCATGAATCATTGTCTGAATCACCTCATCCGCACCTGAGCGAGGCAGGTCTTTGCCTTCAGCTTGCAAGGCTTTACGTGTCTCGGCCGCGACATGTTCAGAGAGTGTTAAAGACACTTCATCTTGAATGGCCAATGGACCTACAGGCATGCCGGCTTTTAGCGCTGCCATTTCAATGCGGGCAGGGTGTACGCCTTCAGACAGTAGACGTAAACCTTCTTGTACAAAAGTGCCAAAGACACGGCTGGTAAAGAAGCCGCGACTGTCATTCACCACAATTGGTGTTTTGCCAATTTGCTGTACATAGTCATAGGCTTTGGCTAAGGTTTCAGCTGACGTGTTTTTACCTTTAATTATTTCGACCAATTGCATTTTATCGACAGGGCTAAAGAAATGCAGACCGATAAATTTAGCTTGATCTTGAGATGCATTGGCTAAGCCTGAAATTGGCAAGGTTGAGGTATTGGATGCAAAAATACCGCCATCTGCCAAATAGGTTTCTGTTTCTTGCGTCACTTTGGCTTTCAATTCGACATTTTCAAATACAGCTTCAATGATCAAGTCGCAGCCTTGTAAGTCGGCAGCATCTGCAGTGGCCTGAATCAGGCCTAAAACTTGATCTCGTTTTTCTACACTTAAACGGCCGTGATAAACTTTTTTATCTAGCAGTTTTTGGCTATAGGCTTTGCCTTTTTCAGCAGCTTCAACAGAAACATCTTTGAGTACAACTGCAATGCCTTTTGATGCTGTGGCATAAGCGATGCCTGCACCCATCATGCCTGCGCCTAAAATACCAACTTTGGTGGCTTGCCATTTCGCGACGTCTTTTGGACGGCTTGCACCTGATTTGATAGCATTTAGACCATGCCAGAAGGTGCCGATCATGTTTTTAGAAATTTGACCGGTTGCAAGGTAAGTAAAATAACGTGATTCAATCGTGAGCGCCGTATCGACATCGACTTGAGCGCTTTCAACCGCAGCCGACATAATGGCTTCGGGTGCAGGGTAACAGCCCTTGGTTTTGTCACGCAGCATAGCAGGGGCAATGGCGAGCATTTGCGCCACAGCAGGAGTCGATGGCGTACCACCCGGAATTTTATAGCCTTTTACATCATAGGGCTGTTGTGATTTTGGATTGGCTTTGACCCACGCAATGGCTTTGTCCATCAATTCTTCAAGGCTATCTGCAGTGTCTTGAATCAGCCCCAATGATTTGGCTTTTTCGACACCAATTTGTTTGCCTTCCATCAAGAGCGGAAATGCATTTTGCAGACCCAATAAACGTACCATACGTACAATACCGCCACCACCCGGCAGTAAACCTAAGGTTACTTCAGGTAAGCCAAATTTTGCCTTAGCATCATTAAGGGCGATTCGATAATGACAGCCAAGAGCTAACTCCCAGCCACCGCCAAGCGCTGTACCATTTAAGGCTGCTACAACAGGAATGCCACGGGTTTCGATATAACGCAGTTTGGCTTTCATCTCTTCAATCATATTGAAGAATTCTGTCGCATGCTCAGGTGTAGCTTGAATCAGTTCGTCTAAGTCGCCACCGGCAAAGAAGGTTTTTTTTGCGGAACGGAAAATAATCCCTGCAATATTTTCATCTGCTTGCAGTTTGTCTACCGTTTCAGCCAGTGCAGCACGGAAGTCTGCATTCATGGTGTTGGCAGATTGGTTTGGAGAATCTAAAGTTAAAATGACGATATTGTCGGCATTTTTTTCAAATTGAATTGCGCTCATTTTAGTCTCCTTATACCAACTCAATAATCGTTGCGATACCCATACCGCCACCGACACACAAGGTCGCTAAACCGCGTTTTTTACCTTGGCGTTCTAGTTCATCCATCAGGGTGCCTAAAATCATGGCGCCTGTTGCACCCAGCGGATGTCCTAATGCAATTGCACCGCCATTCACATTGACTTTGGTAGGATCAACCTTGAGTTCGGTAATAAAACGCATCACGACTGCTGCAAAAGCTTCGTTCACTTCAAATAGGTCAATATCATCAATGGTTAAGTTAGCTTTGGCTAAGGCTTTACGTGCAGCAGGTGCAGGGCCAGTCAGCATAATGGTTGGGTCTGCACCCACCAATGCAGTGGCAAGCACTTTGGCACGCGGTTTTAGGCCTTGTTCTTTGATCGCTTTTTCAGAGGCAAGCAATACTACGGCAGCACCATCAACGATGCCAGATGAATTCCCTGCATGGTGTACATGGTTGACTGCGCCGACTTCAGGATATTTTTGCAAGGCAATGGCATCAAAGCCCATTTGTCCCATCATGGCAAAACTTGGGTTGAGCTTGCCTAAGCCTTCTGCTGTGGTCGTTGGTTTAATAAATTCATCTTTGGCTAAAACTGTCACGCCTGCTTTGTCTTTAACAGGAACGACAGATTGGTCAAAATAACCATTGGCTTGAGCTGCTGCGGCTTTTTGCTGAGAGTTGGCTGCAAAGGCATCCACATCTGCTCGGCTGTAACCGTCAATGGTGGCAATTAAATCGGCTCCAATGCCTTGTGGAATAAAGTCACAGGCCATATTGGTTTCAGGGTCAAGCGCCCAAGGACCGCCATCTGAGCCCATCGGCATACGAGACATCGACTCTACACCGCCAGCCACCACAAGGTCTTCCCAGCCAGAGCGGACCTTTTGCGCTGCCATATTCACAGCTTCTAAACCTGATGCACAAAAACGGTTGATTTGAACGCCTGCTACATCATTGTCCCAACCTGCTGCAATGGCTGCGGTTTTGGCAATGTCTGCGCCTTGGTCACCAATTGGAGTTACACAGCCCAGTACAATGTCGTCTACTGCAGCGGTGTCAAATTGATGGCGGTTTTGCAATTCGTTCAATAAACCGGTCAGTAGGCTGATGGGTTTAACGGCATGCAGTGAACCGTCTTTTTTTCCTTTGCCGCGCGGTGTGCGAATGGCATCAATGATGTAAGCCTCGCTCATAATCCTGTCCCTATGATCTATAAATTTTTATTGGTTTTTTGAGTGTACGGATTAATCAAGCCGGTGCAATGATGAGAACGGGCGAGTCGTTTGATATTTTTGGTCAACGCTTGCTGCTGAATAAGATAAAAATCAACCTGCACATTGAAAGCGAGGATCGGTTAAGATCAGTTGCTATCGATTCAGTACATATTGAAGATCTGCTTATGCATAAAAATGTGAAGCGAGTGTTGAAAGGTCTGGCTTGGCTTGTTTTTGCAGGCTGCTTAGGTTTTGTATGCTTGATCGGTTTTTATATTTATATGATCTATGGCATTCATCCTTCAGATGAAGGGACTGGCGGCTTAGCCTGTGAGTATGATCGAAATGATCATGTGACCAAGGCAGAAATGTATCGGATACAGGATGGCAAACGAGTGATTACGCCTGTCGATCCATTGCTTTGTCAAAAACAACGCGCAGATTTTCCGAAATAAAAAACCTGATCGAGATCAGGTTTTAGAGAATGCTAGTTTTGAATGATGCTTAGTGATAACCATGTAATTGGCGGTATAGGCCTGGTGTTACACCGGTCCACTTTTTAAATGCACGGTGGAAAGTACTGGTTTCACTAAAGCCGACTTGCTGTGCAACATCTTCAAGCGTTAAGTCTGGATTAAGCAATAAGTGAATTGCAGCATCTCGACGTAAGGCATCTTTCACACCTTGGTAGCTCTTACCTTCAGCGGCTAAACGACGACGAAGTGTTTGTGGCGATAGATACAGCATTGAAGCAACATCGTTCAAGGTTGGCATTTCTTCGCCAATTTGACTCTTCAGCACATCACGGATACGAGACGTTAATGAATTGGTATTTTTAAATTTAACCAATAACTGTGCAGGAGCCGCTTTTAAGAATTCTTCAAGCGTTTCTTCGTTTTGACGAATGGGTAAATCTAAATAATCCGCTGCAAATGTAATTTCAGTTCGTGGTGTATCAAACTGCATGACAGGTGCAAAAAACAAGGCATCATATTCGTCAGCATGTTCAGGACGTTCATAACCGAAGTGTACGCGTTCTAAAGGCAGACGACGTTCAATCAACCAAGAAGCGAGACCATGCCAAATCATCAGCATACTTTCTGTAATGAAATGGTCTGGGTCCATAGATTTTGGAATTTGAGGAACTAAACGTGCTTCGTGTTTATCACGTTCTAGTGTCACTGACCATTCATCACCAAACAGTTTGTAGAACTGCGAAGACAATTCAAGTGCATCACCAAGGGTTTTTGCATGAATAATCAATTGGCACATAATGGCAAAAGTACCCAAGCGGCGCGGTTGAATATCAAAACCGACATGTTCGTCTTGGGTCACCATCCACAACATTTTAATAAAACGTGTGTATTGTTCAGGTGAAATACGGGCTTTGGGTTGGCGTAGAAGTTCAGCCTCAATGCCAACATGAGACAATAAAGTTTCGACATCCATGCCGAGACGTTTCACACCAGTTAAGGCTGCGTTGACGAAATGGATACTGATCGTATCACGACTCATGTTTAATCCTTCAGTCTCTTTAATGTTCACAAATGTTTGACCTAAATGACGCTAAAAAAAGAAATCATGGCAATTTACAACAGCGGTTTTGCCATTTTTACATGGTAAATTGCCGAAACTATCAAGGTAAATGGCTGAACATGACATTGTTTTAATCATTTTATATTTCTACCATGGATAAAAAATCTACACAATTAGAGAAAAATATCCATGGAAGCAGCTTTAAAAGGATTGAAAGTACTCGACTTTTCGACATTACTCCCAGGGCCATTTGCGACCTTGTATTTGGCTGACATGGGTGCGGAAGTTGTGCATATTGAGTCACCGACGCGTCCCGATCTAGTTCGTTTGATGCCACCTTATGCCAATGGGCAAGCCACAGCGCATAGTTATTTAAATCGCAATAAACAATCCATCGCATTGGATTTAAAAGATCCGAAAAGTATTGAATTGATCAAAGCCAAAATTTCAGATTTTGATATTGTGGTAGAACAATTTCGTCCAGGTGTCATGCAACGCTTGGGTTTGGATTATGCAGTTTTGGCCGAAATTAATCCGCGACTTATTTATTGCTCGATTACGGGTTATGGTCAAACTGGGCACTACAAAGACCGTGCAGGGCATGACATCAACTACTTGGCTTTATCGGGTATTTCAGGTCATAGCGGACGTCAAGATAGTGGCCCGCCACCGATGGGGATTCAAATCGCCGATGTGGCAGGCGGATCAATGCATGCGATTACTGGCATCTTAGCTGCGGTGATTGAGCGTTACCGTAGCGGCTTAGGACAATATATTGATATTTCCATGACCGATTGCGCTGTCGCATTGAACAATATGGCTGCAGCTGGCGTATTGGCTGCCAATGCGGTAACCGCGGCAGAGACGGCACATCTGAATGGCGGAAGTTTCTATGACTATTATCGAACCCAAGATGGTCGTTATCTGTCTATAGGTGGTTTGGAGCCACAGTTTTTACATGGATTGGCGCAAATTCTAGATTTACCCGCTTTAGCAACGCAAGGCATGTCATTTGATCCGCAAGACCAGACTGAAATTAAGCATGCAATTGCCCGAAAAATACTAACCAAAACATGGGCTGAGTGGAAAAAGATTTTTGCCTCTCAAGATGTCTGTGTGGAACCAGTTTTAAGTTTGGACGAAGCTCTAAATTCACAATTGGCCCAAGAGCGGCATTGGTGTGTTGAAGTTCCGCTACAAGAAGGCGACACAATGACACAAACTCAACTGGCATGTCCGATTAAATTTTCTAGATCAGCATTGATTTATACCCATGTGGGTAAAACTTTAGGTGCGGATAATTGGTTATGAAAGGTATAAAAAAAGGTGATAAGTTAAACAATAAAACCTTTTAAAATCTCTTAATTAGATAAACATCTATGTAAATATTGAGAGTTGTTAACAAAAAAATAAATAAATTATACAAATGTGAGATTATTATATGAGCTATTAACACAATTGGTATATAGGTCTCCAAATGAAAATAGCTGTGAGTAAACTTGGATCTTTATATCTTAGCCTCGGCATAATGCTTGCGGGTTCAGCAACCCAAGCGGCAACTACTGCAGATGCTTTCAGTTCTGAAAGCCCATGGATGTTCGGTGATTGGAACGGTCAACGAACAGCGCTTCAACAGAAAGGTTACGATTTTAGTTTTAGTTATGGTGGCGAATTAGCCACTTTGTTAGATGCAAAGCATGCTTCTGGTCATGGCACTGAATATGCGGACCAATTCGCGATCGGGGCACATCTCGATTTAGAAAAAATTGCGGGTTGGAAAGATACCGAAGCGCAAATCAATATCACTGAACGTAATGGTCGTTCATTGTCTCAAACTTCAGATGCATTAAATGGTCATTTAAGTGCAACACAAGAAGTGTGGGGTCGTGGTCAAACTTGGCGTTTGACTGATTTTTGGATCAAGAAAAAATTCTTAGATCAAAAATTAGATATTAAAGTCGGTCGTTTCGGTGAAGGTGAAGATTTCAACAGCTTTGACTGTGACTTTCAAAACTTAGCACTTTGTGGTTCACAAGTGGGTAACTGGGTCGGTGACCAATGGTACAACTGGCCAGTCAGCCAATGGGCTGCTCGCGTGAAATATAACATTCAGCCTGAACTCTACGCACAAGTCGGGGTTTATGAATACAACCCTGAAAATCTAAAACGTGGTAAAGGTTGGAACTTGAGTACTGATGGTTCTAAAGGTGCGATTATTCCTGCTGAAGTGGTGTGGACGCCAAAAGTGGGGACACAAAAGCTACCGGGTGAATACCGTGCAGGTTACTACTACAGTACCGCTGATGCCGATGTCATTGATAGCCCAGTAAATGAAAAAGATCACCATCAAGGTGGTTGGATTGTGGCGAAACAACAACTGACAGCACACAAAGACGATGCTTCACGTGGCTTAAGCGGTTTTGTGAATGTCACCGTGCATGACTCAGACACCAACAATGTGAGTGATATGCAAAACATTGGCTTGGTCTACAAAGGTGCATTCGATGCACGTCCTCAGGATGAAATTGCGATTGGTTTAGGTCGTATCAGCATTAATGATGACCTCAATGATGGTCGTAGTGAAGAATACGATGCCGAAATTTATTACGGCATCCATGCAACAAACTGGTTAACTATTCGTCCTAATATTCAATATATCCGTCACGTCGGTGCTTACAAAAATGGTGAGAATGCGTGGGTTGGCGGTATCAAATTTCAAACAGCATTTTAATTGATGTCCAATTAGAGTTCTTATAAAAGCACTTCGGTAATTCTGAGAAAAATTACGATATTTCCCCTTGAATTGTTTTTGTAACAACTTCTCTTTGCGACATAAAAACGGTGGTGTGTTGAATGTGTTTCACGCACCAAATACAACATTCGACAATAGAGGTGGTCAACATGAGCAACCCATCTACCGGAACTGGGATGCGAACATTTACCGTCGTTGTGATGGCAATTTTCGCCTTAGTTCTATTGATTGGTGGTATCTGGCTGGCAGTCCTTGGCGGTTCTTGGTACTACATTATCGCCGGCCTGTTAATGCTGGCTTCAGCAATATACTTAAGAAAAATTCAAAACAGTTCTTTATACATTTATGCAGCGTTGATGCTGGGTACAGTGATTTGGGGACTTTGGGAGGCAGGTTCTGACTTTTGGGCACTTGCACCGCGTTTTGATATTTTAGGCTTATTGGGCCTTTGGTTACTGATTCCTGCCGTGACACGCGGTATGGAAAATGGCAAAACTGCGAAAATTACATTATCAGGCACACTGGTGATTGCGATTATCGTGATGATCTATTCAATTTTTAATGATCCGCAAGAAATTCACGGTGAAATTAAAAATGCACAACCTCAAACAGCCAAAGCGATTGAGGGTATTGCTCCTGAAGATTGGCCTGCCTATGGTCGTACACAAGGTGGTGTACGTTATTCTCCACTCACCCAAATCAATAGCGACAACGTTAAAGATTTAGAAGTAGCATGGACTTTCCGTACAGGTGAGTTACCAACAGAAAACGACTCAGGTGAAACCACAAACCAAGTCACTCCGATTAAAGTCGGCAATGACATGTTTATGTGTACAACTCACCAACGTTTAATTGCACTTGATCCTGCGACAGGTAAACAAAAATGGGCATTCGATCCTAAACTTAAAGCGGACAATACCTATCAACATTTAACATGTCGTGGTGTGTCTTATTTTGACGCAGCAAATACCACTCAGTTTGCAAAAAGCTTAGAGAACAAACGCTCGACTTCTACTGAATGTCCGCGCAAAGTGATCTTGCCTGTAAATGATGGTCGTTTGGTTGCAGTCAATGCTGACACAGGTAAAGCATGTAGTGATTTTGGTCATAACGGCGAAGTCGATCTACAAAAAGATATGCCTTATCCGTATCCGGGCGGTTATATCCCAACTTCACCTCCAGTGGTTACTGGCACAACCATTGTGATTGGCGGTTCAACAACTGATAACTTCTCGACTAAAGAGCCATCTGGTGTCATCCGTGGTTATGATGTTAATACTGGTGAATTATTGTGGATCTTTGATACAGGGGCGCAAGATCCAAATGCCATGCCAAGTGAAGGTCAAAAATACTCTGTAGCCTCACCGAATGCATGGGCACCTTTAGCATATGACGAAAAACTTGACATCGTTTATGTGCCAACAGGTGTAGGCACACCAGACATTTTTGGTGGTCACCGTACGCCATTAGATGAACGCTATGCAAACTCAATGTTGGCATTAAATGCATCAACAGGTAAATTAATTTGGAATTTCCAAACCACACATCATGATTTGTGGGATATGGATGTACCATCACAACCTTCATTGGCAGATATCAAAGATAAATCAGGTAATATTGTTCCAGCGATCTATGTCTTAACCAAAACAGGTAATGCATTCGTCCTTGACCGTCGTACCGGTAAAGCGATTGTGCCAATCACCGAAAAAGCAGTTCCACAAACTGTAAAACGTGGTCCACAAACTAAAGGTGAGCATTATTCTGCAACTCAACCGTTCTCTGATTTTGATTTAGCACCAAAAGATAAATTAACTGATAAACAAATGTGGGGTGCCACTATGTTTGACCAGTTGATGTGTCGTGTGTATTTCAAATCATTAAACTACGACGGTATTTATACACCACCTTCTGAAAATGGCACATTGGTATTCCCAGGTAACCTTGGGGTATTTGAATGGGGTGGTATGTCGGTGAACCAAGACCGTCAAGTTGCTGTGATGAACCCAATTGGCTTGCCATTTGTGACTAAGTTGATTCCTACAGATCCAAACCGTGAGCAAACTGCGAAAGGTGCGGGTACTGAACAAGGCGTGCAACCGATGTATGGCGTACCTTATGGTGTGGAAATCAAAGCCTTCTTGTCACCACTTGGCTTACCTTGTAAACAACCTTCATGGGGCTTTACTGCAGGTGTAGATTTAAATACACATGAAGTGGTCTGGAAAAAACGTATTGGTACAATTCGTGATAGTTTACCGAAATTGTTCCAATTACCTGCTGTGAAAATTGGTGTACCGGGTCTTGGTGGATCAATCTCGACTGCTGGTAATGTCATGTTTGTAGGCGCAACACAAGATAACTATATCCGTGCAATCAATGTAACGAATGGTGATACTTTGTGGGAAGGTCGTCTACCAGCAGGTGGTCAAGCGACTCCAATGACTTATGAAGCAAATGGTAAACAATATGTTGTGATCATGGCTGGTGGTCATGGTTCATTTGGTACAAAACTTGGTGATTACCTTGTTGCGTATGCTTTACCAGATAAAAAATAAGTGATTTTACATCGCTAAATAAAAAGCCCGATTTATCGGGCTTTTTATTAGCTGAAATTCTTTATGTAAATTTATGCTAAGTAATAGAAAAATAATTCAATATATTAATAAATAAAAAGTAAAGGACCGAAATCCGCTATATCAGTGAAATTGCGACAGTCTTATCAATAAAATCGCTATTAAATATGTAAAAAACGCATTTTCTTGATAGATAAAATCTCGTTATGCTGTGCATTGTTATAATAGAAATTACTAGCTGTACGCCATGTATTTATATACTGATTTTGACCAGCAACTGGTTAATGAACGTGTTGCACAGTTCCGTGATCAAACGGAACGTTATTTAGCAGGTAAATTGACGGAAGATGAATACCGTCCACTGCGTCTTCAAAACGGCCTTTATGTACAACGTTATGCACCGATGCTACGTATTGCAGTACCTTATGGCCTGATGAATTCTAAACAATTACGTAAAATTGCGTCATTGGCTCAGGACTATGACCGTGGTTATGCGCACGTATCTACTCGTCAAAACATTCAGTTTAACTGGCCTGCACTAGAAAATGTGCCTGATATGTTACAAGAGCTCGCATCTGTTCAAATGCATGCGATTCAAACTTCGGGTAACTGTATTCGTAACACCACAACTGACCAATATGCAGGTGTGGTTGCAGGTGAAATTGCTGACCCACGTCCAACGTGTGAATTGATTCGTCAATGGTCAACTTTCCACCCAGAATTCGCTTTCTTGCCACGTAAGTTCAAAATTGCAGTTTCAGCACTGGAAGAAACTGATCGTGCGGCAACGTCTTTCCATGATATCGGTGTGTATATCGTGAAAAATGAAGCAGGCGAGATTGGCTATAAAATCAAAGTTGGTGGTGGTTTAGGCCGTACCCCAGTGATTGGTAGCTTTATTCGTGACTTCTTGCCACGTGAAGATTTGATTGCTTATTTAGAAGCGGTACTTCGTGTATACAACTTACACGGTCGTCGTGATAACAAATATAAAGCACGTATCAAAATTTTGGTGAAAGCATTAACACCAGAAGTATTTGCAGAGAAAGTGGAAGCTGAATTTGCACATACCATCAAAACATTAAAAATCGATGCAGATACCTTGGCGAAAATGGATGAGAACTTCACACCATTTGATTACCAAGATTATGCAGATGAAGATTTTGCAGAGCAATTTGCCGCAGAGCCGAAATTTAAACAATGGTTCAACATCAACACCAATGCACATAAAGTCAAAGGTTATCGCATCGTTACGATTTCTCTGAAACGTGCGGGTATTGCGCCGGGCGATATGACCGTTGAAGAAATGAACCTAATTGCTGACTTAGCTGACAAATATACCTTTGGTGAGTTCCGTACCACACATGAGCAAAACATTGCACTTGTAGATGTACCGCAAAAAGATTTGTTTGATCTATGGAAAATCCTTGATCAACACAATCTTGCACGTGCGCATATCGGTTTCTTAACCGACATCATTTGCTGCCCAGGCGGTGATTTCTGTTCATTGGCGAACGCGAAATCGATTCCAATTTCTGAAGCCATTACACGTCGTTTTGATGATTTAGACACCATTTACAATTTGGGTAAATTGGATCTGAACATCTCTGGCTGTATGAATGCGTGTGGTCACCACCATGTGGGTAACATCGGTATTTTAGGTGTAGACAAAAAGGGTGCTGAGTTCTATCAAATCACTTTGGGTGGTAATGCCGATCATGATGCATCGATTGGTGACATCTTAGGCCCATCATTTGCAGCTGAAGTTGTACCTGACATCATCGAAGAGATCTTAAATACTTATCTAGACCTTCGTACTGAAGGCGAAGAGTTTATTGATACTTACCGCCGTGTTGGCATCCAACCATTTAAGGAGCGTGCATATGCTTAATACAGCACTACAAGTCCTCTCTAAAGATGGCTCGATTGCAGACAATACTTACCAAGTCATTGGTGAAGATGGTGTGTTGCCACAAGGTGACGTGGTTTTAACGGTTGAGCAGTTAGATCAACTTGCGAATGTAACTGGTAAAAAAGCACTTTTCGTAACGGTGGATGCTTCACCTGAAACCAATGAATTCCCGCTTGACCAGTTAGATGCCATTTTCATCGAATTTGCCGGTTTTAATGATGGTCGTGGCTATTCATTTGCTGCATTGTTACGTCGCCAAGGTTTCCAAGGCGAACTACGTGCGACAGGTGATGTATTCAAAGACGTGTTGAACTACATGAAGCGTTCAGGTTTCGATACTTTTGTGGTGAAAGAAGGTAAAGATGTTGCTGAAGCTGCTGCTGGCTTAGGTGATTTTACCAATCCATACCAAGCTTCAACTGCTGTGCCGCAAGCACATTATCAAACAGGTGCTTAAGTACCTTGATTGATTAAAAAAGCCTCCGTTCGGAGGCTTTTTTATTGATCGAAATACTTTTAATGAGTGATTATTCGTTTTCAAGCGAGCAATTGACCATCCATTTAATGCCGAACTGATCGGTAAATGCGCCATACAACGCGCCCCAGAAGGTCTTTTCGAGAGGCATTTCTATAGAGCCGCCTTTGGACAATGCATCAAACAGTCGTTTGACTTCAGCTTGTTCACTGCTTTCTAAATTAATCGAAATATAGTGATTGCTGCCTACGGTAAAAGGTTGGTTGGTTTGTGCACAAAATTGTTCGCTGACATCTGAGGCCATCAGCACTGTAAATTCATTGATTGGCAAGGAAATATGCAGAATCTTTTGCTGATCTGCATCGGATAGTGAAATACCTTCCTCAGCAGGCATATCACCATAACGCATCACATTGAGGAACTCTCCACCAAATACAGAACGATAAAAATTAAATGCTGCCTCGGTATTGCCTTGAAAATTCAAGTAGTGATTGAGCTGCATAAAGGTCATCCATTTTTATTATGTCGACATTTATTTTAAGAGCCTTTGCTGTGCCATATGTGAACAATTTATGTCTAAAATGTAAGCATAAAAAATCCCTCTTACAGAGGGATTTTCAGTCTCCCTCCTTTATTAAAGGAGGGGTTCGGGGAGGATTAAAGAATATTCCCTCTAAATTACCCTTTGCGAAGGAACTCTACAGAGGATTAAAGCAATTCAATCGCCACAGCAGTCGCTTCACCACCACCAATACATAGCGCTGCAATACCACGTTTACCACCAGTACGTTTTAATGCATGGATCAGCGTTAGGATAATACGTGAACCTGTAGAACCAACTGGATGTCCAAGCGCACAAGCACCCCCGTTGATATTTACTTTTTCAGCATCTAATTTAAATTCATCAATAGGGCACATCGTGACCATGGCAAAAGCTTCATTGATTTCCCATAAATCTACGTCAGCAACATTCCAACCCGATTTATCTAGAACTTTTTGAATTGCGCCCACAGGTGCAATGGTAAATTCTGAAGGATGCTGTGAATTTGATGCATAAGCCACAATTTTCGCGAGCGGATTTAAACCTTTTGCTGAAGCTAGATCTGCTGATGTTAAAACTAAAGCAGATGCACCATCAGAAATAGAACTGGCATTGGCAGCGGTAATTGTTCCATCTTTAGCAAAAGCAGGGCGCAGCGTTGGAATTTTTTCAATATTAGCGTTAAAAGGCTGTTCGTCTTTATCGATAATCACATCGCCTTTACGACTCGAAACAGTGACAGGCACGATTTCGTCAGCAAAATAACCCTCAGTAATTGCAGTTTGTGCACGTTTAAGCGAACGAATGGCGAAGTCATCCATTTGTTCACGTGTATAGCCTTTGGTATTTGCCATATCCTGCGCAAAAGAACCCATGAGTCGGCCCGTTTCTGCATCTTCTAGGCCATCTAAGAACATATGATCTTTAACATCACCATGGCCCATACGGTAGCCAGCACGTGCTTTGGTCAAAACATAAGGGGCATTGGTCATTGACTCCATACCACCTGCAACCACGACTTGAGCCGAACCTGCCTTAATCATATCTGCCGCTTGCATCACGGCCTTCATACCTGAACCACACAGCTTGTTGATGGTTACGGCACCAGTTGAATCTGGAAGACCGGCTTTACGCATCGCTTGACGGGCAGGACCTTGTTTCAGGCCAGCCGGAAGCACACAGCCCATAATGACTTCTTCAACATCTGTCGGTTGTAAACCCGCGCGTTCGATGGCTGCTTTAATCGTAACTGCGCCTAATTCTGGTGCAGTGACAGCGGCTAAACTCCCTTGAAAACCACCCATTGCTGTACGGGCACCATTCACGATGACGATATCAGTCATTACATGTCTCCATTTTCTTATACATTAATTTTTGAATACGTCAGCAGTATAAGTAAAATTGAACAGGAATAAAGCAAATTTAAAAGGCTGCTTTGGACTCACCGGTTCTCAAATTAGCAACTGGTTGGGTTTTCAAATCGGATATGTCCCATTCGACTTAAGACTGCTCGGATCGGTTGAAGCGTTGATTTCGAACAGTAGTAGAAACTGCCATTTGAACCATTGGGTAAACCGGAGCTAGCCTGAAAGGTGAGACTTGGAATGTGTAGAGTCCCACGCCAAGACAGATCGCCATATTTTAAGTTGAGTTTGTCTTGCAGTAATATTTTTTCATTTGCATCAACTTGACGGTTTTTATTACTGTCAATAAATATAATCAGACCACTGTTCCAGTTGTTAGGTTGGCAAAGTTTAAAGTCAAGACTAGGACAAATCACAATATTGGAATGATAAATAGTGGCATGAGCCCGTGCGAATGCATTGTGATTTTGAATAGTCGATTTGATGTTATTCGCTTCTCGCTGCGCCATTAAATTGTTGAAATGTGGTAAAGCTATCGTCACGATAATGACAATAATCGCAATTGAGACTAAAAGTTCAAATAAAGTAAAGCCAGTTTCTTTGTTGTAAGACATTGATTTAATCCAAAATTTAATATTATTTTTATATGTTTAGTGTTATATGTGTTTTTAATGGCGATATTAATTTTGAGTATAGAATTTTATTACTCAATTTTAGATAAAGCTGTTAAAATGAAAATAGCAAGTGACAATAGGCGATTCACTGCTCAAAATTGAGTAAAAATTTACCGAATTACAACGGAAATTGTAAGTAATTTTGTCAATAATTTACTTGATTAGATTAATCAAGCACTTGGAAAAAGAATAAAGTGTTTGTATGATTCAGCGTAAATAGCTTAAAAAAAAACTGGGGTATTAAGAAAGCCTATCTCAGGATAGCCAATTTTTCGGCTTGAGCTTGAACAACAATTGTTATCTCTGGAGGATAAATCCATGAAAATGAGTCGTATTGCATTAGCAATGCTCGTAGCTGCTCCTTTAGCAGCTGCAAACGCAGGCGTAACTGTTACTCCATTAATGCTTGGTTACACTTTCCAAGATTCTCAACACAACAACAGCCGTGGCAACCTTACTGAAGGTCCAGAGCTACAAGACGACTTGTTTGTTGGTGCAGCACTTGGTGTTGAATTAACTCCATGGTTAGGTTTCGAAGCTGAATATAACCAAGTTAAAGGTGATGTAGACGTTGATCACGGCGAATACAAACAAACTCAAATCAACGGTAACTTCTATGCTACTTCTGATTTGATTACTAAAAACTATGACAGCAAAGTTAAGCCATATGTATTGTTAGGTGCTGGTCACTATAAATACAAATTTGACGAAGCTCTTGCTCGTGGTGTAAACGGTACTGATCGTGGTACTACTGAAGAAGGTACTTTAGGTAACGCTGGTCTAGGTGCTTTCTGGCGCTTAAACGATGCTTTATCTCTACGTACTGAAGCTCGTGCTACTTACAACATCGATGAAGATTTCTGGAACTACACAGCTTTGGCTGGTCTTAACGTAGTTCTTGGCGGTCACTTGAAACCTGCTGCTCCTGTAGTTGAAGTTGCTCCTGTAACTCCAGTTGCTCCAGTTGCTCCAGCTCCTCAAGAGTTGACTGAAGATCTTAACATGGAACTTCGTGTGTTCTTTGATACAAACAAATCAAACATCAAAGATCAATACAAACCTGAAATTGCTAAAGTAGCTGAAAAATTAGGCGAATACCCTAATGCTACAGCGAACATCGAAGGTCACACAGATAACACTGGTCCACGTGCTCTAAACGAACGTTTATCACTAGCTCGTGCTAACTCTGTTAAATCTTCGCTTGTTAACGAATACAACGTTGACCCAGCTCGTTTATCTACTCAAGGTTTCGCGTGGGATCAACCAATCGCTGACAACAACACTAAAGAAGGCCGTGCTATGAACCGTCGCGTATTCGCTACGATTTCTGGTAGCCGTACTGTAGTGGCTCAACCTGGTCAAGCTCAATAATTTGAGTTTAACTTCGGTTAGAAAAAAGCGGCTCTTTTGAGTCGCTTTTTTTTTGTTAAAAATTTAAAAAAGGAGATTTAAATTTGGCTAAAAGGCACTAACGCAAAAGCGTTGTTTACTTTTAAATAATCGTTGGATGTAAAAGGATTTATCTATTCATGTGGCAATTAAGCATGTAAAAATTCAAACTATTGTATATTAATTAATCATCTGTTTGCCTAAGAGCTTTAATTGAACATAACCAGGTTGTATTTTTATTTTTTTATAAAAGCAATAAAAAAACAATTATTTACATTTGTCTTATCTACAATTTATAAAAAATGAATATTTATATTTTTCATTAAAAAAATATATTCATCGGGATTCATGATGCAGTTAAGAATTATTCTAAATATAATAATGATTCTTATTCAAATAAAACTAATCTTGAAATGATGAATAATTTTGCAAAAACACACTTAGTCCGTGCGATTTCAATCGCGATCTTAGGGGTGGGTACATCTGCAGCAGTGAATGCAGCAGAGCGAACCGTGCTTGAAACAATTGAAGTTGAGGTGTCAGCCGAAAAGCAGCTTGCAAATGGAAAATTGAAAGCGTAGACAGACCTTGGTGCACTGGGAAATAAAAAAATTGTTGATACGCCATTTAGCGTTGCTGCATATAGTGAAAAGTTAATTGAAGAACAGCAGGCTAGGACAGTTGGTGAAGTTTTAAAAAATGATGCGAGTATCCGTATTACAACCAACCAAGGTCATATAAACGAAAACTTTAATATTCGTGGCTTTGACATCAATCACGATGACATTGCACTCAATGGTATCTATGGTATGGCGCCTTATGGACGCGTACCGACTGAATTTCTAGATTCGGTAACGGTTTTAAAAGGCCCGAATGCCTTAGTTGCTGGGATGTCACCAGCAGGTGGGGTCGGTGGTGTGGTCATCGCTAAAACTAAGCGTGCAGATAAAGAAAAAACTCAAGTTTCAGCTTCAATGGAAGAAGGTGGTTTTTACCAATCAGGTTTTGACGTTTCACGTCGCTTTGGTGCTGAAAAAGAATTTGGCTTACGTGTGAATGGGGCTTATGGTCAAGGTGAGCACATCATAGAAGGCATGGATGATAAACATGCTTCAGGTGCAATTGCTGCTGATTATACAACAGATAAATTGAAACTGAATTTTGATGCGTATGCTGTACGTGATGACCGTAATGGTGGTTCGCCTGCGATGGTGGCATTTGGTGTCAAAGATGCTCATGGCCATACCTATAATGGCGTGCTTGCTGCACCTAAAGGCGATACCAATTATTTTAAAAATTTGGAAGGCCATACTGATAGTGAGTTTGTAGGCTTAAGTGGTGAATATGCATTTACACCTGACTTAAATGTTTATGCAGGTGTAGGACATATTGAAAAGGCCTATAGTGGCCATATTTTTGGTACGCGTCTTGTCGTTGGCCAAGCAGATGGTCATGCCACATCTCAGTACTATCGTACGGGGTCATCAGAGTCGATTACATCAGCAAATACAGGTATTCAATATAAGTTTAATACGGGTGCTGTAAAACATGCTGTAAATGTTCGAGCTGATTATTTGACCAAAGAAACAGATCAGCATGTTGCGGCAACACAAGAGAAAATTAATTCAACTAATTTGTATGATCCTGATACGACTGTAGGGATGCCTTCTGCGTACCCAGTGGTTAAACCGAATTTAGATAATAAATATACTAGCTATACGGTATCTGATCAGATTTCAATGTTAGATGATAAGTTGCAATTTATTGTTGGTGCACGTTATCAAGATATCGACACAAAGAATTTACAGAAAAATACAGGCTATCAAGACGATAAAATATCCCCAAGCTTAGGTGTTGTGGTTAAACCATTTGGTGAGAATCTTTCTATTTATGCAAACTATGTTGAAGGTCTTTCTGAAGGTGTAACGGTGAATAATGTTGCAGATGCCAACAATAATGTCACCTTTGCGCCATTCCAAACCAAACAATATGAATTGGGTGCTAAATATCAAACAGGTAGTTGGTTAAATACATTTGCACTTTATCAAATTGAAAAACCATCGACGATGTCTTCTGATTATTCTGATGGAAATACAGGTAGTAGTGTCAACCAAATCACAACAGATGATGCAGAAACACGTTCACGTGGCGTCGAGTGGGCATTTTCTGGGGAGATTTATACTGGACTAAATCTGATGGGTAGCTTGGCTTATATTGACGCTGAATATACCAAAGCAGCGGTGAAAAGTGGCGTAACCAATCAAGGTAATACGGTGTATGGTTTTCCTGACTTTACTGCTACACTCGGCTTGGATTATGCAGTGCCGTATGTGGATGGTTTGAATGTCAATGCACGTGCAAACTACGTGAGTGAACAGTACTTAAATGAAACTAATACACTTAAACTGCCAGACTACACAATTTTAGATCTTGGTGCGCGCTATAAAACTCAATTAGGTGGTGTGAACACAACGTTCTTAGCTAATATTGATAACGTGACTGATGAAAAATATTGGGAAGGTATATTTAACTCAGGTTATGCCTTAGTGGGTGGTCCACGTACTTATAAAGTTGGTGTGACTTTTGATTTCTAAGTTAGATTAGTTTTTTAATATAAAAAGCCACCTATTTAAGGTGGCTTTTTTGTTGATGAGTGATTCACGGAATATATTGCTTCACCACACCGTCATCTAGGAGTTGTTGGAAATGCTCAACCACACTGTTTTGAATATCACGGTATTCGATCCCTAATTCTTTCTTGCTCTTATCTGCATTAAAGTAAATTGGGTAACCCATATTGAGTTCAACAAATTTACGTGGGAAACCTGCAAGAGGGCCAAATGCTTTAAAGGCAAACTTCGGTAAGGTATTACGTGGAAATGGAAATTTATTCCCAAAATGTGCGCGTAATAATTTGCCCATGTCTAATAGGCTTAGTGTTCCACCACTAATAATATAACGTCCGCTTGCTGCGGGATTGAGAGCTGCTTGTACGTGCGCATCGGCAACATCGCGAACATCGACGATACCATTCCACATTGGTGGAACACCGGCCAAAGTCATACCATTGGCAAACTGTTGTAGCACTTCAACGCTTCCTGACTGTGTTGACGCAGTTAAAGATGGCCCCATGACCAATGCTGGATTGACACAAACCAGATCCCAACGGTTTTGTGCTTTTTGCATATCCCACGCTTTGCGCTCTGCCATTACTTTTGAATATGGATAAGGCTGATGAGTTTCTGAACTGGAGGTATTCCAGTGAGACTCATCAAATTCATTATGCTCGGTCTGTAGAATATCAATGGCATCACCATAGGTTGATGCGATGCTTGAAGTCACGACAACACGTTTTACTGACTCAGTTTTATTGACACTGTTGAGCACATTTTCAGTGCCTAAAATGGCTGGCTCAATAATATCTTTAATCGCGTCTTTATAGTTGGTCACTACAAAAGGAGATGCCATATGGATCACAATGTCACAACCTTGCATGGCTGAATCAAATGCACCCTCATCTAATAAATTGGCTTGGAATAGTTTTAAAGTGCCAGTTCCACCCGCTGCAATTTTTTCGAGATGTGCAAATCCTGATGTTTTATTCAGATCACGAACTGTGGCATGCACTGTATGACCTAATTCAAGTAAGTTTTTAATGACCCAACTGGCAATATAGCCTGTCGCGCCTGTGACGAGTATCTGTTTTGTTGTCTTGCTATTCATATTCTTCAACTTTAATTGACGCATTTTTTTATCATATTGAGAATATTTGGTTTTGTCTTTGATTGATTTGAAAAATATATGTTGATGATTGGGTTTAATACGCTCTAAATTCAGCAGAAAATGTATGTGAATGCTGTAAAAGTACTTTTTTTATTGATCTTAAAAAACGCGAATATGGGATGAATGTTGGATAGATGTATATTCTTATGATTATGGACGCAAAATCTCATAAATAGATGGACAAAGAGTCGTATCTAACTTGTGAGCTTTAATTTAAAGCCTAGATCAGAGTTATAGGCTTCTTCTGTTATTCCCAAGTAGAAATGTCCTACCTTAAAACCAAATAGAAATGTCCTATACAGGCATTTCCAAGTCAAGCACAGGATTCAGATTTCGTTGTTCAATCGCTGTTTTCTGTGCACGTCTACTTGGCATCTTTTGAGAACGATTGCGTTTGTTTTGTTGTTCCAGTTCTTCATGCTGTTGTTGGATATGATTCAGAACAGCACCCAACCGTTTATTCTCAACAATCTCTCGCTGATTCAGCTGACTTAATTTATCGAATAGGCTGTAATTGATCTTTCGGCCATCATGCATGAGGGATACAGTACCATCCGGGTATTCCAGGAACTCAAGATACTTACCGATCAACCTTTGATTTTCTTCGGTGTTTTCTAGGAGATATACGCATTTATCATAAGTAATCGTCAGGCTATTCGTGACTCTGCGGGGTTCACGCCAGGTAAAAACATCATCTAATTCTTCGGCTGTTTCAGCGATAGGCCGATGTAGATCCTTGGGATTAAAAGCCATCTTGGCGAATTTACGATTAAATTGCTCAATAAAGCACGGCAGCCACTTATTGGCATCTGCAATTGAACTGATGCCTTCTAGACGCATCTCCTTAATCAGACGATCCTGAAGTGTTCTATTCGCTCGTTCTACACGACCTTTGGCCTGGGGTGAATTAGCGAAGATAATATCGATATTCAGGGTGCTGAGTACGCGTCCAAACTGGGTAATCTTGGTATCTTTCTTGCTGCTTTGATTCACTCTAAAGACTGAATGTTTGTCGCTGTAAAACGCTAAGGGCTTGCCGTGCTGTTCGACATACAGGCGTGTCGAAATCATATAGTCAAAGGTTGATTCTGATTCACAGAAGCGTAAGTGCTGCAATTTTCCTGTGGCATCATCAATAAACACCAGCAAACAGCATTTAGCTGCACGTCCTTCGAGCCAGTCATGGTGAGAGCCATCGATTTGTACCAGTTCACCATAACAATCCCGGTTATAGCGTGGCTGATATGGGCGTTTCAGGCGCTTGGAGCGAGGAATCCACAGATCGGCTGCAATCATCCAGGAACGCAGGGTTTCTACTGAAAGATCGAATCCATGCCCGGTGGTGAGCTTTTCATGCGCTAAAGTGGGTCCGAAACCATGGAATTGATCAGCGACAAGATTGAGACACTTGAGCCTGATTTCTTCAGGAAGCCTGGAGTTGCTGGTTTGGCCACGACCAGCATGGGCTAATGCAGCTGGGCCTTGAGCTTTGTATTTCTGCAGTAAGCGTCTGATCTGACGTTCTGAAATATGAAGTAGCTGAGCAGCTTGGGATTGAGTTATGCGTTGATCACAGATTTCCTGTAAGACCGACAATCGTTTAAGTTCTTTATCCGACATAGACACCAACATATCAAACCGTCCGCTAAGGAAATTGCAGAAGTGCATATTCTAAAAGCGGACATTTCTACTTGGGAATAACACTAACTTTTATTTCATATAAATCATTATTTTATGCTGATATGAAAAGCCCTATCATCACAGATTGGGCTTTTTTGTTGATTCTTCATCTTCCACGGTTTTTTTAATGAAATCTAATGCTATAGCAACCAAAAATGTACAGATTAAATAAGAATAGATTTCCAAGTGGTTATTGATTTGCAGAAAGACAAATAAAAGGATAGGGGCGTCATTGAGCATTAAATTCACGTACAATATCGCTTAATTTGCAGGTCTAGATCCTGCCTTATCAGATGATTCTGTTCTCCCGTTGATTATTGGCATTCATATGGCGCAAGCAAAGAAATCTTTTCCGCAACAAAAATCGGAACTACATGCACGAAATCTGCATCGCAGTCGTTACGATTTTCCGCAGTTAATCAAGAGTTGTCCGGAACTTGCGCCTTTTGTCAGCCCAAATAAATATAATGATTTATCGGTAGATTTTTCTGATCCGCACGCTGTGAAAATGCTCAACAAAGCATTGCTCAAGCATTTTTATGGCATTCAATATTGGGATATTCCTCAAGATTATCTTTGCCCACCTATTCCGGGTAGAGCGGACTATATCCACTATATAGCTGACCTGTTGAGTGCAAACAATAAAGGGCAGATTCCAACTGGACACGCCGTTCAAGTCTTAGATATTGGGGTTGGCGCGAACTGTATTTATCCGATCATTGGTCATCGGAGCTATGGTTGGAAATTTGTCGGCTCAGACATACATGCTGCATCGGTTAAAAGTGCTCAATTTATTGTGGAGGCCAATCCGAATCTGCGTAAAGGGATTCAGATTCGATTGCAGAAGACAGCGAGCAATATTTTCAATGGTGTGATTAAACCTTCAGATCGTTTTGATTTGACCATGTGTAATCCACCATTTCATGCCTCGCAAGATGAAGCCAACGCGACAGCAACGCAAAAATTAAGAAAACTGGGTAAGCCAGTTAATCGGACCAAGGTGGTATTGAACTTTGGTGGTCAAAAGAACGAACTCTGGTGTGATGGTGGTGAAGAACGATTTGTCTGCCAAATGGTGCAAGAGAGTATTCATTTTGCTGAGCAATGCCTTTGGTTTAGTACGCTGGTTTCCAAGAAAACAACATTGCCCGTGCTTTTAAAGGCCTTAGCGAAGAGCGGCGCAGTGGATGTGAAAACCATTAAAATGACGCAGGGACAAAAAGAAAGCCGTTTTGTCGCTTGGACTTTTCTAGATTTAAGGCAACAGCAAGCGTGGAAGAATGCACGTTGGACTTCAGCTTAAGTCTGTCTTCGTTGGAGATTTTCGCCTTGTCTTTGACAGCAATGCATAGGGCATCAATATAAAGTTTCCCATAGCGATAAGCTCAGTGTGTTGAATCAATCAGGAGATATTTTTGCTAAACAAGACGCATTGTTAATTGTTACAAAAAACAGCATCCAGCGATTTTTGATTATTTCGTGTTCTAAATGCCTTAAATTTTCTGCAAGGGCTTCTTTTATATGTGAAAAATGCGCGGAATTGAACTGCAAATGCGTATGTTTATCATTTAAATTTTATATAAATCATAAACTTACAAAAATTATATTTTGCATTCATTTTGAAACTTGTCCATAATATTTGAAAAGGGTATGGAGTGAAGAAAATGCGTGGCAATCCAGAAGTCGTAGACTACTTAAATATGCTGATCGGTGGCGAACTGGCTGCTCGTGATCAATACTTAATTCATTCCCGTATGTATGAAGATTGGGGCTTAAGTAAAATCTTTGAACGTATCGATCATGAAAGCCAAGAAGAAGGCTCACATGCAGATGCATTGATTCGGCGCGTATTGTTCCTTGAAGGAACGCCGAATATGAATCGTGATGATATTGAAGTCGGTACAGACGTTGTGACTTGTTTAAAAGCGGATTTGGCGCTTGAATATCATGTTCGTGAGAAACTTGCACAAGGCGTAAAATTGTGTGAAGAAAAGGGTGACTATGTGACCCGTGATATGCTCCGTCAGCAAATGTCAGATACTGAAGAAGATCATACTTACTGGCTTGAAAAGCAAATGCGTTTGATCGAACTTATTGGTCTACCAAACTATATTCAGTCTCAAATGTAATTTAAAAAATATCCAAAAAACCCAGCTTCTGCTGGGTTTTTTATTGGGCCATGAAAACTATTGTTGTAGTTTTTTAATATCTGCCAAGACTTGCGCCGCATGTGTCTGTGTATTCACACTGGTGTAGTGATAAACAATAATGCCTTTCGGATCAATCAGAAAGGTTTCACGTTTGGCAACTTTCAAAATCCCTAAGTTTCGTACAATACCTAACTGTGTCGCCAGTTTATGTTGTTGATCGGCAAGAATTGGAAAGGGAAGTCCTAGTGCTTTAGAGAACTTTTGATGTGATGCAACATCATCTAAGCTTGCGCCCAAAACAACAGCATTACTTTTCAAAAATTGTGGATATAGGGTTTTAAATTGATTGGCTTCTTCTGTACAACCGGGTGAGTTGTCTTTAGGGTAAAAGTACAGAACGAGCCATTTCCCTTGATATTGCTTCAGTTCGTGCCATTTTCCATTTTGATCTTGCAATTTAAAGTTGGGTGCGGGTGTGCCTACCCATTGTTTTTGTTTGTTTTGACTGGTGCTGAGTATTGATGTTTCGGCAACTGTGATTTGGGTAGTTGCTATTAAAGCACATGTCATTAAACAGATTTTTAGCAATGAAGAAACTTTCATAGAGCATCAGTTTATATCGTTCTTTATCCGATCTTAGCAAATTTTAAAGCGCTGTAGGCTAGCTGATTTTATATTTATCAAAGTCGATTTCGAATGTCTTTTGGCAAACCGGTTGATGTGCTGAAATGCCACTATCAAACGTGCTCTGAACTTTTATACTATGTGGAATCGTTTAATTTTAGAGTTTGCATTGAAACAACAGATTTTACTTATTACTGGTTGGGGCGGCGGTCGTAAATTACTTGCTCCTTTACAGCAGGCATTGATCGCTCAAGGTTATCAGGTCGAATTATGGAATATTTTTGATGCCTTAAATCTAGCAGTGCTGGAACAGAAAGTTGAATTGGCGCAGCAATTTGATGTGATTATTGGCTGGTCCCTTGGTGGTCAATTGGCGACGATTTTGGTAGATGAAATTCAAAAAAAATATCAACAACAGAAAGTGCTGATCACATTAGGCTCAAATCCAAGTTTTGTGGCTCATGAACAGTGGCCTGCTGCGATGGATCAAGCGAGTTTTCAAAGCTTCAAACAATCTTTCGAGCAGGATGCTATTTCTACCTTAAAGAAGTTTGGTTATATGGTTTGTCAGGGTACTGATAGCACTAAGCAAGATTTCATCACCTTGCAAAGTTTGATTCAAGCGCAAAATTTAGATGTGCTTCGAGCAGGATTGAACTGTTTGGGGAAGCTTAATAATGTCAGTATCTTGAAAAATTACACTGGTCATCAATACCATTTGTTTGCTAAGCAAGATTTTTTAGTTAGTTACAAAGTTGAACGCTTACTGCGTAATTTAGCTGTAAAGTTTTTGGAGACTGAATTGGTTTCTGGCTCACATGGCTTTCCATTGTTTCAATCTGAAGTCATAAGTTGCAAAATCTGCCAATATTTAAAGAAAATAGAACAAATCTCTGAATAGCTGGGCTTTATGGCAATTTATTTTTCCTTGCCGTGGGTTTAACATCTTGCCACATTGATGTTTAAGCCTGATACATGGAGTGAGGGATGGCCAATTTAACCGATCTACAATTTGATCAGCAGCATATTTGGCATCCCTATACATCGATGACTCAGCCCCTTCCAACGTTTAAAGTGAAACGTGCTCAAGGGGTGATAATTGAGCTTGAAGATGGTCGTCAATTGATTGATGGTATGTCTTCATGGTGGTGTGCGATTCATGGTTATAACCATCCCGAGCTAAATCAAGCTGTGACCGATCAACTGCAACAAATGTCACATATCATGTTTGGTGGATTGACGCATGATCCTGCGATTCAACTTGCTAAGTTACTGTTAAAAATCACCCCGCCCAGTTTAGATAAAATTTTCTTTGCCGATTCAGGTTCGGTTGCTGTCGAAGTGGCCTTAAAAATGGCAGTGCAGTATTGGGCGTCTTTGCATCAACCGAATAAAACCAATTTTGTCACTCCACGTTCTGGCTATCATGGCGACACTTGGAATGCGATGTCTGTGTGTGATCCCGTGACAGGGATGCATCAAATTTTTGGTCCAAGTTTACCAAATCGAATTTTTGTTCCTGCGCCGCAAATTGGCTTTGACCAAGTGTGGAATCCTGCGGATATTGCTGAACTGGAAAAGACACTCGCCGAACAGCATGAAAATATTGCGGGATTGATTCTAGAGCCCATTGTGCAAGGTGCAGGAGGCATGCGTTTTTATCACCCAGAATATTTACGTCAAGCTAAATTACTCTGTGAGAAATATCAGGTCTTATTGATTTTTGATGAAATTGCCACAGGCTTTGGCCGTACCGGAAAATTATTTGCATGGGAATGGGCTGAAGTTGAGCCAGATATTATGTGTATTGGTAAAGGACTGACAGGCGGTTATATGACCTTGTCTGCAACCCTGACTACGCAGAAAGTCGCGAATACGATTAGCCAAGGCGAAGCCGGCGTGTTTATGCATGGCCCAACCTTTATGGCGAATCCGCTGGCGTGTGCAGTTGCGCTGAAAAGTACCCAACTTTTAATGCAACAGGACTGGGCGAGTAATATTCAACGTATAGAACAACAGCTAAAGTTGGGCTTGAGTTCGTTAGCTAAACTCAATTATGTGCAAGATGTGCGAATACTTGGTGCTATTGGTGTGGTGGAATTGACCTTTAATGTCGATATGAAAACGCTACAACAGGAGTTTGTTCGTCGTGGTATTTGGATTCGTCCATTCGGTAAGCTAGTGTATGTGATGCCACCCTATATTATTTCTGAGTATGAATTAAAAATTTTGCTAGAACAAATGGTTGAGGTGGTGAAAAACATGGGGCAGTCGGTATGAATCTGCTTAGCCATTTTTCAGATCAACTTGATCAACTGAAACAGCAAGGCAACTTACGTCAGTTCACTTCTAATCTTCAGCACGATCATTGCATCAGTATTCACGATCACAATATGTTGAATTTAGCGTCAAATGACTATTTAGGTCTGGCTTCAAACCTACATCTACGTGAACAGTTTTTTGATGAAACCCCGAACGCACAGCGTTGGATGAGCTCATCCTCTTCGCGTTTATTAACTGGAAACTTTCCTGAATATGAACAACTTGAATCAACATTAAGTGATGCCTTTCATGGCCGATCAGCACTGCTCTTTAATAGTGGCTATCACATGAATATCGGGATTTTACCTGCACTGGCAGACAGTAAAACCTTGATATTGGCGGATAAGCTGATTCATGCCAGTATGATTGATGGCATCCGATTATCGAGTGCGAAATATGTACGTTATCGCCATAATGATTTGGCACATTTATCTCAGCTTTTATGCAAATATCATGAAGATGAGGCTTTTGAGCGGATCATTGTAGTGACGGAATCGATTTTCAGCATGGATGGTGATGAAACAGATTTAGCTGAACTGGTACGGATCAAAAGGCAATTTAGCAAAGTCATGCTGTATGTCGATGAAGCGCATGCCATTGGTGTGCGCGGTGGGCGAGGTTTAGGTTGTGCTGAACAATATCAAGTGATGGATGATATTGATCTTTTAGTCGGAACATTTGGTAAAGCACTGGCTTCAATAGGGGGGTATCTCATCTGTCATTCGATTATTCGTGACTATTTGATTAACTCGATGCGACCGTTGATTTTTAGTACCGCACAGCCCCCGATCTGTATGGCGTGGACAGATTTTATCTTCAAGAATGTTTTAAATTTAAAAGCAGAGCGTCAATATTTACAGCAAATCAGTCAAAGTTTGCAGCGAGCTGTGCAAGACAAAGGTTTTGATTGTCCATCTACATCACATATTGTGCCCGTCATTATTGGCGAGTCGAATAAAACTGTAGCAAAGGCTCAAGCTTTGCAAGCGGCAGGTTTTTATATCATGCCTGTACGTCCACCCACTGTGCCGCAGCATAGTTCGCGCTTACGCATTTCACTCACTGCTCAAATTACACAAACTGATTTGGATCAGTTGACTCAATTGTTGTGAGTGACTTGTGAATAATTTTGAGATTGATAAATCCCAAGTGGCGTTGCGCTTTGCTCAGGCAGGGCACAGCTATGCTGAACATGCCGTAGCACAAAAAGAGATTGCTCAACATTTATTTGAGTTGATGCAGCAGTATTGTCCAAAGTTGCAAAACCACCCCGTAGAAACCGTTTTTGAAATTGGATGTGGCTCGGGGAATTTAAGCCATTTAATGCTGGAAAATATGCAAATCAATCATTTGGTTTTAAATGATCTGTATGCAGAAATTCAACAGCATTTTCCGTTAAATCCACAGATTCAGTGCAGGCTTGGAGATATCGAACAACTTGAATTTCCACAGCATATCGACTTGATCGCATCCAGTTCGGCTTTGCAATGGGTAGGAAACTTTGCGGGCATTGTCGAAAAAGCCTTTCAAAGTTTAAATCAAGAGGCATATTTTTGTTTTTCGACTTTTGGGCAGCAGAATTTACAGGAAATAAAAGCTTTGACTGGGCAGGGTTTGGACTACCTCGATGTTGATATGCTTCAAGCTATATTAAGTCAAAATGGTTTTGAAATTCTGCATCTTTCAGAGCAGACAGCGGCATTATATTTTGATCATCCAAAGCAGGTTTTGCAGCATTTAAAAGCGACAGGTGTGACTGCGACAGCCTCACATTTTCGTTGGACGAAACAATCGCTCTTTGATTTTTATTCAGCATATCAACAGTTTTCTTTGCGCGATGAAACTGGGCAGATGCGTTATGCACTGACCTATCATCCGATTTTTTGTATTGCACGGAGAATGCCATGACAGGGCAAGTTTATTTCATTAGTGGGATCGATACAGGCATCGGTAAAACATATACCACGGGCTATTTGGCTAAAATATGGAATGAACAAGGGGCGCGAACGATCACGCAAAAGTTGATTCAAACAGGCAATGTCGATATTTCTGAAGATATAGAACAACATCGTCAAATTATGGGTACGGGGTTGTTGGTCGAAGATGAAACTAAACTCACGATGCCTGAAATATTTAGTTATCCTGCGTCGCCACATCTCGCCACCAAACTTGATGGACGTGACATTGATTTTGCTAAAATTGAATATGCGACAAAACGTTTAACTGAAAAATATGACAACGTTTTACTCGAAGGTGCGGGAGGGTTGATGGTGCCATTGACTACGGACCTTTTAACCATCGACTATGTTGTAGAGAAGCAATATCCCGTTATTTTGGTGACTTCGGGGCGTTTGGGCAGCATTAACCATACGATTTTAAGTTTGGAAGCACTAAAAAGTCGTGGCTTGGCGCTTTATGCACTGGCTTATAATTTAAATGATGAATCGCAAGATGTATTGATTTCTAAAGATACTGCTGAATATTTAAAAGCATATTTAGCCAAACACTTTCCAGAGGCGTTATGGATTGATGTTCCTGTATTGGCATAATGGGCTAACTCTATATATTGACAATGATTGGGTGTAATTATGACGGATCATGCGTTTATAGAACTTGCGATTCAACTTGCGAAAGAAAATATTGAGCAAGGTGGGCGACCATTTGGTGCTGTGATCGTTAAGCATGGTGCTGTGGTGAGTACAGGGGTGAATGAAATATTAATCTCAGGCGATCCGACATCTCATGCCGAGTTAAATGCATTAAGACAAGCCGCACAAAATTTAAATACGACGTCTTTGAAGAACTGTGTCGTTTATGCGAGCGGACAACCGTGTCCAATGTGTTTGGCAGCTCTGCGAATGGTTGGAGTTGAAAAAATTGTGTATGCCTATTCAAATGCTGATGCAGAAGCCTATGGCTTATCTACAGCAGAGATTGCCGAAAAATTAAGACATGAACCTCATGAACAGCAAGGGTTGAGTTTTAGTCAGTTAAAGCCAAATTGTGATCATGAGCTATATGAATTTTGGAAGCAGAAAAATACTTAATAAATACTAAGAGTTTCTTTCTGAGTCACTAACTGTATAGATTTCTGTGAAGAATTAAAAAAGCCAACTGAGGTGATCAGTTGGCTTTTTTTGTTGGGGAGCAATTATTGATTTGCTGAGACCCCAATTTTTTTGACATTCAAACGTTGTGCTGCTGCCATCACCATAGCGACATCTTTATATTCTGTCATTTTGTCAGGTTGCACTTTGATCGTATCTTGATCTGCTTGTTGTGCAACACCAGCAAAAAGTGTTTCTAAAGCTTGCTTATTGGCAACGGGTTGACCATTCCAAAATAATTTACCTTGCGCATCAATCCGTAAAGTGACCGGCTCAGGCGGCTTTTCATTGGTTGGCGGTGGCGTACCGTTTGGCAAATCAATATTGATCGAGTTATTTGGAATTGGAATTGTGATAATAAACATAATGAGCAAAACCAACATCACATCGATCAATGGCGTCATGTTGACGTCCAACATAACATCATCGTCTTTATCGGAACCGACATTCATTCCCATACCTTGTCCCTCATCCGATTATGGTGCGGCAACAGGGGTGGTGACAAAAGCAATTTTGCCAATTCCTGCTGCTTGTGTTGCACTAATGACTTCATCAATCGCTTCATATTTTGTCACCTGATCGCCACGGATATGAACTTCAGGTTGCGGACGCTTTTTAGCTTCCGCTTGTAGTCGACTGATCAGCGTATCTTTATCTGCAATGTATTTTTCATTCCAGAAGATATCGCCATTTTTATTGACAGCAATCTGAATATTGATCGGTTTAGTTTCATAAGGCGTATTCTTTTCCTCAGGCAACTTCACCGGAACTGTATGGATTGCAACAGGTACTGTAATTAAGAAAATAATGAGCAGCACCAACATAATATCAACCAAAGGTGTTGTGTTAATGGCTGAAATTACATCATCTTCGTCACCATCTGAATTGACCATCATTCCCATGGCTGATGCCTCTCTTATTTTGTGTCGTTATTATTGTTTTTGATCTCACCGCTTAAAAGTACGGTGTGTAGATCTGAACCAAAGGTACGAACATTATCTAGAACTGCTTTATTACGACGTGTTAACCAGTTATAGCCAAGAACCGCAGGTACTGCTACAGCCAAACCAATTGCCGTCATAATTAGGGCTTCACCGACTGGGCCTGCAACTTTATCAATAGATGCTTGACCTGAAATACCAATTGCCGTTAAAGCATGGTAAATACCCCAAACTGTACCGAATAAACCCACAAATGGTGCAGTCGAACCTACAGTAGCGAGGAAAGCTAATCCACCACTTAAATGGCTTTGAATTTTATCGATAGCACGCTGGATTGAAATAGTTACCCATGTGTTGAAGTCAATACGTTCCAGCAGATTACCGCCGTGTTTTTTGGTTGAATTAATGCCTTTTTCTGCAATAAAGCGGTATGCACTCGATTCGTCTAAGGTTTCTGCAGCGCTATCAATTGAAGCTGCATCCCAAAATTTAGCTTCAGCTTCTTTGCCTTGGCGCTTAATTTTAGCTTGTTGAATAAATTTAGTGACCATGATGTACCAAGTTCCAATCGACATCAGGACCAAGATAAAGAGTGTCGATTTAGCAACGATGTCACCTTCACGCCATAGTGCTTCTAAGCCATACGGGTTGTGGACTTCTTGGGTTGCTGCTGGTTTTGGTGGTGGCGTGTGTGTTCCATCATCGGTAATTTGAATTTTATCTTCACTGATTTCGACTTTAACCATACTTGGCGGTGTTGCAGATTCTTCAGCAAATACAGATTGAAGCGGGAGTAATGTAGTTGTTGCTAATACAGTTGCTGATGCAAAAATACGTGCTGATTTCATCATTTTATTCATTCATATTCTCCAAATTTTTGTAGATTCATTAATCAAGTTTAAATTCGTATTCAATATCAAACCAATCTTCAACTGGCTCACCATTTTTGAGTGCAGGCTTAAATGTACATAAGCTGAATGCTTTGCTAGCAGCCTTATCTAGAGATTTAGTACCACTCGATTTTTTGACCTTCACTTGTTTCGCACTGCCGTCAGGCCCAACCAATACAGAGATGCGGACAGTTCCTACTTCTTCTGCCATTGCAGCTTCACGAGGGTAATCTGGTTCTTTACATCCAACGCTACCCTCAGATGCACCACGTGTTTCCCCAGCTGGTTTTGGAGCAGGGGCAGGAGCGGGTGCTGCCGCAGCGATTGGTGCAGGTGCTGCAACAGGGCTAGGAGATGGAGAGGCTGTAGGCGTAGGTGTTGAAACGGCTTTCACTGTTTGTGTTGGTGCAGCTTTTTCAACAACCTTTTGTTCAGGTTGAGGGTCTGGTGTTTTGAGCACTTCCTTAACGAGTTTTGGTAATTCAGGTGGTTTTTCAATTGGTTTCGGTTTTTCTGGCTCAGGTTTTTTATCTTGAATAATGATTAATTCAACAGGTTCTTCTACAGTTTTCTCACCTTTTTTGGACAGGCCAGTAATTAATCCGTAGAGTACAATGAGATGCAGAAGAATGACTGCCCCAATTCCGATCAGGCGTTTGCCGGAATTATTTTCTAATTCGGAAAAGCTTTTGCCCATTACTACTCCTGAAATGTGAGACAAACAATCAATAGTGAAATTGGCACTTGAGATATAAGTGTTTTTTGCATTTTTTATGTTTGACTAATTAAATAAATTAACGCTACTAACACGGTTAGACGAGTAACCGTGTTAGCAAAGTTATGTTTTAGAAGAATTTATATGTACCACGTACAAAGTAAGTACGTCCTGTTGGATCGCTGTAGCGAGGGTCATAACCATACTGTGCATTGTTTTTTGCGTCAGATGCAGCTGGCTCGGCATCAAACATATTTTTGATACCTGCTGTAAGCTCTAGATTTTTAAAGCCTTTGTAAGTACCTGCAACGTTATACAAGGTATAGTCAGCAACATCACGAGTTTCAGATGCGTCTTCATAACCGCGGGTGAATTGTTGTTCGAAACGCAATCCCCAGTTTTCATATGCCCAATTTAGGTTGGCCGTATGTTTCCAGCGGACAACTGCAGGGTCATCATAAACACCGACTAAGCCTTCCCATTCACCGCCTTTTTCAGTTTGGTAATCCATTTTGATGACATAAGTACCATCAATACCGAAGCCCCAACGTCCTGTAGGTGTATTTGGAGTTTGATAATTTAGACTTAAATCAACACCAGAAGTTTTTAAACCACCCATGTTTTGCAGTGTTGTATTTAAATACTGAATTCGGCCATCTGGTGCATATACAATTAAGTTACCGTATTGACTAAGATTGTCGAAAATCATGTCAGGTGTAATTGAACCAACAAGATCTTCAATTTCAATATTGTAGTAATCAGCAGTAAAGACTAAGTTTTTGATTGGTTCAAAGACGAAACCAGCTGTATATGATGTTGATTCTTCAGGTTGAAGATCTGGGTTACCACCTTGCTTGCGTTTGAATTGCATACCACATTGGTCGGCGTAGTTAACATCATTTGGCTTGCCCTCAGCATCACAAAATCTTGGATTGTCGAAGCTGGCGCTAGTGTATGTTTCGCTTTGTGGAGCGTTGATTTCCCAAAGGCTTGGGGCACGGAAACCAGTGCTATATGACGAACGGAACATCAATTGCTTTGTCGGTTCCCAACGTAATGAAACTTTCGGGTTGAATGTATCGCCGAAATCACTGAAATCATCATAACGCGCTGCAAGTTGAGCTTCTAAGGTTGGTAAAATCGGAATGTGGAATTCTGTAAAGAATGCTGTATTTTCACGATCACCTTTACTGATTGGTTTATCAGGGTCTATACCACTACCAGGAACTAAAGCGACAATCGGTGAGTTTACTTTAGCCTCCCAATCTTGCTTAGTGAAACTACCACCGAATGCAAAACCAACTTCACCCGCAGGTAGTTCGAAAATTGGTCGGCTAATTGTGAAGTCAACAGAAGTTGATTCTAAACTCGCGACGTTTGTTTTACCTCTAACATCAAAAGTCGACCATTTCCCTGCATCTTCAGGTGCTTGCGCACCAAATGGATTAAGTGTTCCATCATTCAGCGCATCTTGTACTTTCTCCATGTTGAGATAGCCGCTCTTGAAGCTGTCACTTGATTCACCTTTGGCATATGTCACCCCAGCATTCACATCCCAGCCTAAAGCTTCACCTTCAATTCCGGCAAAGACACGATTCGATTCATTAATGGTGTGTGATACACGATTACCAGCTTGAGAACGAAGATAAAGGGCAGCTTCATCATCTTTTAAACCAGTTATACCTGGAGTTATGCCATTGCCAGGGTAGTATTTACTTGTATTCGGAATAGTTAGGCTACCACCCCAAACATCTGGAGCAATAGAAGTGGTGACTTCGCTTTTTGTATAGATGTATTCAGCAACAGCATTGATATTGTCATTGATTTTAATTGTAGCTTTACCAAGAGCAGATAGTGTTTCTTCTTCCGGAATAATACCAATCAATGCTTGGGTATTAAGTAAACAGCGTGTACCAGAGACAAATGTATTTGGTGCATTATTACAGTTATCGTTGATATACGGGTTAACAATACCAACGCCTGAATCACCGATATTTGCAGGGAATCCAGCTGTCGATCCAATTGCCATACCGAGTTCAGGAATTAAACCGCCACGTTTACTGACTTTACGATCTTTAGCCCAGATTGGGTCGGTTTTACGATAATCGATAACACCATAGACATTAAAACCTTGTTCATCTAAATCGCCATAACCACCAAAAATAGAGACGTCCTTTTTATCGCCTCCAGCTTCTTCAGGTGCAAATATACCTCCGCTAATACCAGCGCCTGTATATTGTTTTTTAGTGATAAAGTTGATTACACCTGCGATTGCATCTGCACCATAAACGGCAGATGCACCATCACGTAGGACTTCGACGCGGTCTACCATTGCCAATGGAATGATATTCAAATTGACTTCTGAAGTACTGAATGGACTATTTGCCAGACGGCGACCATTTAAAAGGACAAGTGTTTTATCGGTACCAATACCACGTAAATTTGCTGAAGAACCAGAGGTATTACTTTTACCAATATTCTGGGAAGTCACAAAGCCAGCCTGGTTAGCACTGACTTTATTCATCGCTTCTTCCACAGTGGTAACACCCTGTTTAATTAATTCTTCAGCTTTAATCACCGTAATTGGTGATGCACTCTGTGCTGCTACCCCTTTAATTGAAGAGCCTGTTACGGTCACTTTAGCTACTTTTGGCTGAGCTTTCTCTTCTTCGTCCGTATTATCTGCTGCATGCGCTAAAGATAAACACAGCATACTTAAACTAAGAGTACTTAATTTAAGTATTGTTTTGCTAAATGGTGTGCCCCCCACAGATTTAGCATTTTTTTTCTCTTTCATAGTAAAAGTATTCCTTTTTGTTGTAGTTAGCGATATTGCTTGATTCTTTTTAAGCAATTCAAGTGCCATATTTATATTTAAATTTTATTTTCAAATATAAAATACTGATAAATATCTACATTATTGATTTTAAATTGGAGAAATTTAAGATGAACGGTAAGTATATTTTTTAAAATTATCCTTTTGATTGGGGTTTGTTGGGAATTTAACATTTGATCAAAAAAAAATTTAAAAACATGATTAGGTGCAAATTAAACCATAAAAAGTGTGATTTAATTCATATTTATGTGTTTGATTTATAAGGCTAATAAGAGAAATAAATAAAAAATAAAAACCATAAATTCAGTGGCTTAGTTGTCTGTTGTCTGTCATTTCATCTGAACATGATCCATTATGAATCAGGAATGTATTATATTTGTGCAGAATGTGCATGGATGAGTACACATCCAAGAGTTGAATTTTTGATAAAAACGAGCTTTACTCGGAAAGTCGCTATTAGTATAAATTTATCTTAAAAAATGAATTTAAAAGGATATTTAATTCAGATAACTTTCAACCAAGGAGTGGTGGCATGAATTTCGCTTTATATTAATTGCTGTATTAAGTTCTACGTTTAAAACTCAATTTAAACTAGATTGTTTTATTTTAGTGAGGGTGGCTTTATTTAAAGTCTGCTTGCGGCTTTGTATTATTAAAAAATCATCAGAAAGGAAAAGGTTTGGAAACTAGAAAATTTAAAATAGCGCTCCTTGCATTATTAATTTCAACAGGGATGATGGCCGAGGTTCAAGCTTCTGCACAATCGAATAAAGTTTTAAATATTGCATTTGAAGCACCTGATGATGGTTTTGATATGGTCAAAACCTATAATTATTATAGTGGCAATATTGCGGAAGCCATTTTTGAACCCTTATTGAAATATGACTATCTAGCACGTCCTGTTGTTCTTGTTCCAAATACCATTGAAGCGATGCCAAAGATTGAACAAGAAGGAAAAGTCTATACCTTCAAAATCAAAAGAGGCATCCATTTTTCAGATGATCCAGCCTTTAAGGGAAAAAAACGCGAGCTAGTTGCGCAAGATTACATTTACGCGATTCAACGAATTTTAGATCCAGCTAACCGTTCTCCGACCTATTCATTTATTGATGGCAAAATCTTAGGAGGGGATGCGGTCGTTGCGGATGCAAAGAAGTCAGGAAAATTTAATTACAATGCGGCTATTGCCGGCCTAAAAGCGATAGATCCTTATACTTTGCAAATTACTTTGACGCGCCCTGACTATAATTTTCAATATATTTTGGCCTATGTTACGTTTGGTGCAATTTCAAAAGAAGTTGTTGAATTTTATGGCAATAAAATTGCACAGCATCCTGTGGGAACGGGACCGTATCAGCTCAGTAAATATGTGCCACGTAGCAAGATCGAACTGGTTGCAAACCCGAATTATCGTGGTTTTGTCTGGAATTTTAAATCGACAGGCACAGCTTGGGACAATCAGTTAGTTAAAGAAATGAACGGGAAGAAAATGCCGCAAATCGGCAAAGTTTCCGTCAGTATTATTGAAGAAGAACAGTCACGGTGGTTAGCATTTAAAACAGGGCAGCTGAATTTTGATAAATTGACCTCAAATGCAGTACCGCAAGCCTTAGATTCGCAAAATAAACTTAAGCCTGATATGCAAAAGCTCGGCATTAAGCATTATCCAAATAAAGATGCTGAAATCACCTACAGCATGTTCAATATGCAAGACCCGCTTGTCGGTGGTCAAAGCCTTGAAAAGATTGCGTTACGCCGTGCTATCAGCATGTCATACAATCAAGCTGAAGCGATTAAACAGTTATATCAAGGGCAGGCCGTAAAGGCTGAAATGTTTTTGCCAGAAGGTGTGAGTGGCTTTAATCCAAAATATCGCAGCAGTTTGGGATATAACCCATTGCTGGCCAATAAATTACTGGATCGATTTGGGTATAAGAAAGGTGCTGATGGTTATCGAACCTTGCCCGATGGTAAAGCGTTGACCTTAAAAATAAATACTGAAAATAGCTCTAAATCAGTGATTCAATCTGAGTTGTGGAAAAAAAATCTCGATGCCATTGGGATACGGGTACAGTTTAAGGTCAGTAACTTTGCTGATAATTTAAAAGAAGCAATGCAATGTAAATATATGATGTGGTCAGGAGCGTGGATTGCAGATTATCCTGAAGGGGAGAACTTTGCTCAATTACTATATGGGCCAAATTCAGGACAAGGGAATTTAAGTTGTTATCAATCTAAAGCTTATGACGCTTTATATAAACAAGCAATTGTGTTGAAACCTAAAGATCGTGAACCTTTTTATGAAAAAATGAACCGTCAAATTGAAGCGGATAACCCTTGGATTATCCATTCTACACGGATTCGTAATTGGTTAATTCACCCTGAAATTCAGGGGTATAAAACACATCCAATGATGAACACCAGTTGGCAATATCTCGATATTCAGCCTAGTAAAAAATAATTGAGTCAGGATTACAATGAAGCGAAATTCGAATTTTACGCTAACCAAATTTGCTACAGCGTGTTTGATGGGGGGAGTGCTATTCAGTGCGATGCCGACATTAGCAATGGCAAAGAATCCAGCAGATCCAAATAAAGTTTTACGTCATATTTTCCCTGTCGCAGAAACAGGTTTTGACCCAGTTGGCGTACATGATCTGTATTCTGCACATGTGAATACCTCAATCTTTGAAACCTTATATACCTATGACTATTTAGCATCACCAGCAAAGTTGGTTCCTAAAACGGCGGCTGCGATGCCAGAAATCAGTGCTGATGGTTTGACTTATACCATTCGCCTGCAAAGAGGCATTTATTTTGCGGATGATCCTGTATTTAAGGGCAAAAAAAGAGAATTAACCTCGGCTGATTATGCATATACCTTTAGACGTTTAGTCGATCCACAACTTCGTTCACCAAACAGTTGGCTACTTGATGGTCGTATTTTAGGGATGGAGAAGGTTTTAGAAAAGGCAAAAAAAACAGGTAAGTTTGATTATGATGCGCCCATTGAAGGCATACAAACCCCTGATCGGTATACCCTTGTCATTCGTTTAAATTCTCCAGATCAAAACTTTCCAATGTTATTGGCTCATCAACCTGCATCGGCCATGGCACGTGAAGTGGTCGAAAAATATCGAGACAAAGCGGGTTTTGTGATGGGTAAACCTGTGGGCACAGGGCCATATATTTTGACACGCTGGACACCTGGTTCACGAATTATTTTAAAGGCCAATCCAAACTATCGTGGCTTTGTCTGGGACTTTAAAGCATCAGATGCCAAAGATGAAAAGATTGTAAAAGCCATGCAAGGCAAAAAAATGCCGCAAATTGGCGTGATTGATATTCAGGTGATGGAAGAATCACAATCACGTTGGTTGACCTTTGCAAAAAATGAAGCGGATTTGTTGGTACTAGATGGAGATTTGTCGGTACAAGCCTTAAAAGATGGAGAGCTAAAGCCTGAGTTGGCTAAAAAAGGCATCCAAATGTCGCGGATTTCTGACCCCTCTATCGACTATCACTATTGGAATATGCAAAACCCTGTGGTTGGAGGTTTTAGTAAAGAAAAAATTGCATTACGTCGTGCAATGGCGATGGCTTATTCAGCAGATAATCAAATCAAAATTTTGATGAATGGTGATGCACAAAAATTACAAAGCCCAATTCCACTCGGCGTTGTCGGCTATGACCCGAATTATAAGTCGAGTATTCCATACTCAGTTAAAGCGGCAAATTTATTGCTCGATCGTTATAACTATAAAGTCGGCGCAGATGGTTGGCGTACTCAACCGAATGGTAAACCGCTTACGATTGAAATGACGATATCGGGCAATAGTAGCCGTAGTCAGCAGTTGGGCGAATTTTGGAAGAAAACTTTAGATAGCATCAAAATTAAAATGACAACAAAGTCGATGCCATTTGCAGAAGCTTTAAAAGCCGAAAAACAGTGTAAAACCATGTTTAAAGCATCTGCATGGATCGCAGACTATCCAGATGCAGACAATTTTATGCAATTGTTCTATGGCAAAAATATCAATGTCACCAACAACGGCTGTTCAAAAATTCCTGAATACGACCGTTTATATGAACAGACGCAGCGTATGAAACCGGGACCGGAGCGTGATGCAATCTATCGGAAAATGTCACGCATATTAGAAGTGTACATGCCTGTCCAAATTAATTATGCACGTTACCGTAGTGTGTTGTCGCAACCACGCGTGATTGGTTATAAAAAGCATCCAATTTTGGCAACAGAATGGATGTACATCGATATTGACCCGAAAAAATAAAATGGAACAAAACTGGAGAAATTATGAAAAATAAAGCTTTGAAACTCACCACCCTCAGTATGTTGATGATCGGCGCTAGCCAATTCGTTCAAGCCGAAGATTCAATACGGAGTACTTTGCCAAAGTTCCAAGCCAAAGAAATACCTGCGCTGTGTGATGCCAAAATTCAGCAAGTGAAAACAGATTTAGCGGCATTTGAGCAAAAAAAGATAAAAAATAATGCAAAAGCAGCACCTGTTTTGGCGGAGTGGGATCAAATTTTTGCCAAATTTGAAGATTTTTATGGACCAATCGGACTATATAGCAACGTCGATCCTGATGAGGTTTTACGTAAGGCTGCGGAAGATTGTGAAATTAAAATTATGGAGTTTCAAACTTCGGTTTATCAAAATCCAAAACTTTATGAGCAAATTAAAAAACTCAAAACCAATGACGAAATTGATAAAAAAATGCGTCAAGACATCTTGGATGGTTTTGAAAATACAGGGGTACAATTTACACCTGAAAAACGTGCTCGTTTGAAAGCTATCTTTGATGAATTAGCAAAAATTGAACAAGAATATGCGCGTAATGTACGAGATAATAAAGAAAAACTGGAGTTTACACCGGCGGAGTTGAAAGGCTTGCCAGACAGCTATATTTCGGGCTTAAAGAAAAATGAAAAGGGCAATTATTTGCTCGGTTTTGAATACCCAGAATACCGTCCATTTATGGAACTCGCAGAAAGCGATGATGCGCGTAAGCGTTACCAAACTGCATTCACGCGTCGTGGTACTGAGAAAAACTTAGTATTGTTAAAGCAAGCAATGGATTTACGTTATGAAATTGCGCAGCTCTTTGGCAAAAAAAGCTATGCCGAATGGGTGTTGCAACACCGTATGGCAAAAGACCCTGAAACAGTGAATAAGTTCTTAGCCGATGTTCATCAAACGGTGGCACCTTTAGAGAAAAAAGAAGTTGAGACTTTACGTGAGTTCAAAGCGAAAAGCCTGAAAATTCCACTCGAAAAAGCTGAAATCAATCGCTGGAGTGAGAGTTACTGGAGTGAAAAACTTCGCAAAGAAAAGTATCAAATCGATCAAGAAAAATTGCGTGACTATTTCCCAACCCAAGCATCTCAAGAATGGATTTTTGCCATTTCATCTGACCTTTATGGCATTGAATTTAAGCCTGCGAAAGTCGATGTTTGGCAGTCAGAAGTTGAATATTACGATGTAAAAGATAAAAAGACCGGTGAGTTGCTTGGTGGTTTATATATCGATAAATACCCACGTGAAGGGAAGTATGGTCATGCGGCTGTTTGGGGCGTAAAAGGTGGTAGTACCTTGACTAAGCGTAAACCAATTTCTGCTTTGGTGACTAATTTTAACCGTAAAGGTCTAAATAGTGATGAACTTGAAACCTTTGTTCATGAGTTTGGTCATGCTTTACACGGTATTTTGTCCAATACACGCTATGCATCCCAATCGGGGACTTCAGTAGAGCGCGACTTTGTAGAAGCACCTTCACAAATGTATGAAGAATGGGCGCGTCGTAAAGAAACTTTATCTACACTCGCAAATTACTGTAATCCAGCGTGTCCACCTGTAGATGATGCACTGATTAATAAATTAAAAGCAGTTCATAGCTATGGACGTGGTTTGCATTATGCACGTCAAGCCTTGTATGCAAAATATGATATGGCACTTCACTCATCAGATGCTTTGAGTGTTAAACCTTTAGATGTCTGGAAGAAAATGGAAGGCGAGACAGCTTTAGGCTATGTCCCAAGCACTGAATTCCCAGGACAATTCAACCATATCATGGGCGGTTACCAAGTTGGCTATTATGGCTATATGTGGTCTGAAGTGATGGCACTCGATATGTTGTCTGCTTTCGGAGATAACCTAAATAACCCTGAAGTGGGACAACGCTACCGTAAAACGATCTTGTCGCAAGGTGGTCAATATGAAGCAGAAAAATTGGTACATGATTTCTTAGGTCGTAAACCTGATAACAAAGCTTTCTTTGATGAAATTACTGGACAACGAGTGAAGTAAGGACAACTTTATGCTGGCATATATCATACGGCGTATATGGCAGATGATCCCAACGATGTTGGGGGTTGTTCTGCTCATATTCTTCTTATTTAATTGGGTAGGTGGGGACCCTGCTTATATTTTAGCAGGCAAAATGTCGAACCCAGAGCAAATTGAAAACATCCGTCAACAGTTGGGGGTTGATCAACCCTACTATGTCCAATTGTGGATCTTCATTAAGCAGATTTTAACTTTTGATTATGGAATGAGTTGGAGTACAGGTGAGTCGGTGTCAGATATTATTTTGACCCGTCTAGGACCATCACTGACGATTTTAATTCCTTTAACTATTTTGCAAACGATCATTTCAATTGGTTTGGCACTTGCTGTGGCTTCAGTTCGTGGCACATTAACCGATCGTATGATTATGATGCTTTGTACGATTGGTATGTCGATCAGTATTTTGGTTTATATTATTGTTTTTCAATATGTTTTTGCATATCAGTTGAGTTGGTTTCCGGTTCAAGGCTGGAGTGATCACTTTAGCGAAAACTTATTTAAATACGGTTTATTGCCTATCTTAATTATGTTGGTGGTAAGTATTGCGCCAACTTTGCGCTTATACCGCAGTTTTGTATTGGATGAAGTCAATCAAGACTATGTTCGAACTGCGCGCGCAAAAGGTGTGGGTGAAAGCCGTATTTTAGGTGTACATGTACTGCGTAACGCCTCAATTCCAATTATTACCGATGTCATGTCGAGTCTACCGGCACTGCTGATAGGCGCTTTCCTGATTGAACGATTCTTTGGTATTCCGGGTATTGGTCGTGAAGTCATTATTGCTGTTGAACGCAGTGACTTCCCTGTCATTAAGGCGATTACAGTCTACGTTGCAGCGGCTACAATGATTTTTAACTTAATCGCGGATTTGATTTATAAACTTGTCGATCCTCGCGTTCAGTTGAAGTAGGTGGCCTATGCTAGGAATATTCAATAAGACCAAAGCAACGGCATCAACACCTGCATCGACTGGCTTGTGGAAGTTGGCGATGCGACGCCTAAAGGCCGATAAATTAGCGATGGTGTCGTTGTTCGTTGTACTGTGCTATTTCGTGGTGTTGCTATTGTCGATGACAGGCGTGGTTGCATCCAATTGGAATAAAGAAGTGGCAGTTAGTTATGCACCTCCAAGTTTTATTGGGGCGGAACTCAATGAAACAGCCAAAACCAAAGCATCAGCAGAAGATATGGCATTGCCTGAAAATCCTGTTGATCCTTTAAAGGATGTAATTGCTGAACTGAATGCAGAGATTGCGACTGAGCAAGGTGGTGCCAATGCAATTGACTACTATGGCGTTGTCGATCCATTAGCAGAAGATATGAAGGCGATTGATCAGCAATTGGGTGGTCATTTGTTAGATCAACAAAGCGAGCTAAAACAAACTTTACCGTTTGGTGCGGATAAATGGGGGCAGGATGTCCTGCAAAAAACCATTAAGGGTGCTGAAACATCTATTATTGTTGGCGTGGTAGCTGCATTACTTGCTGTCGTGATTGGGACAATTTTAGGGGCAATTTCTGGCTACTTTGGTGGTTGGGTTGATGATATTTTAAACTGGTTCTATAACATTTTTACCTCGATTCCGTATTTGCTCTTGGTTCTTGCGATTGCTGCTGTACTACAGCAAAAGGGGATCTTATCGATTGTCCTCATTCTAGGGCTTACTGGATGGACGGGGGTGTATCGTCTGATTCGCGCAGAGTATATGAAACATACTTCGCGTGAATATGTACTCGCTGCCAAAGCGATAGGGGTGAGTCATTTCCGACGCATCTTTGTGCATATCTTTCCGAACGTCAGTCATATTGCATTGGTGCAAATCTCGATTTTAGTGGTGGCCTTTATTAAGTCAGAAGTGATTTTGAGCTTCTTGGGATTTGGTGTTCCTGTTGGGGTTGTGTCATGGGGAAGTATGCTTAATGAAGCACAAAGTGAATTGATTTTAGGTAAATGGTGGCAACTTATCGCAGCATCTGTAGCGATGGCGGTTTTGGTTACGGCATTTTCAATGTTTACTGATGCATTGCGTGATGCATTAGATCCAAAATTGAAATAAGGAGGAGTAAAGGATGACGGAACAAAATCAAACTGTTAAACCAACGCTCCTCAGTGTTCAAAACCTGAAAGTGAGCTTTAAAGCTGAAGATAAAAGTTATATCGAAACGGTCAAAGGAATATCTTTTGACATTCCTGCCAATACAACTGTGGCGCTTGTGGGAGAATCTGGCAGTGGCAAGTCGGTGACCTCGTTGGCAACCATGGGGCTGTTGCCACGTGATCAAAGCCGTATAGATACGAGCAGTAAAATAGTTTTTGAAGGGCAGGATTTACTGAGTCTGTCACCAAGAGAAATGCGCAATATCTGCGGTAAAGATATTGCGATGATTTTTCAGGAACCGATGTCGTCACTCAATCCTGTCTTTACGGTGGGTGATCAAATTGCAGAAGTATTACGACTTCATCTAGGTATGGGACGTAAGCAGGCAAGAGCACGGACTTTGGAATTATTGAAGGAAGTGGGTATTCCTTCTCCTGAAACGAAAATTGATGCCTATCCTAGCCAAATGTCAGGTGGCCAACAACAGCGGGTCATGATTGCTATGGCAATTGCATGTGAGCCGAAGTTATTGATTGCAGATGAGCCAACCACAGCACTTGATGTGACGATTCAAAAGCAAATTTTAGATTTACTCGAAGCCTTGCAAAAGAAACGTGAGATGTCGATGCTGTTCATTACACATGATTTAGCATTGGTAAGTGAAATTGCCGATCAGGTGATTGTCATGCGTCATGGAGAAATCCGTGAACAAGGCTTGGTCAATGAAGTGCTGGATCATCCTAAAGATATTTACACACGCGCTTTGCTCAAGTGCCGTCCTCAGATGTCTGAGCGTCCTTATAAATTGCCAATGATCAGTGATTTTATGCGTCAAAATGGTGATGAGCTGATTGAGGATGTGCATTTATCTGAGGAAACCCGTAGACAACGAACGCGTGGTCTTACGGGTAACGAACAGATTATTTTAGATGTCAAAGACCTGAAAAAATCTTTTTATAGCCGCAAGGGTTTATTTGGTAAGGATGAATATCAGGCGGTCAAAGGTGTCTCGTTTCAACTGGCGAAAGGTAAAACGCTCGGGTTGGTTGGAGAGTCTGGCTCAGGTAAAACCACAATCGGCCTTTTACTGATGCGTCTACAGGAAGCGACAGGTGGTCAGGCGCTGTTTGAAGGTCATGATATTTTGGCGATGAGCGAAAAAGAATTTACCCAATATCAGCGCAAAATACAGATCATTTTCCAAAACCCATATGCTTCACTTAATCCACGTTTTACTGTGGGTCAAATTCTGATGGAGCCGATGCAAGTGCATCAGATTGGGAAGGATGATGCAGAACGAGAGCAAATGGCGTTTGATTTACTTGAACGTGTCAGTTTGCCTGCACAAGCATTTTATCGCTATCCACATGAGTTTTCTGGTGGTCAGCGTCAACGTATTGCCATTGCACGATGCTTGACCTTAAAGCCAGAAATTTTGATCTGTGATGAGTCTGTCTCTGCATTAGATGTTTCGGTTCAAGCCCAAGTTCTGAATTTATTGCAAGACTTACAAGATGAGTTTGGTTTGAGCTATATCTTTATTTCACATGATTTATCTGTAGTGAAATATATTTCTGACCAAATCATGGTGATGAACCATGGTGATATCGTTGAAATTGCAAACTCGGATGAGTTGTATAGATCGCCGCAGCATGAATATACCAAGCGTTTGCTGAGTGCGATTCCACAAACCACTGAACAATTTGCTTAGTAATCATAAAAAAACCGCTCAAATGAGCGGTTTTTTTATACTTAAGAAATTAAAATTTCTTAAAGCCTTTGTTGTTTCCGCTAAATGCGCGACTTGGCACAGAGTCATTACGACGCTCACGATTGCCAAAATTGTCGTTACGACGTTCACGGTTACCGAAGTTTTCACTGTTGCGATCATTACGGTTATTGTTGAACCCTTCGTTGCGACGCTCTGAACGGTTAAATCCATTGCCTTGGAAAACACCTTCAGTACGACCAGTACGACGTTCGCCACGGTTGTCTTGATAACCATTGCTTTGTTGTGGCTGGTTTTCGTCACTGTCACGACGTTGTTGGCGTAAGTAACCACCACGACGTGCTGCCATTGGTTTATCTTGCATACGTTCAGTACGACGTTTCGCCATACCAAACAGGCCAGTACCTTGACGTGGTTTAAGCTCAACGGACTTGGTTAAGTTGTCGATATCTTGTTTATCTAGCTCGATCCAGCGACCAGTACGTAGTTCGCGTGGCAGAATTACTGAACCATAACGTGTACGTAAAAGACGGCTCACTTTTAAGCCTTGAGATTCGAAAATACGACGAACTTCGCGGTTACGACCTTCTTTTACGACCACTTGATACCAACGGTTAATACCGTCACCACCAATTTCAGAGAATGACTCAAATTTTGCAGGGCCATCATCTAAAACAACGCCTTGTAACATGTTGTTTTTTAACTGAGGAGTGACTTCACCCATGACACGAACGGCATATTCACGTTCGATTTCGCTAGAAGGGTGCATTAAACGGTTCGCCAGTTCACCATCATTTGTGAACAGCAATAGACCTGTAGAGTTGATATCTAGACGACCTACCATTACCCAGCGATCACCGGTAATTTGAGGTAATTGTTCAAATACCGTTGGACGGTTTTCAGGGTCATTGCGTGAACAAATTTCGCCTTCTGGTTTATAGTAAATCAACACACGGCGACGAATTTCGTCTTCAATTTGGAACTGAACTTTACGACCATCGATGCGAAGCTCATCACCCGGTTCAATACGTTCACCCACTTGGGCAACTTGCCCATTTACGCTCACACGACCAGCGGCAATGACTTCTTCCATATAACGGCGAGAACCCAAACCAACGCGTGCGAGCACCTTTTGCAATTTTTCACTCATGACAGCATAACCTTAGAAATTATCATCAACAGTTCACCTATTTATGACTTCGGTGCATTCGCATCGAGGGCCATAAAAGCTTCCTTGGCATCCTGCAGGGGAGGCAATTGGCCCAAAGAGGTTAGACCAAAAGCATTTAAAAATTGAGGCGTTGTAACTAACAACGCGGGTCGTCCTGGGAGTTCACGAAAACCAGATTCTTTAATCCAGTTCCAGTCAAATAACGTACGTAAAATTTGACTATTGTTGGTCACCCCACGGATTTGCTCAATATCTGCGCGGGTTACCGGTTGATGGTAAGCAATGACAGAAAGAGTTTCGAGCAAGGATGGCGATAAACGAGTTGGTCGTTCAGGCCAGGTCTGTGCAATAATATTACGATATTTTGCACGTACTTGAAAACGGAAACCTTGAGCGGTTTCAACAAGTTCAATTGATCTGCCGTGTTGCAGCATTGAAAGTTGCTGCAAATATTGGCGTAATTCAGTTTTACTGAAACGGTCTTGGAAAGCCTCTTTTAAACGGGCAATACTCACTGCCGCTTCACTGGCAAAAATAATGGCTTCAAGCTGCATCAAAATTTCATGCAGATTATCTTCTGAAGTCACCGCAGTCATTTGTTTAAGTTCAGTGTTCATGCACGTGCTCCCTGAATTGCAAGCGGTGCTTCTACACCTGATGCGACAATTTGAACTTTTTGTTGGCGTGTCAGTTCCAATACGGCCATAAATGTCACGACAACACCCATGCGGCCTTGGCTTGGTTTGAGTAAGTCCGCAAAGTCTAATACTTCACCTGACTCAAGCTTAGTTTCAATATAAGCAATACGTTCTTCGAGTAAGACAGGTTCTTGTAAAATTTGGTGGGTAACCGGTTCTGGTCGATTAAAGACACAGAGTATGGCATCACGAAGTAATTGAATGTCATAGCCATCATTGGTTTCGACTATTGTTCCTAAACTGACATTGGTATCGAATGTATCTCGATCCAACACTGACATTTGACCTAATCTTTCCGAAGCTTGTTTGATGCGCAAATACGTTTCTAAACGGTCAATCAATTCTTGTTTAGGATCTTGTTCATGTGCCGCGGTCGATTTAGGTTTTGGCAATAATAGACGCGATTTTAAATCGGCCAATAGGGCTGCCATCACCATATAGTCTGCGGTTAATTCAATATCTAGGGATTTCATTGCATCCATATAAGACAAATATTGGGATGCAATCGGGGCAATATCGACTTGTAATAAGTCGAAGCCATTTTTTTGAATCAGGTAAATCAGAAAGTCGAGTGGTCCTTCGAAATGCTCTAATAGAATTTCAAATGCAGCGGGTGGAATGTACAAATCTTCTGGAATAGCTTCTTGCCACTCATCCAAAACGCGAATGTGTGGAGCATCTTCCATAGAATTATGGACAGTTTGGTTCATTGCAATTATAGGCCACGCGAATTTTCAAAGGCATGCAGACAGCTTTCGCTTCGATCTCACATCGAAAGTAAAAGCACAAAAGTTATAGGGAATAGTGTAATGGAAAAATGCGTTTAAAGAAATTACTGAACGGTTGAATTGGGTAAAAAACTTAAAATTTATAGGGAATAGGCTTTATTTATACACATGTAAAATTTTAAAGCTGTGATATCGATCACATCTTGTGTTAATTGTAAAAAATACACTCATCAATCAATGAACTCATTTAAGCTGTGATATCTGGGTGATGGGCGTCCAGCATGAAATGATTTGAATGAATTGACTAAAAGAATATTTGCTATGCCACAACAATATAATCAATGGGGTCAGGCCGTAGGGATGACGTTGGCGCAGTTTGAACCTTGCCAGTTCAGATGTAAAACTGAAGTGGGGCAATCTGTTCGGCTTATTCCGATGTTGCCCGATCAGCTTGATGACAGTTTTTTACAGCGGCTATGGTTGACTGTCCAACAAGAACCGGATGAACGCTGTTGGACGTATTTGCCTTATTGTCAAATTCAAAGCATGCAGCAATTGCGTGATTATTTTCAGCAATCCTTTCATTTTGCGGGTTCGATGCATTATGTCATTGAGGTTGGTGAAGCCGTTGTGGGGTGGATTGGTTTGCTCAATGTACGCCCAGCACATGCCGTCATCGAAATTGGTAATGTCTATTTTTCAAGTTTAATGAAGCAATCAACCGCAGCAACAGAAACCATTTATCTATTGTTAAAAGCGTGCTTTGCAGCAGGTTATCGACGGGTAGAGTGGAAGTGTGATGACTTGAACACGCCGTCGAAAAATGCTGCTTTACGTTTTGGCTTTCAATTTGAAGGGCTGTTTCGTCAGCATGTTGTTGTGAAAGGTCGTAATCGTAATACCGCTTGGTTTGCGATGTTAGATCAGGATTGGCCAATGTTGTCTCAAGCTTACGTAGCTTGGCTCGATACAAACAACTTTGATGAGCAGGGGCAACAAAAAATTCATTTAAAGGAATTTATGCAGCTTTATAGCGCTTGAGCAGAAACCACTATCAATGCTTTGAGCCTGTTAGTCATATCTTTTGTTCAAGTGCAAATTCGATAATGTGTTGGCACTGCGCTTGCGAGCAGAGATTTTGACTTGATCGGTGTTTAAATAGTGATTTGACCGTTGATGCATGCAGAAAGTAAGAAAAAGCCTGCGGCTGTGTTGTCGCTATTGGTGAAATTGAATTTTTATCTATTGCCCTCAGTTGAGCCGTGGATTCTAAAGTCCAAGGCTCAGTGGCATAAATGGCAAGATGATTGAGACTGTTTTGCTCGGAGACTCTGAGGTCTGTCGCATTTTGGAGCTTGAGTAGAATTTGAAATAAAGTCATCAGGTTGATTCCTTTATCGAAAGGTGCTTTAACCGCGTTTTGAACCGATGTATTTAACAGTACATGTTATTCAAATGCACTGACATCACCGACACCACGGCGAATCACTTCAGGGTATTCACCTGCAAGGTTTACAACGCTAGTGGTATTTAAAGTACCTAAGCCGCCATCAATTAATACATCTATTCGTTTGCCGATTTGCAGTTCAATTTCGTAAGGATCATCAATCGGTTCTTTTTGACCCGGTAAAATTAAGGTCGATGTTAATAACGGCTCACCGAGTTCTTTGAGTAATAATTGGCAAATTGGGTTGCTCGGAATGCGTAGTCCAATGGTTTTCTTTTTAGGATGCATTAAACGGCGAGGAACTTCACTGGTCGCAGGCAAAATAAAGGTAGTGACCGCAGGGGTGTTATTTTTCAATAAACGATACATGGCATTATCGACTTTGGCATAAGTGGCAATGTCAGATAAATCTGCACAAATAATCGCATATTGATGTTTAGCATCGAGCTGACGAATTTGGGCAATGCGTTCCATGGCATTTTTGTTCCCAATTTGGCAACCGATGGCATAGGCGGCATCTGTAGGGTAAACCACCACATCGCCGGCACGAATCCGTTCAACGGCTTGCGTAATTAAACGGGGCTGAGGATTTTCCGGATGTATTCTTAAATGCAACATGTCGTTTTCCTCTTATTATTAAAAGCTCTAGACATTATGTCGCGGTCTATTTGCTTTGTGCAATGTGAAATGCAGTCAAATTGTATAATTTAATCAAGCATTTCACGTTGAAATTCATTCGCCTGTAACATTTTGCCAGCACGTGTACAGTGGCAAATGCATTGGATAAAGCGCCAAGCATCGCGTGGAAGTTTGGCTTCGCCCTTAAAATAAGCCTGTAATTGTGCATAGACATTATCTTTAAAGCTACTGCCATCACCGCCTTCACCAGTAAGGTTATCAAGTGAGACACGAAATTTACGTCCAAAGGCTTTGGCAAATAACCATTCGATCGCTTGCGGCTTAATTTCTACCTGTTCAAAGAGGGCTTGTTGCTCTTTACTACGACCATCAGGTGCATACCAATAGCCTAAATCGGGAAGTAAACGACGTTGATCACCAGCAATAGTCCAATGACTAATTTCATGCAAGGCGCTATTGAAATAACCATGAGCAAATTGAATACGGGCAGGGCCGTTTGAATCAGCAGGAAAGTATTCGGGCTCAAAGTCACCTTTCACTAAGCTCACATTCAGGTGGGAAAACCAATGATTAAAGTGTAAGATGAGCCATTCGACGTGTTCTGTTTCTGTGGAAAGTTTCTCCCAAGCCGAGAGTTGCACTTGGTCGGTTGAAATGTCAGAATCAAGCGTTGAAATTGTGCTCATAAGTGATGAAACATTCACTTCTGTTTGCGGCTGCAACAGATGCATAACTTAAGTTACCCAAATGGTCTGTCTAAATAAGTACAAAATTGTATCTTAATCTTTGACAGAGTACTGATGAATTTGTAGAATTGCCGCCTTAATTATGTCAGCAAATACCTTTCCGGCACAGATTGAGCCGTTTAAATGGGCTGAACAGGGCTTTAAATGGTCAGGAACACTGCCATTATCTCGCTTTGTTCGTATTGCTCGTGAAGCTGTTGGATCAATTGATGATCAATTGATTAACATAGACTGTAAGCTATCAATGGATGCTTATCATCGCATTGTATGGCTAGATGGTCATGTTGAAACAAATGTTCCAATGGAATGCCAGCGTTGTCTGGATACTGTTGAGATTCCACTTGTTTTAAGTTTTCATCTAGCTCTTGTAGATGACGAGTCACTGATAGAGCGCTTGGATGAGGATGCTGATTTCATCGTTTTAGGTGAAAGTGAAGCAACAACCAAAGGTTCATATGATGCACCTGCGACTGCTGATTTACTCTCACTGATAGAGGATGAATTGTTATTGTTGATGCCTTTGTCACCTAAGCACGACGCTTGTGAACATAAGCATCAACCTGCCGCTGAAGAGCTTGTTGAAGAAAAACGGGACAACCCGTTTGATGTTTTGGCAGGTTTGAAGGGTAAACTTAACTAATTTTTGTGTTATACTCTTGAGTATAAGACAATCGAATTTGTTCTGATCCATTTTTTCGATCTTTGTAAGGAGCCATCATGGCCGTTCAGCAAAACCGTAAAAGTCGCTCTCGCCGTGACATGCGCCGTTCACATGACGCTTTAACCGAGAATGCATTAACTGTAGACCAAGCTACTGGCGAGACTCACCGTCGTCACCACGTATCTAAAGATGGTATCTACCGTGGTCGTCAATTATTCGCTAAAGCATCTGCTGAATAATTGGTGATGTATTAAGCGTCAAGCTTAGTAGAAAAAATGGGAGCGTTAAGCTCCCTTTTTTTGTACCGATTTTTTGTTGCATTTGGCAATTACCAAGACAAAAATTAAGTGTTAAATTTCCGTCCCTGAAACAAGCTTACATGGGATTGTGTTGAATAAATGTCCAAATAGCATAAATTCACCAGTCTTGATAAAGGATTTTTTTATGTCTGCTAAACAACTCGAGCAAGCAGCTCAAGCTACTAAAACTGCATTCGTGTTCCCAGGTCAAGGGTCACAGAAAGTCGGCATGCTCGCTGAACTTGCAGAACAGTTTAGTAGTGTGCAAGCAACATTTGCAGAAGCATCAGAAGCAGTTGGCTTTGATCTTTGGCAGATTGCGCAAAGTGGTGAAGGGTTAAACCAAACAGAATTTACTCAACCTGTACTACTGACGGCCAGTATTGCTTTATGGCGTGTGTGGTTGGAGTTAGGTGGTGTTGCACCGAAATACCTTGCAGGTCACTCATTAGGTGAATACAGCGCCTTGGTTGCTGCAGGTGCGATGAGCCTAGGTGATGCCGTTAAACTGGTGAACCTACGTGGTCAGTTAATGCAAAGTGCTGTACCTGAAGGTCAAGGTGCAATGGCGGCAATTTTGGGTCTAGATGATGCCAAAGTCATTGAACTTTGTGCTCAAGCAGAAGGCCCAGGTTCAGTAGATGCTGCAAACTACAATGCACAAGGTCAAGTTGTCATTGCTGGCGATAAAGCCATGGTTGAAGCGGTTATGGCTGCTGCTAAAGAAAATGGCGGTAAGGCAATCGCACTTCCGGTTTCTGTGCCATCGCATTGTGCATTGATGAAACCTGCTGCTGAACAGTTTGCGACAGCATTGGAACAAACTGCCATTGAGCTGCCTACTATACCTGTAATACAAAATGTAGGCGCTGAAATCGCGACTGATGTAGCGCAATTACGTCAGGCGTTAACTGCACAGTTATACCAATCTGTACAGTGGACAAAGACCATGCAGTATTTGCAAGACCAAGGTATTCAGTACATTGCTGAATGTGGTCCGGGTAATGTCCTTGCGAATCTCGCAAAACGTTTGCCAAATATTGAAAAAGCATTCCCACTCGACACGAAAGGTCGTATGGAAGATGCACTGAATGCCATTTTAGTGGCAGAAGGGAAAATTGCATGACACAAGAACGCAAAGTTGCTTTAGTAACAGGTGCGAGCCGAGGGATTGGAGCAGCCATCGCTCAGCAATTGATTCAAGACGGTTATTTTGTTGTAGGTACTGCAACTTCAGAAGCGGGTGCGGAAAAATTATCTGCTGCTTTTGCTGAAAATGGTGCGGGTAAAGTTCTAGATGTACGTGATGCAACTGCAATTGATGCATTGGTATCAGACATTGAGCAAAACTTTGGTTCTGTATTGGTTTTAGTGAACAATGCGGGTATTACCAAAGATAATTTGTTACTTCGTATGTCAGAAGATGATTGGGATGACATTCTCAACATTCATTTGAAAGCCGTTTATCGACTTTCTAAACGTGTTTTAAAGGGCATGACCAAAGCACGTTTTGGCCGAATTATTAATATTAGTTCTGTGGTTGCACATTTTGCTAACCCAGGACAAGCAAACTATTCTGCTGCAAAAGCAGGGATTGAGGCCTTTGGTCGCAGCCTTGCAAAAGAGATGGGAAGCCGCCAAATCACTGTAAATGCAGTGGCTCCGGGCTTTATTGCAACAGAAATGACAGAACAGTTAAGCGAAGAAATTCGTAAAAAGATGAGTGATCAAGTGGCTTTAAACCGTTTAGGTGAGCCGCAAGATATCGCAAATGCCGTAAGTTTTCTTGCTTCTGAAAAGGCAAGTTACATTACCGGAACTGTATTACATGTAAATGGTGGTTTATACATGAGCTAAGCGCTCAAGTATAAACTTTCAAAACGATTTAGATTCAATTAAACTAACGGCATTAAAAACGCCACAAGCAATGAGGAGAATTCCTGTGAGCGATATCGAACAACGCGTAAAACAAGCAGTAGCTGAACAACTTGGTCTTAAAGCAGACGAGATCAAAAACGAAGCTTCTTTCATGGATGACTTAGGTGCAGACTCTCTAGACCTAGTTGAATTAGTTATGTCTTTCGAAAACGATTTCGACATCACTATTCCTGATGAAGATTCAAACGAAATCACTACTGTACAATCTGCAATTGACTATGTTTCTAAGAAACTAGGTTAATTTTAGATTTCAGCGATGCTGATTTAAAAAGCCACCATTCGGTGGCTTTTTTTATGCTGAATATTTTGTTTTTACATTAGCTTACGTTTCTGTCACCAACAACAACTCAAAAGCGGTTATTTTTTAGCTATAAAAATAGAGTTTGAACAATAGTTAAATTATTTAAAACAGTAAAAACAACGGAGAAAAACATGGGTCTTTTTGATTTTGTAAAAGGAATTGGTAAAAAAAATACAGCGCCTGCAGAACCTCAGGCAGCGCCAGCAACACCTTCTGAACCATCTGCACAAGAAATTGCCAATAAGTTATTGGGTCATATCAAAGCACTGGGCTTACCTGTAACTGGCTTGTCTGTGAGTTATAACGGGACTTCAGATCTAGCAACAGTGAAAGGTCAGGTGCAAAGCCAAGCAGATCGTGAAAAGATTATCTTGGCGGTAGGGAATATTGATCATGTGGCGCAAGTGGATGATCAGTTGACTGTAGCAACGCCAGAACCAGAAAGTAAATTTTATACAGTTAAATCAGGCGATAATCTTTCTAAGATTTCTAAAGAATTTTATGGTGATGCAAATCAATACAATAAAATTTTTGAAGCAAACCGTCCTTTGCTAAAAAATGCCGATGACATTTTCCCAGGTCAGGTGCTTCGTATTCCTGCATAAATATTTGTGTTTAAAGTAAAAAAAGCCATCTTGTGATGGCTTTTTTTTGTATGCGTGAATGGTGAAGTTGAATATAATGCGGCTGAAATAATTCAAAATAAGAAATCAATGAAACAAAAAATCATCTTTATTTTCTTGCTGTTGCTTGCAGTTGTTGTGTGTTTTTGTCTTTGGTTGCGGTGGGATGAGCGTATTGATCCTCGGGTGCTCAAGTGGCAGCAGTCTGAAATTTCTTATCATTCAAATTACACACAAGAGCCGTATTTTAACTTGCTTGGGCTGAATGCCGCAGATCGGTTTTCGGCATTGAATGTTGGGCGCTATCGTTATCATCAAGATTGGGCATTTAGTTTGTTGGGGCAAGAGCATCAGAATGTATTGGGCCAGCCATTGAATGCGAAGCTAACACGTGAAAAGTGGTCAGAAGAACAGATGAATTTAGTTGCGGAGTTTCAGCAATTGCTGGTCGATGATCCTAAGGCAGCTAGCGCATTTGTTGTTGAGCATCATCAGGTGCTCGGTGCGCTGATACAGCAAGAAAAGGTGCCGTTGCAGCGCTTTAACACATGGTTGCAGCATGCAGACCAATACCGCAGTTTAAGTATGCCGAGCAATTCCGCATATCCAGACTTTAAGTATTTAAATCAGTTGGCGATCCTTTATCAGATCAATATTGCGTTAAATAAAGAGGATAAGCTGGATGCATATATGGCTGAATATCAAAGATTGCAGCAGATGCTTGAGCGCCCGATCTCATTGGTTGAAAGGATGCTGATTCAAAGCTGGCTGGCACGTTATGTTCGAATTATACGTAATGAGCAATTAAAGACTGGACAAGTTGTTTATTTAGAGCCTTTAAGTGCCAGTCAGTTAAGTTTGCGCTCAGCAGCGCAATTGGAAGCCTATGGCGTATATGCGGTGTTGAAGCAGGTGCAGCAATTATCGGACTGGAATACCTCGTTGATGTATTGGTTGTATTTGCCAAATCAAACTGCAAATCAATTGTTTAAGCAATATGAAGAGGCGGCACAGCTATCTGAGCTTTCTTATGATTCGTTTAGGATGCAGGCTGGTCAAAAACAGGGACAGTATTCATCTTGGCATATCAAAAACTATTTGGGCAATACTTTGTCCAATATAGAGTGGGTGCCTTGGGAGCGCTATGTACTTGCGGGGCACATTTTGAATGATCGAATTATGATTTTTAATTTGTTGAATCAGGGTGCGACTGATTTAATGCAGTTGAATCAAAATAGCCACGGTCGACGTTTCTTTAAGAAAGAGGGGATGTTGTGTGCTGAAGTGCCGTATCCGCGTGAGCAATTTAGAGCACACAATTGGAATATTTTAGATAGCTGTGTGCAGTTGTAGTTTTTGTATATAAACATTTTGATATAGAAATAAAAAAGCCCCAATGAGTAGGGGCTTTTTTTACAGTCGTTTAGAAGCTTGGCTTCACTACAACTAAAATGACAACCGCAAATAAAATCAAAGTGGGCATTTCATTAAAATAACGCCAGAATTTATGCGACTTATAATGTGCATTTTCGATAAGCTTTTTACGGTAATAACCACAAACAAAATGATAAATCACCAATAGTCCAACCAATCCAACTTTTAAATAGAACCAAAGCGCTTCATGGTAGTGTCGTGTTGCATCGCCCCAATCGACGAGGAAGTGCGCCGTGATCAGTGTAGCAATCATAGCGGGCCACATAATGCCGCGGTATAGCTTACGTTCCATGATTTGAAAGCGCTGATGACTCGTAGCATCATCACTCATAGCATGGTAGACATAAAGGCGAGGGAGATAGAATAGCGCTGCGAACCAGCAAACAACTGCGATGATATGCAATGCTTTTACCCAGAGGAAAGCATCTGATGGAGCATCCATATATTAACCCTTAAAAGGGCGGTGGGTATGTGCTTTGGCACCGAAGCGCCAAAGCAGCAAACTTTATATTATGCTTCCCATTTTTTGAAAACGAGGCAAGCGTTTACACCGCCAAAACCAAAACTGTTACTCATCACAGTATTCAATTTTGCATCACGTTTTTCAAGTACGATATCAAAAGGTTTTGCACCTTCGTCAAGTTCAGTCACGTTGATATTTGGTGCTATAAAGTCATTTTGCATCATTAAAATAGAGTAAATCGCTTCTTGTACACCTGCAGCACCCAGACTGTGACCGGTCATCGATTTGGTCGAGCTGAGCGGAGGAACTTGCCCTTCACCGAAAGCACGCTCCATCGCTTTAAGTTCAGTGACATCGCCTGCCGGAGTAGATGTACCGTGTGTATTAACATAGTCGATGGTATCTACACCATGTTGTTTAGCTTCTTCTAAAGCCATAAGGATACAACGCGTCGCACCTTCGCCCGATGGTGCAACCATGTCAGCGCCGTCAGAATTTGCTGCATAGCCGACAACTTCAGCCAAAATGTTTGCACCACGTGCTTGAGCATGTTCAAGTGACTCTAGTACAACGAAGCCACCGCCGCCAGCGATCACGAAACCGTCACGGTCAGCAGAGTAAGGGCGTGAAGCAGTCTCTGGAGTGTCGTTATATTTTGAACAAAGTGCGCCCATTGCATCAAATAAAAGACTTTGTGACCAATGGTCTTCTTCACCACCACCGGCAAGCATTAAGTCTTGTTTGCCTAATTGAATCAAATTGTATGCATAACCAATGGCATCTGCAGATGTTGCACATGCGCTAGTAATGGTGTGTGCAATACCTTGCATTTTAAATGCAACACCCACGTTTGCAGTAATGGTGTTGGTCATATTACGTGGTACAAAGAATGGACCAACTTTACGTGCACCTTTGGTGTCTAGAAGTTCTTTCATTTCAACAACAGATGCAGTTGAACCACCACCTGACCCACCCGCAATACCGTAACGTGGATTACCACCGATTTGTTCTGCTGTTAAGCCTGCATTTTCTACCGCAGCCAAAGCTGAGTTGTATGCATACATTGCGCATACGCCCATAAAGCGTTTTAAACGGCGGTCAATACCGTCAAAGTTTTGTTCTGCAGCCGCACTGACATGACTTTTAAAATTAAGTTCAGCATAACTTGGGTTGAAACGTGTTCCAGAAATCCCGTTTTGCAAAGAATGAGTGACATCTTCTAATGTATTACCAATGCATGAGTTGATGCCCATACCAGTGATTACAACACGTTTCATCTACAGATCCTTTATAGGTAGTGTGTGAGCAAGCTATAGAAAGTATACGAAGGAAACTTTCTAAATAGGCGAACTCATATAATTTGATTGGAATAATGATAGCAGAAAGCTTTTTGAATTCTTATGGCAAATCCTATGCCTATTGTTGACTGAGCTAATTTGCAACTTTGCAGCAAAAAACTTAACTTAAAGATACATATTCAAGTTGTGATAAAGTTTGACTACACCTAGTATTTATCAATAATTTCAAGAATAGTTTTAATGAGGTAGGGAATGGTGAAAACGAATAATAAACCAACGGCAGGTCTACTCTCAAACGCCTTTGGAGTGGCTAAAAAGTTCAGTTCTACTGGGGTGTCCATCATTAATCATGTCGCACCCGAATCCGTAACTAAGGTCATTCAACCTCAAAAAAATGGTCAAACCTTGGAGGGGCAGTCAAGGCAAGCGGGCGTATTTGATGTAAAAAAATATGATAATCCTCAGCAAATCTTACGTGAACACGTTCCAAATGTTTCTAGACAATTATTCGGTCGACATTTTAATACTGTAAATAATGTGGCTAATTTTGTTGCTCCTCAATTTAGTGACAAAATTTCTGATTATTTATTTGATCGACTTAATCATTTTAGTTCGGATATTTCATCTGTAGATGCAGTGCTTGATGAAGCTGGCGTACGTGATTTAGAAGAGTTGACACAAGATGTCGATCGTTCACGCCGCATTAGTCAGGCCTTAGGCGAGCAAAATAAATGGATTGCTTCAATTCAAGGGGCTTTAACAGGTGCGACAGGTGTTATTGGTTCAAGTATTGATATCCCTGCTTCACTGATTATGACTTTACGAGTGATTTATCAAGTTGGACGTTCTTATGGTTTCGACTTAAGTAAAGAAAGTGATCAAGATATTGTTCAGTTTATTTTTAAACAGGTCGACCTGAGTTTAATTGCAGAAAAACAAACTTTGCTTATGGCAATAAAAGCTCTGAGTAGTACGCTACAAAATAGTGATTTACATCAATTGCAGCAATTGATGGGTTCAGATACTGATGCAGCAGCATTGAAAAAATATGTACTAGATGAAAATGGTCAGTTTAAGTGGGCATGGCTCAATCAAATGCCAAAAGTTTCATTGTTAAATCAGCTATCACGATTATCTCCTGTGGCGAGCGTTGGTGTAAGTGTGGTGTATAGTCGCCGTTTAGTGGATGAAGTGAATCAGAAGGCACAGCAAGTCTTTTCTAATGCGCGCCAATATATTTTGCAGCATCAGGATATTAGCTTGTCACCTTTACATGCCTATGAGCGTTCTCTTGAGTTGCTTGCTCAAGCAACACCTAAATTACTAGAAGGTATTAAGGCGAAAGATATTGATTTGGCTGAGCCTGTACTAGATCAGACCATAGATGTTACAGGTCATGAGAGTATCCGCGCAGTAAAAGTCATCAAAAAAGCACAAGTTAAAAACTCTGATGCAGCCGAAGTGGAAGTAGAGCAGGAACAAAAAGTCTCAGAAGGTTTGGAAGCACTTGCGGAGAAAGTTGTTGAGCCTCATGCACCCGGGGCTGCGCAAAAACCTGTTTTAGCTGAAAAAGATGAGTTTGATGTGTTGGAATCTATACAGCAGGAGGATGTCCCAGCGGAAAAAGCTGCACCCAAAACTAAGCCGCGTAAAGCCAAAACAGCAGCCGTAGATAAAGTTACAAAAAAATCAGCAGATTCTTCTGAAAAATAAACTATTTATTTGTGGGTGAAAAATTGCGCAAATCACGATGAATAAATGTTTTCGATGATCGTATATTGTTGACCAATTTTAAGTCTTCGCTTACAATTGCATGCCCTCAAAAAGTAGTATTTTTTGGGGCTTTTTATTAACGGGAGAATTGCCAAATGGCAACAACAAATCAGTTGATCCGTAAGGGTCGTACAACTTTAGTTGAAAAATCTAAAGTTCCTGCGTTGAAGGCTTGTCCACAACGTCGTGGTGTTTGTACACGTGTTTACACAACTACACCTAAAAAACCTAACTCAGCAATGCGTAAAGTTTGCCGTGTTCGCTTAACTTCAGGTTTCGAAGTTTCTAGCTACATCGGTGGTGAAGGCCATAACCTACAAGAGCACAGTGTTGTTCTTATCCGTGGTGGTCGTGTTAAAGATTTACCGGGTGTACGTTACCATACCGTTCGTGGTTCTTTAGACTGTGCTGGTGTTAAAGATCGTAACCAGTCTCGTTCTAAATACGGTGCTAAACGTCCTAAGAAATAATCTGAAAAGATTAACTTCTTAGTTCGTTAGAACTGCAATCCTTTATCGTCTCGCTTGTCTGATTTCTGCATTTTTTGTGAAAATTCCAAGCGACGTATAGTAAGGCCAGCGAAAGCACATGACACTTTGTGCACCTGCTGGAGTAACCTGAAGTGTCATATTTATTAGGTGTATTAAAATGCCAAGACGTCGCGTAGTTGCTGCCCGTGAAATCCTTCCGGATCCTAAGTTCAGCAGCCAAACAATCGCTAAATTCATGAACCACGTAATGCAAGATGGTAAAAAATCTATTGCTGAAAGTATCGTTTACGGTGCTTTAGACCGCGTTCAAGAAAAATCTAAAGTAGACCCAGTTGAATTTTTCGAGACTACTCTTGAAAAAGTTCGTCCTATGGTCGAAGTAAAAGCACGCCGTGTTGGTGGTGCTACATACCAAGTGCCTATGGAAGTACGCCCATCCCGTCGTACTGCCTTGGCTATGCGTTGGTTAGTAGATGCTGCTGCTAAGCGTTCTGAAAAAACTATGGCTTTACGTCTTGCTGGTGAGTTGCTTGATGCAGCTGAAGGTAAAGGCGCAGCGATCAAAAAACGTGAAGATGTGCATCGTATGGCTGAAGCCAACAAAGCCTTCTCTCATTACCGTTTCTAAGCGGATAAAACAGCCCCTATTCAGGAGGGTGACAAATCAGTTGTCACTGTTTTGTCATCGAATCGCTTTAAGTTGCTATGCAGCTTAAAGCGTCCTGTTTTAAACAACAAAATTTAGGAATGCTAGAAATCATGGCTCGTCAAACCCCAATTTCTCGTTATCGTAACATTGGTATCTCTGCGCACATTGATGCTGGTAAAACTACCACTTCAGAACGTATTTTGTTCTACACAGGTGAGAGTCACAAACTTGGTGAAACTCACGAAGGTTCTGCAACTACAGACTGGATGGAACAAGAGCAAGAACGTGGTATTACTATTACCTCAGCGGCAGTAACATGCTTCTGGAAAGGGATGGGTAACCAATTCGAACAGCACCGTATTAACGTAATTGATACCCCAGGACACGTAGACTTCACTATTGAAGTTGAACGTTCTATGCGTGTTCTTGACGGTGCATGCATGGTTTACTGTGCTGTAGGTGGTGTACAACCTCAGTCTGAAACTGTATGGCGTCAAGCAAATAAATATAAAGTTCCACGTATTGCATTCGTGAACAAAATGGACCGTACTGGTGCGAACTTCTTCCGTGCTGTTGAACAAGTTAAAACACGTCTTGGTGGTAATCCAGTGCCAATCGTTGTTCCAATCGGTGCAGAAGAAAACTTCCAGGGTGTTGTTGACCTAATCGAAATGAAAGCGATTATCTGGGACGAAGCGTCTCAAGGTATGAAGTTTGAATATGGCGAAATCCCTGCTGAATTAGTTGAACTAGCTAACGAATGGCGTACTAACATGGTTGAAGCTGCTGCGGAAGCATCAGAAGAACTCATGGACAAGTACCTTGAAGAAGGTGAGTTAACTAAAGAAGAAATCGTTTCAGGTTTACGTGCACGTACATTGTTGAATGAAATTCAACCAATGCTATGTGGTTCAGCGTTCAAAAACAAAGGTGTTCAACGTATGTTGGATGCTGTAATTGAATTCTTACCTGCGCCGACTGATGTCGAGGCGATTAAAGGTATCCTTGACGACAAAGACGAAACTGAAGGTTCTCGTGAAGCGTCTGACGATGCTCCGTTCTCTGCGCTTGCGTTCAAAATCATGAACGACAAATTTGTAGGTAACTTAACATTCGTACGTGTTTACTCTGGTGTGCTTAAAGCAGGTAGCCCTTGCTATAACCCAGTTAAAATGAAGCGCGAACGTGTTGGCCGTATCGTACAGATGCACGCAAATGACCGTCACGATATTGAAGAAATTCGTGCGGGTGATATCGCAGCATGTGTAGGTCTTAAAGATACTACGACTGGTGATACATTATGTGATGAAAACAATGTAATTACACTAGAGCGTATGGAATTCCCAGAGCCAGTAATTGCGCTTGCGGTTGAGCCTAAAACTAAAGCTGACCAAGAAAAAATGTCTGTTGCTTTAGGTCGTTTGGCGAAAGAAGACCCTTCATTCCGCGTACGTACTGACGAAGAATCTGGTCAAACAATTATTGCTGGTATGGGTGAGCTTCACCTTGACATTATTGTTGACCGTATGAAGCGTGAATTCAACGTTGAAGCGAACATTGGTAAACCAATGGTAGCTTACCGTGAAACGATCAAAAAATCAGTTGAACAAGAAGGTAAGTTCGTACGTCAAACTGGTGGTAAAGGTAAGTTTGGTCACGTATACGTACGTTTAGAACCACTTGCTGAAGATGCTGGCAAAGATTACGAGTTCGCTGAAGAAGTTGTAGGTGGTGTAGTACCTAAAGAATTCTTCGGTGCGGTTGACAAAGGTATCCAAGAACGTATGAAGAATGGTGTCCTAGCTGGTTATCCAGTTGTTGGCATCAAAGCGACATTGTTCGATGGTTCTTACCATGACGTCGACTCTGACGAATTATCGTTCAAAATGGCTGGTTCTTACGCATTCCGTGACGGTTTCATGAAAGCAGATCCTATCTTGCTTGAACCTATCATGAAAGTTGAAGTAGAAACTCCAGAAGACTACATGGGCGATATCATGGGTGACTTAAACCGTCGTCGTGGTCTTGTTCAAGGTATGGACGATTTACCTGGTGGTACTAAAGCTATCCGTGCAGAAGTTCCACTTTCTGAGATGTTTGGTTACGCAACTCATATGCGTTCTATGTCTCAAGGTCGTGCAACTTATTCTATGGAATTCGCTAAATACGCTGAAACACCACGTAACGTGGCTGAAGGCATCATCGCTAAGTTCCAATCTGGCGGTAAAAAAGGTGACGACGAGTAATCTTTCGATTACTATAAGCCCAAACTAATTCATAGTTAAAAACCAAATGCTCATGCAGTATCCCTGCATGAGTAGTTTAAAAAGGAAGATCTCATGGCTAAGGCTAAGTTCGAACGTAATAAGCCACACGTTAACGTGGGTACAATCGGTCACGTTGACCATGGTAAAACGACTTTAACAGCTGCAATTGCAACTGTATGTGCAAAAAAATTCGGCGGTGAAGCGAAAGATTACGCTGCAATCGACTCTGCACCAGAAGAAAAAGCAC
>NZ_VPCD01000016.1:0-93040 GCF_013418345.1 Acinetobacter sp. YH12144 | reverse complement strand
GGTAATTCAAATTATTTTTAAACTTTTTTCTAAAACCCAACTTAATCAATTCAACCAAGTCATTGTTTTATCAGAAGTTTTAATCTTCATCACCGCCGATGGATGTGCATTCTACAGCATTTCACATCCGTTGCAACACCTTTTTTAAAATAATTATTTTGAGCGCACATTTTTCACTCAAATTACATTTTTTCATTCATATTTTGATCAAATTTGGTTTAATAGTAATAAATCAGGATTATTTGAACGTTTTTACTTATTATACGGCAAACATTTTGCCGTGCTAAAAGCGTCAGGACTATATATGCGCCAAACTTCTTTTTTATATGCAGGATTATTGTCACTTGTCGTAACAACACCTGTATTTGCAAATGACGAGTCTTCAGCACCTGTTGCTCAAGACTCAGAAGCTGCCAATAAATCAAAAACACAACAACTTGCGCATGCGGCGATGGTCAAGTCATCTGAAGTTGCAAAAAAATTATCTGTAAATGCAAATGCAGCACAATCAGAAGAAGATAAAGACCCTTTCCAACCGATCAACCGGAAAGTTTACGCATTTAATGATTATTTAGATGTCCACATTGCCCGCCCTGCTGCTGTGCAATATGTAGCAAAAACTCCAAAGGATATTCGTGAATCTTATCGTTTATTCCGTAAAAATTTGGGCGAACCTTGGAATGCATTTAACCAACTCATCCAAGGACGACCGACACGTGCCGCAAAAAGTCTGGGGCGTTTTACTGTTAATACACTGACAACTTTAGGCTTTGCTGACCCTGCAAGCCGTCTAGGTCTAGAAACAGAAGATGAAAACTTTGGCGCGACTTTAGGATATTACGGTATTCCTTCTGGTCCTTATATTGTTCTACCAGTGCTTGGTCCAAGCACATTGCGCCAAACCGTCGGTCTAGCTGTAGATAGTCAAGGACGTCCACAGAAATATATGCTTGATGGTCATGATGTGGCGTATTGGTCTGAGCAAACTTTACGTGGAATCGATACTCGCGCTCAATTACTGGATATCGAAGGTGTATTGCAAGGCGATAAATACGCTCAAATTCGTGACATCTATTTGCAACGCCTGAACTATTCTATTGCCGAGAAAAAAGGTATTGCTGAAGAAAACTTATTTATTGATGAAGAAGATGACGATATTGATGAATCTGAAGATAATTCAACAGATGTTTCAACTGATGATTCTACCGATTTCATTGATGATAGCAGTTCAGATGATACCGACACGGTAACAACTGAATAAATAAAATTTTTCAATTGGCTGGTGTGGTTTTTCCCTCCAGCCATCATTAGCTTGCTATAGTACACTTATTGTCTATCGAAGGATTCATCTAATTCTTTATGTATTTCATTCAACCTACTCGTGATATTCCATATTTAGATCAGGTACTTGATGCGCTTCCTAGCGTACAAATGATTAACATTGAAGATCTAGACTTGTATGATCCAACGATCATTGCAATTGCTGATGTTGCTGACTTTTTAAATCACCAATGGACACTTCCCACCATTGTGCTCGCTTTTGAGCATGAGGGCGCTGCATTGGCTCAAGCTTGGCAACAAGGCGCTTTAGCAGGATGGGTTTGGGATCATATTCCAACTAACCTCCAAGCAGCACTCACTAAAATTGATGCGCAATACAAACGCAATCAAGACAGCCGCGACCTCCCTTCTGCTGCAGATTTGCAAAAACGCTTACTGCCAAATCCAATCGAACTCCACAATTATAAAGTTGAAACATTCTTCCAACCTTCTGCTTATTTATCGGGTGATTGGTACGATTACTGGAAAATCAGCGATAAAGAAATCATGTTTTATCTTGCAGATGTATCTGGTCATGGGGTAACGAGTAGTTTACTGACCTCATGGATGGCTGCTTTCCACGGTCGTTCAAAAACCCCGAGAGAACTCATCAAAAAGCTCAATGGCATGCTGGTTCAAGAAAATATTGAAAAGCACATTACCATGATTGCTGGGATACTCAATCTCGATACGCATGTCTTGAAATGGTCTAGTGCAGGGCATTATCCGCCGGCCATTTTATTTGAACCCGGTCTTCCTGCGCGAATTTTAAATACCAGCAGCTTCCCACTCGGCTTAACTGAAGACCTAGAAGTGGAAGAGTTTGAATTTACCTTAAATCGTTATTCGCGCTTTGTAATTTGCTCGGATGGCGCACTTGAACCTTTTGACGGTGGATTGAATGAACAGCTAGGTCAATTGGTTTATCACTTGCAAAATCAATCATTTCAAGCACCAGACCATGTTGCTGACGATATTGCCATCCTAAGTTTACGTCGAATCAATTAATCACGAAATCAATTACTTAAACCGAATACGACTTTCTGATCATACTCGGCTACTTGAGTAAGCTGTGCCCCTATGGGATAATTTACTATCCTTCTCTGCAAATGGCATTTATATGTCAACAGGTCATGTTGAATATGCAAGCTTGAACGGAACGCATATTTTTAAGCTTATTGGCGAAGTGCGTGCCCAATCTTGTATTAGTCTAGACAAGTTATTAAACAAAATTGAACAGCAACAAAATGTCGTCGGTGCAATCGTTGATTTAACCCAAACGACATTTATCGATAGTACTGTTCTTGGCATTTTGGCGAAACTGGGTTTGAAGCTCAAACAAGTTCACCATATCCAAGCGGTAATGTTGTCTACAAACTCTGATATCACAACGCTTGCCAATAGCATGGGTTTAGGTCAAGTGTTTGTTATTTTGAATTATTGTGGTGATCCAAGTGTATGCACTCGCGCACTTATGGAAGAACACATTACCCATAGCAATATGCTGAATACGGTTTTAGATGCACACAAAACGCTGATGAAACTAAATGATAGCAACCAAAATATGTTTGAGCCTTTGGTCAAACAACTGCAAAAAGAGCAGGACAATCTAGAGCAACCCAAGCAGCAAAATGTCTAATTTAGGTTAATCACAGCAGAGACCCTCTTCGCATGACTTTACTTTCCATTGCTCAAATGAATTCTCAAAATGACATTGAAGATAACTTCAAAGTGATCGAGTCATTGATGCAACAAAGTCAGGCTCAAGGTGCGAGTCTCATTGTATTTCCTGAAAATTTTGTCTGCTTTGCCGCAGGTAAACAACGCGAAACCGCGGCGCAATTTGAAAGTATTCAGCAGCGACTAGAAAAACTCGCACATCGTTATCAACTTTGGATTGTTGCGGGCACACTCCCATGCCCTTATCGTCCAGATGGTTCAATCATTCAAGATGGCCGTGTCCGTACTGTTAGCCTGTGTATCAGCCCTGAACGTACCGAAGCACGTTATGACAAAATTCATTTATTTGATGTGCAAGTTGGTGACGCTGTCGGTGGCTATCAAGAATCAAAATTCTTTGAACCTGGTACTGAAACCGCAGTTGCAACAACACCTTTTGGCAATATTGGCCTGATGGTGTGCTACGACTTGCGCTTTCCTGAACTGGCTTTGAAACTTCGTAGCCAAGGTGCAAACATTTTAACGGCGCCTGCAGCTTTTACTTATACCACGGGTGAAGTGCACTGGCAGCTCTTACTGCAAGCCCGTGCTATGGATAGTCAATGTGCTGTATTAGGTGCCGCACAACAAGGCTGGCATGGTGAAAAGCGTCAAACTTGGGGTCATGCTGGAGCAAGCAACAGCCGTGGTCAAATTTTAGCAATCACCGCAGAAGAAGGCGCTCAACTACTCACAGTTCCTTTTGACTTAGACGAGCAGCAACAGATTCGCGCATCAATGCCACTGATGCAGCACCGTGTTTTGGTTCAATATTGATTTTCACTCTGTATAAAATTACAAAAAAACTGAATATTATTTAAACAAAATCCCCCACGATATGATTTTGAACCATCATCTGAGGGATTAGAAAAATGACTTTAGAAAAAGCAGTTTATACAGCCCATGCAAAAGCCACTGGTGGTCGTGATGGTCGTGCAACGACATCCGATGGTCATTTAGATGTTCAATTGGCTGTGCCTAAAATTATGGGGGGTACAGGTAATGGTACGAATCCTGAACAACTCTTCGCCGCTGGTTATTCAGCCTGTTTTTTAGGTGCAATGAAATTTGTGTCTAACCGAGATAAAATTTCGATTACCCCTGCTGCCTACGTCGAGGGTGATGTTGGTATCGGCCCTATTCCAACAGGATTTGGTATCGAAGTGACGCTTAATATTCATCTTGAGGGTATGGATGCAAGCGAGGCACAGAAATTGGTCGATGCTGCACATATTGTGTGCCCCTATTCAAATGCGACCCGAAACAATATTAATGTTACTTTAAATGTTTTGACTTAAATCCATTTGTACCTATCTATACAAAGCACTGTTTTAATTCTTATAAAATAGTGCTTTGAGCTTTTTTTACTTCTACACATCTACAGCTGAGCTCAAAATAAAATCTTATCCATTTCCAATACATTTAAATATTCATATTCAGTTGCCAAAACCTTGCTAAAATATATAACGATTCTTATTTACATTCATTTATTGATCTATGATGCTTAAACCTCTCCTTATCAGTACATTGCTAATCAGCGCATCCACACTAAGTTTTGCCGAATTAACCCTATCTGAAAAAGTCCGTCCTCAGATTAAATCCTTGGTCAATCCAGATATTCAACGTCTTGCGCTACCACCAACACCGAACAACATGTCTTTACCTGCCTATGGTCAAGGCATCATTGGTTGGGGTACAGGCTCAGAAGGTGCTGCAGCACGCTTAGCCAATATCAGCAAAGCCGACGTTGAAAAGCTTAAAACTCAAGATGTCACTTTAGAGATGGTTCAAACTTGGCAAAAGTTTTATGAAAATGAAACGCAGCGCAATGCAGGTAACCCAACCGCGCCCATTCGTGCTGAATTGATGAAGAAAATTGTCAGTTTGTGGTAAGTAAAAAACCGTACAGCCCATATTTTTGGGCTGTTTTTAGTTCAAATTAGAAATAAAAAATCTTGAGACATTCGATAGAAAGATTAATGAATAAAATTAAAAAAAATGTTTAATATTCAAACTATAATTAACTATACATCCATAAAAAAATTAAAATCATTTTCAGGACTTTACAATGAAAATATACTTTTCGATGCTTTTTCTAAGCTTGGCCTTAGCCGCATGTAGCCAAACACCTGCACCTGATTTTTCAGGGGAATGGAAACAAACACCTGACACGGAGAGCCTACGCAAACTTTCAATTAGCAAACAAGGCGATGACTATCAAATTAAAGACGAATTTTGGCTCGATAAAAATAATACTGAGCGCACTTCTAGTGCTTCATCCGGTATGGCCGAAGTGAATAATGATGTTCTGAAATATAAAGAGAGTAATAGCATTGAAATGAAACTCAGTGATGCAACTCACCTCACTCTGACAGACAAAGCATATGATGCTGTAATTCATTTTGAAAAGATTAATTAAAGCAAAGCCCCGAATCATTACACAGGCTTCGGGGCTTTATTTATATTTCACACCGACTATTCAGCCGCTTCATTCGTCACTCTGAGCACTTCTTCAATGGTGGTTTTACCTGCCAAAACTTTACGCAATCCATCATCACGTATTGAACCCGCATTTGCACGGACATGATTTTCTAACTCAAACTCAGCAGCATTACCATGGATGAGGCGACGTGTTTGCTCATCAATCGGGACGATTTCATAAATTGCGGTACGCCCTGTAAATCCAGTATGCGAGCATTGTTCACAGCCTTTAGGTTGTGGCAATTTTAATTCGGTCGAGGCATCGAGATGCCTAAATAAGTCTTTTTCAAAATCATCGGCATCATGCCAAGTCGCACAGTGACGGCACAAGGTTCGAACCAAACGCTGTGCCACCACACCGATCAATGAGCTAGAAAGTAGAAAGGGTTCAATCCCCATGTCTTTAAGACGGGTCACTGCACCGATTGCTGTATTGGTATGCAGCGTTGAAAGTACCAAATGGCCTGTTAATGACGCTTGTACTGCAATTTCAGCAGTTTCTAAATCACGAATCTCCCCGACCATCACCACATCTGGGTCTTGTCGAAGCATGGCTTTTAATGCACGAGCAAAGGTCATATCCACTTTGGTATTGACCTGCGTCTGCCCGATCCCTTCAAGTTGATACTCAATTGGATCTTCAGCGGTCAAAATATTTTTTGAGCCATCATTTAAATCAGACAATGCCGCATATAAGGTTGTGGTTTTACCCGAACCCGTTGGTCCCGTAACCAAAATAATGCCATGCGGACGATGCACCAGTTGTTTCAGTCGATCATAGTCATGTTGCATCAAGCCCAAATGGGTCATATTTAAACGCCCAGCTTGCTTATCGAGTAAACGCATCACTACACGCTCACCATAGGAAGACGGTAAGGTTGATACACGAACATCGACTTCACGGCCCGCCAAACGCAGTGAAATACGACCATCTTGTGGAATTCGCTTTTCTGCAATATCGAGTTTGGCCATGACTTTGATCCGTGACACCAACAGTGGCGCAAGCTCACGACGTGGCTGGACAATTTCACGTAACTGACCATCGACACGTAAGCGGACAGACAGCTTTTTTTCAAAAGATTCGATATGAATATCTGAAGCACCGACACGGATCGCTTCAGACAATAAGGCATTGATTAAGCGTACAATCGGTGCATCATCCTCCTGATCCATCAGATCTTCAGCTTCTGGCACAGAGTCTGCAAGGCTGAGTAAATCAGGATGATCTTCCAGACCCGCTGCCACTTGTTGAGACTCACCGGTGTCTCCGGCAAAGCTTGCACTGAGTAATTGATTAAACTCTTGCTCACTACATAATTGATATTGTGCAGGATGCCCTAAAAAGCGACGTGCTTCTTGTAAAGCCAGTAGTGGCGTGCTGTCACGACGCACAATAAAAGCTTGATCACCCTCATATCGAAGCAATACGCCATGACGTTTGGCAAAACTATATGGTATTTGTAATTGTTTAAGTACTTGCATCACGCATTATAATGATGAAAAAAGTTGTTTTGAGTGTACTCTAAGCATCTGACAGCGTGAAGTCTGTTTTTAGGATTTATCAGGACAAGGGATATACGCATTGCCATTAGAAAATGATTTGACTGAAAAGGAATCCCCAAAACGTAAATGGTGGGGGGAATATCAATTTGAACTGAATCACCCGCGCAGTTGGCAGTTTGGGTCTTTATTGTTCCGTGTAACGCGCGGCATGCAAGAGTGGCGTATGGAATACCATCGCCCGACCTTTCAGTTTGACTATGAGCAGCAATGGCATCCGATACAAGACCCTGAATTTGGTTTTCCACAGCCCATTAAAATGGAACGCTATATGTTCCGCCAAACACATGACAAAATTCAAATCATGCCACGTTTGGCCGATCGGTCTGTGGTGATTAAACCAGTCGATCCGATTTATATTCCAGCTGGACAGCGCGGAACGCTATATATCAGCACACCGCTTTGGATTGCTGGTTTTGTCGAAGGTCTTAGAGAACCTTTGTTTGATATACCTGCGATTCTACCAAAAGATACCTGGTTTGGTCCGAACCATCGAATGGGCGAAATTTGCTATGCCACAGCAGTTGATGGTCGTACAGAACTTAAACAACTCAAACCGCGTGCTTTTCGTGCAGTAACCCCTATTGAGTTTCATAACGTGAGTAATCAACAGATTCGCTTTGACCGTATGAATGTCCCTGTACCGGCTTTGCCATTATTTTATAGTGAAAGTACAGGACGTTTATGGACTTCACAAATTCGAGTCGTGCATGAAGGTCATGACAAACCGCCGCGGGTCAAAATTGAAAACCGTACACCGCCACAAGCAGGTGACGTAATTTATCTGCATCCGCCACGCGAGTCAGCCAATGTGCTGTTCAATATGTTTGATTCATTTTTCTAACGGTGAGCCATGGCAGATTTAAATATTTCGACAGAAATTACCAGCAGCCTAAAAGGAATGGTCGCCAATCTCAATACTGATCGGCTGACAGAATTATTGGTGGCTGTTTTATTGGCAGTCATCGGCTTTCTGATTGCACGTTTTATCTCAAACACCTTTATCCGCACTGTGGGTATGCGTTTCAATGCTCATCAGCAGTTGGTTTGGCGTCGCGGGATTTTCTATTTCATCTTTTTAATCTTTGTGATGGCCAGTTTAAAAGAAGCCGGCTTTAAACTCAGCGTCTTCTTGGGTGCAGCAGGTATTTTAACGGTCGCACTGGGTTTTGCCTCGCAAACGTCCGCATCCAACCTGATCAGCGGGATGTTCTTGATCGGTGAAGGGTCTTTTGAGGTTGGTGATACCATTCAATTGACACTGATTCGCGGGCATACCATTGAAGGTGAAGTAATCTCGATTGATTTACTGTCGGTCAAATTACTCACGCAGGACAATGTCTATGTCCGTTTGCCGAATGAACAACTGATTCGGGCACCTGTACATAACCTGTCTAAGTTTCCAATACGGCGCATTCCAATTACCCTTGCAATTAACTTTCATGAAGACATCATCAAAGTCCGTGAAGTTTTATTAGATGCCGTCAGTAAATATCCATTGGTCTTGGCCGATCCTAAACCTGCCGTGACCGTCACTGCCTTTCGTGAATCTTCCATTGAGCTGCTTTTTGCTATTTGGTGTCAAAGAGAGAATTTCCTAAAAGTCCGTGATGAAATGCAGGAACGGATTCGCAATGCCTTTGTAGAAAATAAAATTGAAATTCCTGTACCGAAAATGGGTTTTGTTGACCACCCGCTTTCTACGCAAGCAAGCAATGCCGACGTCGATCAATATGCCAATGCACAAGAGATCCAACGAGAACCTCAACTCAAATAATGGTTTATAGACTTGATATGAAAAGCCCTGCATATCTTCAAATGTGCAGGGTTTTTTTATCATCTACTATTATAGCCATCGACCTGTACAGCTTAGTGATTTCGTACCTTTAAGAACTTCATCATGGCTCAATCTTGTCATTCGGCATGGGGGCAATATAAGCAATCAAAAGCATGGCAAAACCTGCCGCCATAAACGAAATCACTCGCATGAGTGTGCCGACATGAGATAAATCCAGCAAGACCAATTTCAACGTCACCAAGACCAAAATACTGCCGCCGAGCAGCCAAACTGAACGTAATTGGCGCTGAGTGGCAAAGCGCATACTCACCAAAGCCAATAACACCCACAGCACAGTAAAACTCAGCTGAATGGTCTCATCGCTCCAAATGTCTAAACTGTTATAAGGCGTATCCAGATACCTATGTAAGGCACGAAGCACGACATAGCTACTTAACCAAAGTAGCCCAAGGACACTCAACACGGCAGCCAAGCTACGATCTAAACCAGCTTTTAACTGTTGATTCAACATCCATAAAAAAGCCGCTAACAACAGCAAACTCACAGCATCAAAAGGATTTAATATGGGCAAGATATATCCCACAAAGGCCTGCTGACTAAATAATTGCGAACTAATGATCCAACTCAAAGCCAAAAACAAACTGCTACGCGCTTGCCAAAACATTTTCCAGACCGGTTGCTGCGCTTGCCAATAACACCATGCACAAAAGAGTAGCGGTAAAATCACCACACTGATATACGGCATACTGGGTATCAGCGTCAGACTGGTCCACGCCAAGCTACTCAAAATTCCGAGACTGACCCATTCTTTTTCTTCACGCACACCGAATAATGGTCTTAGCCAAAGCAGCGTCAAGCCCAGCCCAGCGAATGCAAAATAAATCTGCTCCATCGTTGAATGCCAAATTAATTGACCGTTCTCACTCACTGAAATAACTTGGTACAGCCCCATCACATAAACAGGCACTAGACCCGTCCACTTAATGATGGACCAACTCCACGAAGCGTTTCGCTTTAACAAGCCTTCATTCACCACCAGATAGGCCACACTGACGATCAATAGACTCAAGGCCAATTGATGACTACTCTGCAGCCGATCTAAGAGCAACATGATGAACATGGTGGTTGCTGAGAGCATTTGCACACATTGAAAGGCAATACTCGAACTTGAAAGCTGTTTATGAAATGCAGGAACAGCATGCGTCACGATAATGGCCGCCAAATAGCTCAAACACACGCCCCAATACATCTGTGCAGGGAAATGTGGCAGTTGAACCAAATAATACAGACTTGAACAACCCGCCATCACCAAGAGCGCCATGCCTAAATAACGGCTGATATTGGACTGCTTGTATAGGGCATATATAAATATCAACGCACCTTCAACTGCCCAACCAACCACACTCCACTGCTCTTTCAATACTATCGGTGGAATCAATGCCAAGAATATTAAGGTCAAACTCAAATAACTTTGTGCAATCAGTGGGATCACAGCACTACGTTTACTGATGCTATACAGTGCGGCAAAAAGCGCCGCGAATAGCAAGCTATACCCCGCCTGCCATACGGTTTCCTCAAAATACATCAAATACAATGCCAGATAAGCAAGCACTGGCGAAGCAAATATCAGTGCAATATCCAAGGCTGGTTTGAGCTGAAAATGCGCAAGATCCTGTTTTGCCAATAACTGACTAAAACGAAAACCGAGCCAAATAAAAATCGCAGCGTGAGCTAAAACCAACACGCTCATCATCTGACGTTCGGTGGTGTATCCGTGGTAAAAAGCATATCCACCACCCATAATCACCGTCATCAAAAATGCGATTTGATTCAGATATTTCCACGGTCTTAAAGTACTCATGACTGCAACAGCCAGATTAATTACAAGATAATAGGCAATAAATTCCGTTGCAGTTGCATCACGAACAGGCAAGGTAAATGGCGCAAGATAGGCGATCAGCATTGCCATAATTGCCAGTTCTACCGACTGTTGTTTCAGACTGAGCCAAATCGTCAATGCCATAAGTGCAGCATACAGTAGACAAGCTATGCCAAAGCCCGGAATCACGGCATTGTAATAGGCAAAAAATAAAGTCAAAAACAGCGCTGCAAGACCTAGACCTTCTAGAGCCAAGGCAAAACTGCGGTTTTTGGTTTGCAGCCAAAAACCCAGTCCGACAACACCAGCACTGCTCAAACTCACAATCAGCAATTTCATGGCCAAGCTTAGTTGCCAATGCTCTGTGGCAAATCTAAGTAATAACACCACGCCGATCACCAAGACCAATACCGCCACTTTTAACACGGGATTGCCTTGGAAAAGCCATTGCTGAATTTGACTAGATAGATTTGGCGCAGACTTGGATGGTGTATTAGAAGGCATTGAATTGAATGATGCCTGATGTCTAGCTTTACCAACTGCCGTCGCGGGATGTACAGATGGTGTATCGTTAGAATCAAAATTTTCAGGACGGTCTATTGTCGACGCTGATATTGAAGTAGCCGTTTGGCTGGATTGCGAATGAAGCACCTGTCCTTGCAATAGATGCAGTTGACGTTCTAATCGTTTCAGCCAACGCAGAAAAAAATAGACCCACAGGCTAATCCCAATCGCAACCAAGTATCCCAGTTCTGTTAACACTCCAACGACCGTTAATAACGATGCAATATATAACGGAACCTTTGATGCCACTTGAAATGATTGTTTTGATGAGCTCAGTGCATCAGCGCCGTGCTGTAAATCATCGACATAATTCATCACACTGAGCATAAAACCAATGCCGCTGATATAACTCAGGATACGGAGGTCTAAGTACCATGCCCCGATCCCCACCATAATCAGCGACATCAACCAAATCATCTTGATTTCATTATTCTGTTTCAGCATACCTGCTTCGTCATTTTCCTGAATGTTTTGATGATACATGAGCCCGACGGATGGATTAAAACTATTCATCAGTGATTCGGTAAGTTACATATACAATCTAGACTCAGCGTACGGGCAAAAAATCACGTACAATAAAACCGTTTTTAGGATTAGGAAATTATCAATGCCACCATTTGTCTTGGTCGATGGCTCATACTTTTTATTTCGTGCCTACCATGCACTGCCACCATTAACCACTTCAACCGGTTTGCATACCAATGCAATCCGAGGTGCCATTTCTGCCATCCAAAAATTAATGCGTCGTATTCAACCGACGCATATGGCCGTTATTTTCGACACACCTGAACCAACCTTCCGTCATGAATTATCCCCGATTTATAAGGGTGACCGTCCAAGTATGCCTGAAGAATTATCACAACAAATTCCATATCTTCATGCATTAATTCGTGCTCTTGGAATTCCGCTGCATATGTTGCCGGGCGCTGAAGCCGATGACATTATCGGAACTTTGGCCAAACGCGCTGAAGCAGCCGGCCATCAAGTTTTGATCTCCACCGGTGACAAAGACATGGCGCAGCTCGTTACTGAGCGTGTCACTTTAGAAGACAGCTTCAAAGACAAACCGATGGACGTTCAAGGCGTTTTTGAAAAATTTGGGGTGTGGCCGAATCAAATCATTGACTACCTCACGCTGATGGGCGACGCCTCTGACGGCATTCGTGGTGTGCCCGGTGTTGGCGCAAAAACAGCAGCAAAACTTTTAACCGAGTACGGTTCGATTGGCGGCATTTTAGAAAATGTTGAGAGTATTAAAGGTAAAGTCGGTCAAAACATTAAGGACAATGTCGAAGGGATTACTCTTGACCACCAACTGGCGAGCATTGTTTGCGACCTCGACATGGGCCTTAAATACGAAGATTTGAAACTTGCTGATCCAAATATTCCAGCTCTTCGTGATTTATATACTGAACTAGAATTCCGTAACCAACTGCAGTCATTAGATCATCCGAACAACCCAAATGGTGCAACCTACAAACAAGCAGCCAAAGCCATCAACACCACGGCGACTGTAGCCAATGCACCCGAAGTGGAAGATCAAGCGGACAAAACCAGTGTTGATGATTTACTCGGTGAAGCACGTTATCACACAGTATTGACCCAAGAAGATTGGGATGTGTTATTCAAGCGTCTAAGTACTGAAAAGCGTTTTGCCTTTGATACCGAAACCACTAGCCTTGACTACCGCGTGGCGCAGATTGTAGGTTTCTCGGTGGCTTTAGATGCACATGATGCCTATTACGTGCCGCTTGCGCATGATTATGAAGGTGCGCCGCAACAACTTGATCGCGACACAATTCTGAATCAACTCAAACCTTTACTTGAAGATAATGACGTACAAAAAATTGGTCATCATCTCAAGTATGATGCACATGTCTTAGAAAATCATGGCATTCATTTGGCAGGTTGGTATTTCGATACCATGTTGGCCTCTTATGTCCTTAACTCTGTGGCAACACGTCATGGGATGGATGACGTCGCGCGTTTGTATTTAAGTCATCTCACAACGACGTTCGAACAAGTGGCCGGCAAAGGCGCAAAACAAAAGACCTTTAACCAAATTGAGCTCGAAACTGCAGCCCATTATGCGGCAGAAGATGCCCATGTGACCTATCGTCTGTATGAAGTACTCGATAAGAAGTTACAAGCCCATCCGGAACTGATCAATATTTTGCACAATATTGAAATGCCAGTTGCCCGTGTTCTGACCTCTATGGAAGAAAACGGCATTGAGTTGGATATGGACTTCCTCGACCAACTCGGTGTGGAATTTGCCAATACCATTCAAAATTTAGAAACAGAAATTACCGATCTTGCGGGTCAAAGCTTCAATGTCAGCTCGCCTAAACAAGTCGGCGAGATTCTGTTTGATAAATTAGGTTTAAAAGGCGGTAAGAAGACCTCTACAGGTCAGTACAGTACCAGTGAAAGTGTTCTAGAAAAAATCGACCATCCGATTACCGACTTAATTTTGGAATATCGTGGTCTCTCTAAACTGAAAAGCACTTATACCGATGGTCTGTTAAAACAAGTGAATAATGACACACATCGTGTGCATACCAGTTACCACCAAGCTTTAACGGCTACAGGTCGTCTGTCATCTACCGATCCAAACTTACAGAACATTCCTGTCCGTGAAGATATTGGACGTCAAATCCGTAAAGCCTTTATTGCACCTGAAGGTCGCATTTTACTGGCAGCCGATTACTCGCAAATCGAATTACGTTTAATGGCGCATTTCTCGCAAGATCATGCATTGGTCGATGCTTTTAATCATGGACAAGACGTACATAAACGTACTGCGGCAGAAGTTTTGGGCATTCCACTCGATGAAGTGACCAGCAACCAACGTCGTCAAGCCAAAGCGGTGAACTTCGGCCTGCTCTATGGTATGTCTGAATTTGGTTTGACCCGTCAGTTGGGTTTCACTCGAGAAGAGTCGCGTAACTATATTGGTAAATACTTCCAACGCTACCCTGGTGTTTTGGAATATATGGAACGTACTCGCCAAGTCGCACGTGAACAAGGTTTTGTGGAAACCATTTTAGGTCGTCGTCTGTATACACCGGACATTATGGCGAGCAACAAAATGGTGAAACAAGGCGCTGAACGTGCAGCGATCAATGCACCACTACAAGGTTCTGCAGCGGATATTATTAAATTGGCCATGATCGCCGTCGATACAATCTTACCGAAAGATCAAGCCAAAATGTTACTGCAAGTACACGATGAATTGGTGTTTGAAGTTGATGCTGCAATTGCCGATGAACTGTCTGCCCAACTGACTGAAGTGATGCAATCTGTGTTGAAAATTTCCGTTCCACTGATTGTGGAAGTGGGTCAAGGCAATAACTGGGACGAAGCACACTAATTCATTAACGTTCATTCACGCCTTTCTCCCTCTAGGAGAAAGGTTAGATGGAGGTGAGATATTTCTACGAACTAAGAAATATCTTGTTTTACACCACATATTAAATCCACAAAAAAGGACGCCTCGGCGTCCTTTTTAATTTAACTCGTCTTAGCTCAGATTAAAGACCAGTCAATAATGCAATTGCGACTTGCTTCATAATGGTTTCCGCAACCAACAATGCCAAAATCGCAAAAATTGGTGACAAGTCAATCATCCCCATATTTGGAAGAATACGACGGAATGGCGCAAGTAGCGGTTCTGCCAACTCTTGAACCACTTCAATATAAGGCGAACGTGACTGGCTAAACATCACGACCCAACTCAAAATAATCGATGCAAAAATTAAGTAACGACAGAAACGGATTAAATCCTGAATCATGGTCACAAAGGTCATAATGATCAGATGGAATGGACTATTCACCGCCACGCCTGACAAATACATCAAACCAAACATTTTTAACAAATACAGAATCACCACCAACACCAATGCTGCGGTATTCACTCGACCTTTGGCCAAAGTTGGGAAAATTCGGCTAAAGATGTCGACAATTTTTGTTGCTTTTGCTGTTGCCAAAACCACAGGGTTATATGGACTCACGGCAGCAAGCTGCATTAAAAAACGGAAAAATACGAGCAAAATTGCAACGTTAATAATGATTCCAAAAATTTGAGCAGAGCCCATACTTGAACTTTCCTAAATCAAATCGAATTATTTGGTGCTTTCGCTTAACTCTTGTGCCAACTCTTGGCTACGCTTTTGCGCTGCAGCTAAAGCGGCCTGAATATTTTGTGAAATCTGAGCACGATCAAATACTTCAATCGCGGCTTGTGTGGTACCATTTGGAGAAGTTACATTTTTACGTAACTCCGCAGGACTGTTGGCACTGGTAATCGCCATTTGTGCAGCACCCAATGCAGTTTGCAAGGTTAGTGCTGTAGCCACTTTTTCATCCAAGCCCATGTTTTTACCTGCACGGATCATACTTTCCATCATATAGAAAAAGTATGCAGGACCTGAGCCAGACACAGCTGTGACCGCATCAATTTGCGCTTCTGAGTTTACCCAAAGTGTTAAACCCGTTGAAGCCAAAACTTGACTTGCAAGATCACGATCTTCAGCTGAAACCGCTTCACCTGCATACAAACCATGCGCACCGGTTTGAACTAAAGCAGGTGTATTTGGCATGACACGAACAATACGCTCTGTGCCTAATAATTTTGAAATCGTTGCAATTTCTGCACCTGCAACAATTGAAATTACCAACTTCCCTTCTAGCAACCCTTGTAATGGTGCCAAAACTTTTGCCAACACCTGAGGTTTAACTGCAAAAAGTACAATGTCAGCTTCTCGAATTGCTGCAACATTATCATCGGTCACATGCAAATCTTTTTCAGCCAAAAGCTCACGTACTTTTTCTACGGGATCTGAAACTGTAATACGTGTAGTCGGGACACCACGTGCAATCAGGCCACCAATTAAAGCCTGTGCCATGTTGCCGCCACCAATGAAACTGATATTACAATTTAGAATTGCGCTCATGATTGAAGATCCGATATTGCAGATTTAGCGTTAAGAGATAATGTCGGTTGCCAGCCAGCTTGAGTACAAAATTCAGACTGTGCCAACCAAAAGCCCTGAGGCGTAAAGACGCCTAGCATAACATTATCTCGGCTTAATATTTGAATAGTATGACGCTGCCATGGAAAAATTTGCGCCTGCTGAATGGCTTTTTTCAACGGCCAACTTCCGATACGACCATATAAATGAATTTTTTCACCGCCAAGACGTGGGCGAATCTGCAGTTGCTGCCCCAATAATTCAGGTGATAAGCCAACTTCTGAGGATTGAATCACAAAATGTCCGGCAGGCAACTTGAGAGACTGACCTGCAACACAAGTTATAACCTCAACCTCTTGAATGGATTCTGCTGGCAGATAATCCGCTTTGGTAATCCGATGAAGTTGCTGTTGAAAGCGCAGATAATAAAATCCATTCCAGTGTAATGCCGCTTGCGAGTCTTCGCGTGAGCCAATCACTTCTGAAAATAATCGCTGTACCATTTCAAAACTTGGACGATATTGCCCCTCACCTTTCATCCAGTGCGATAACAACTGACGCTGACGTGCCAGACTGAGCTGTTGTAAAACCACTAAAGATAAAGTTTGCGATGAACCACAGGCTGCCAAATCTTGTTGCAACACCTCGTGTAAAATTTCATCAGCATCTTGCATCAAATAACTGGTTCGACTCAGGGCTTGCTGCATTTTAGGAAATCGACCACTGAGTACAGGCCATAGAATTTCACGACTCCACGCGCGGTCATAGTCGGTATCAAAATTAGTGAGATCTTGAATATTTTGCACATGCAGTTGTGCTGCCCATTGGCAAATTTGCTCACGTGAAAGATCCAATAGCGGACGCCATAAAGCAAAATCTTCACGTACATCGAATTTTTTCATCGCAGCAAGGCCATGGACACCCGCACCTGAAAGTAGCCGCAACATCAGTGTCTCGGCTTGATCTTGCTGATGATGCGCGAGTACCAATATTTCATCTGCTTGTAAATGTTGGGCAAAGGCTTGATAGCGGGCCGAGCGTGCTTGATTTTCAAGGTTACCTTGCGCAACCTGGACTTTCTGTATAATGAATGGGAGATTTAACGCTGCACACTGAGCGCGTACAAACTCGCCCCAAGCATGACTACACGCTTGTAGTTGGTGATCAATATAAATCACCCGTATTTTTTCAGGGCACAAAAACGACATAAGATGCAGCAGCAACATGGAATCCATGCCACCACTACATCCTATTAAAAATCGGCTTTGTTCAGGCAGCGCCTGAATTTGACTTAAGCAGTCAGCCCTAAATTGTCGCTGCCAAACTTCATTAAACGCTGATAACGCGCTTCGCATCGTTCGTTTGCATCCATTGGTTGCAGTTCTTCTAAAGCTTGCTTCAAGACCACTTTCAAATCCTGCATGACTTTTTCAGGGTTTAAATGTGCGCCTTCCGCTTCGTCCACCACGTATTCCACAATGCCCATCTTCTGCAATTTATCTGCCGTCAATGCCAATGCTTCACTTGCTTGTTCTGCTTTCTCTGCAGTTTTCCACAAAATAGATGCACAGCCTTCAGGTGAAATCACTGAATAAATACTGTGAGATAGCATAATCACACGGTCAGCCACGCCAATACCGAGCGCACCACCCGAACCACCTTCACCCAATACCGTTGCCACTACAGGCACTTTGAGTGAAGAAAGCTGAGCTAAGCTGGTTGCAATCGCTTCGGCCTGACCACGTTCTTCTGCACCCACACCTGGGTACGCACCCATGGTATCAATAAAGGTAAAGACTGGCAGATTAAAACGCTCGGCCATATCCAATAAACGCTGTGCTTTACGGTAACCTTCGGGGTTACTCATACCAAAATTATGCTGTAATTTTTCACGTGTACTACGACCACGGTGCTGACCTACAATCATCACAGGCTGACCATCTAAACGAGCCAAACCACCAATCATCGCGCCGTCATCACCAAATAGGCGGTCACCATGCAAAGCATCGAACTCTGTAAAAATTTCGCCAACATAATCCAAAAACTGCGGACGTTCAGGATGACGTGCGATCTGAACCGTAGTCCAGGCTTTAGATTGAGCTGCTTTATTTTTCATAGGTCGATCATTATCCCTAACTTAACTGGTCTGTTAATTGATAAATTGTTCCGACTGGATATTCAGTTCAATATCCCAATGCTTAAATTGCACCTGCTCATCATGCAAGTCTGCAACCAACAAAGGCCACTGTTTGGCATCACCAGAAACACTAAGTTGCCATTGTTGCGCATTGTCCACGCTTAATTCAATGGCAGGAAGCATCTCATCGCTGCGACTATGATTTAATAAAACTGCTAAACGAAGCAATAGACATAAGTAAACAAGTTTGTTACCACCGACTTTCATCACATCGACACGTGCATCACTGCGTAACTTACGACGATGATGCGCCACTAAATGCGACAAATGATTTTGATCAATTTGCGAGAAACCCGGAATATCCGAATGTTGCAGTAAATAAGCACCATGACGATGGTAACCACTATGACTGATCGCTAAGCCAATTTCATGCAAATACGCGGCACGACGCAGTAAATCACTGTCATCACTGGTCAAATTCAGTGCGGTCGCCACACCATTAAACAGTTGTTGAGCGGTATTTACCACACGTTCAGCTTGTTTCATATCTGCGTTGTAGCGCCCCATCAACGCATGTACAGAACGGTCACGAACATCTTCATGTTGGAAACGTCCCAATAGGTCGTACATCACGCCTTCACGTAACGCGCCATCAGAATAAACCAATTTATCGATATTCAGCACATCAAAGACTGCATACAAAATGGCAATGCCGGCTGGCAAAACTGCTCGACGGTCTTCTTTTAGACCATCAAATTCCATTTCATTGACATGCTTATATTTAAGCAATTTATCTTTGAGTTTAAATAAACCGTCACGTGTCAGTTCTTCCTGATCGTTGCTCCAGCCCATATTGACACAAATCTGACGACACGCTTTGATCGTGCCACTTGAACCGACAACAGTATCCCAGCCCGCAGCTTTATAAGTGTTGGCAATGCCTGCGATTTCCTTGCGAGCAGCATTTACCGCTTTATCAAAACTTTTCAGGTTAATTTCACCATCAGCAAAAAACGCTTTGGTAAAAGCGACACAGCCCATTTGCACAGATTCTGTATGAATAGGTTCAAACTCTTCACCAATAATCAGCTCTGTAGAACCCCCACCAATATCAATCACTAGACGACGACCACTGTTTGCCATGGTATGTGAAACTCCCAAATAAATGAGACGGGCTTCTTCACGACCAGCAATGATTTCAATGGGTTTCGGTAAAATTTCAGCGGCTTTTTGAATAAATTCATGACCATTTTTTGCTTGGCGCAAGGCATTGGTCGCCACAATACGTAAACGGTTGGCTTGGACAGGATTTAAACGCCCTACAAAACGTGCTAGGCAGGCTAATCCTCGTTGCTGTGCGGCTTCGGTCAAATTTTTATTTTCGTCTAGACCTGCGGCAAGCTGTACTTTTTCTGACATTGATGCAACTTTTTTCACTTCACCATGGTCTACGCGTGCAATAGCCAAGTGGAAGCTGTTCGATCCCATATCGATAGCAGCAAGTAATTCTTCATCAATCAAAAAATCAGACATTATTCAAAAAAACCTGTTCAGAATTGTGCTTAGATTAATTCACATACATGCAATTTAAAAGCCATTTATGAGTAGTTCGGGCGGAACTTATCGATTTTTTATCTGAAGCAATGATAGTCATACACGATCATCGGCATCGTGATCATCCATTAGACAAACTCGCCATTCAGGTCGAAAATTTACATAACCCCCTACATTGTTATAGTTGGCTATGTAATACTTATAAACATAGAGTCAACTTAAAAATTAATTCCGGAGCAAAATCCATGTCTGGCAATATCGTAAATACAACTGATGAAAACTTCCAAGCCGATGTACTAGAGTCTGATACTCCTGTACTTGTAGATTTCTGGGCAGGTTGGTGTGCTCCTTGTAAAGCCATTGCACCTGTACTTGAAGTACTTTCAACTGAGTTTGAAGGCAAAGTTAAAATCGTTAAAGTAGACGTAACTTCTTGCGAACAAACAGCTGTAAACTACAACATCCGTAACATTCCTGCATTATTAATGTTTAAAAACGGCGAAGTTGTAGCAACCCAAGTCGGTGCCGCACCAAAATCTAAATTGACAGCTTTCATCGAAGAAAACATCTAATATTTTTCGATAAAAACACTCTAAAATACGCTGTTTTACACAGCGTATTTTTTTGGTTGATAAATTGACAAATGCTGTGTTCTCTCTTATATTGTTTACTCAAGAAATTAAGGATCTCAAATCCTGTCATTTTCTTACAACACAACACATAAAATGCCGCTCGGCAACAGAATTGTTTTTCACATCTCTCTTCATATAACGAATCAGATCTCTGAATTGTTTTGTGCAAACCAATTGCTATCGTTTCTTGCATGATCGCGGCACATTTGTTGCTTCCTTTTCCAACCTGTACCTCAGAATTTTAGATTCTATCTGACCACCTATGAACTTAACCGAACTCAAGAAAAAACCGATTGGCGAACTCATCAAGATTGCCGAGTTTATGGGCCTCGAAGGAATGGCTCGTAACCGTAAGCAAGATATTATTTTTGCCATCTTAAAGCGCCACGCAATGAACGGCGAAGAGATTTTTGGTGATGGCGTTCTAGAAATTCTGTCGGACGGCTTTGGTTTCTTACGCTCTGCAGCGGGTTCTTACCTAGCCGGCCCTGACGATATCTATGTGAGCCCATCACAAATCCGTCGCTTCAACCTTCGTACTGGTGACACTATTACAGGTACGATTCGTCCACCTAAAGAAGGCGAACGTTACTTTGCATTATTAAAAGTTAATCAAATTAACTACGACACACCCGAAAACTCACGTAATAAGATTCTTTTCGAAAACTTAACACCTTTATTTCCAACCGAACAATTGGTAATGGAATTAGGTAATGGTACAACAGAAGACTTAACTGCGCGTGTGGTTGACTTGGTTGCTCCGATTGGTAAAGGTCAACGTTCAATTATCGTTGCACCGCCAAAAGCCGGTAAAACCATGTTGTTACAAAACATCGCTCAGTCGATAGTTCGTAACAATCCTGAATGTTTCTTGATTGTCCTTCTAATTGACGAACGTCCTGAAGAAGTAACAGAAATGGAACGTACTGTTCGTGGTGAAGTAGTTGCTTCAACATTCGATGAATCACCAGCTCGTCACGTACAAGTTGCAGAGATGGTGATTGAAAAAGCTAAACGTCTTGTAGAACACAAAAAAGATGTAGTGATTTTACTTGACTCAATTACTCGTTTAGCACGTGCTTACAACACTGTAATCCCTTCATCTGGTAAAGTTCTTACTGGTGGTGTGGATGCCCATGCTTTAGAACGTCCAAAACGTTTCTTCGGTGCAGCACGTAATATTGAAGAAGGTGGTTCACTGACAATTATCTCAACTGCGTTGATTGAAACTGGCAGTAAGATGGATGAAGTGATCTACGAAGAATTCAAAGGTACAGGTAACCAAGAAATTACCCTAGACCGTCGTATTGCTGAAAAACGCGTGTTCCCTGCGATGAACATCAAAAAATCAGGTACACGTCGTGAAGAGCGTTTGATGTCTGAAGATAACCTACGTAAAGTTTGGATTTTACGTAAATTGCTTCATACACAAGACGAACTTGCAGCGATGGAATTCTTGCTTGATCGTATGAAAGAAACCAAAACCAATGATGATTTCTTTGATCAAATGAAACGTAAAGCATCCAACTAAGTTGAATGTTTGACTGAAAAGGCCATCTATAACGATGGCCTTTTTATTTGGTTGACTTTAGTTACACAAAGAAACATTTGATGGATTTCCATGTAAACTTATTTTCAAGTTGATGATTATAAAAAATATATTTTAAAAAACCCTATTCTTTTTAGTGGTTTATTTGCTATTTCCCCAATATAAATCTTTCTCTTAATTGTTATTTTCTGTTAAAAAATGGTCGTTTTTCACCTATTTTTCACGGTTTTTTCAAAGTCGCTAGTAGCATTTCAAAATACTCAGTGATAGCATACACGCAGACCAGTTAGACTGCTCTATGCATTTTTAATACCTATTCAAATTAGGCATAATAAAAGCACACAACAGACTAACGCAGGTTATTTTTTAATCTCATATTTTAGAGAGTGATGCCATGTTATTCAAAAAAATCGCTATTGCTGCTGCAGTTGCTACTACTTTAGCTTTCGTTGGTTGTGCTAAAAAAACTGAAGAAGCTGCTCCTGCTGCTGCATCTGAAGCTGCTGCTTCTGAAGTAGTTGCTGCGTCTGACGCTGCTGCTGTTGAAGCTTCTGCTGCTGCTTCTGAAGCTACTGCTGCTGCTTCTGAAGCTACTGCTGCTGCATCTGAAGCTACTGCTGCTGCTTCTGAAGCTCAATAATCTAACCGATTATTCAGCACAAAAAGAGAGCCCTTTGGCTCTCTTTTTTATTGCCTCAAACTTTAAACCCTAATTAATAAAAAATAGCTAATATTCAAAATACTAAACCCATGCTTATTGAAAAATAAAAACTGAAGATTTAGCTCAAAGAAAGCCACAATCAATCTTTACGACAACTCAACTCAAATATATCGTCTCACTTTAAAACGAATATTCTTCAACATGACTTGTGCGATAGATGATGAACACTGCGCCTACTAAATCAAAGACAAAAAAAAGCAGATCAATCGATCTGCTCATTTCCAACACGTTGACGGAATTTTTGTCCCGCACGGAAGGTCACTACACGACGGGCAGAAATCGGAATTTCTTCACCCGTTTTCGGGTTACGGCCTGGGCGTTGACGTTTATCACGCAACTCGAAGTTACCGAAACCAGAGAGTTTAACTTGTTCCCCAGAGATTAGCGCTTGGCTAATCTCATCGAAGAATAACTCGACCATTTGTTTTGCTTCACGACGGTTTAAACTCGTGAGCTCACTTAAATGATCAGCCATTTCTGCTTTTGTTAATGCTGTCATGAAGCCCTCAATGTCGCCTGGTAAGTGTTTTCCAACACCTGAAGTATGTTATCCATACCGGTTTTGATTTCAGCATCTTCTAATGTACGTGTTGGATGTTGCCATTGAATTGCAAATGCCAATGAGCGCTTGCCTTCTTCGACACCTTGACCAGTGTACACATCGAATAACCAAACTGCGTCTAAAAGCTCACCGCCGGTTTTTTCGATAAGTTGCTGAATTTCACTAACATTAATCTTATCACTAATTAAAAGCGCAATATCACGTCGAACCGACGGAAAACGTGATAATTCTGTAAAATTAGATACATAAGTTTGCAAAACAGCCGATTGATCCAACTCAGCTACCCAAGTTGTTGCCAAATCCAACTCATCTTCTAAAGATGGGTGTAAACGACCGAAGTAACCAATTGATTGACCATTGACTAAGATTTCAGCAGATTGACCTGGATGCAACCACGTACGCTCTGAACGTACATATTCAACATTTAAACGTGCAGAATTTAAAATCTCCTCTACATCGCCTTTAAAGTCAAAGAAATCCATTGGCTGTGCTTTACCATGCCAAGATTCAGTCGTACGCGAACCTATTGCAACCAGTGCAAAGGTTGGGATCTGTTTAAGATCATGAATGCTGTTCGCACCTTGATAATCAAAACGTAGACCAAGCTCATAGAAACGCACACGGTTTTGCTGACGGTTCACGTTGTATTGCACACATGGGATCAAACTTGATAATAAGGTTGAACGCATCACTGCAAGGTCGCTAGAAATCGGGTTTGCAAGCGCTAGTGGTTGAACCTTTGGATTCAATTGTTTCTCTAGTTTCGCATCTGCAAAGCTAAAGCTAATCGCTTCTTGATAACCCAAAGCCACTGCAGTTTGACGTAACTGAACCAATTCAAATTGGTCTTGGTATTTCGCTAGTTTGACATCAATCACCGGCAAGCTAATTTGAATATTGTCGTAACCGTGAATACGTGCTACTTCTTCGATGAGGTCTTGATAAATCGCCATGTCAAAACGATGTGATGGTGGTAAAACAGTCCACTCACCTTCTGCTTTCACAGTGACATTGCAACCCAAACGCGTTAAAGCATCCGTAATAAATGCAGATTCAACTTTATAACCGAGCAGTTGATCAACTTGCGCTTGGTTCAGTTCAATGGCTTCACGTTTTGGTAATAACTCTACTTTTTCAGCAACAGTAATTGGACCAAACTCACCACCAGCTAAATCAGCAATAAGCTGAGAAGCACGATGCATTGCAGTCATCGGTAATTCAAAGTCTACGCCACGTTCATAACGCTGAGATGCATCGGTATGCAAACCAAAACTACGTGCACGACCTGCGATATAGAGTTGATCAAAGAACGCTGACTCAAGGAAAATTTCAGTGGTATCGTCAGAAACGGCTGAACTTAGACCGCCCATGATCCCTGCAATCGCCAAGGCTTTTTGATCATCCGCAATCACCATCACGTTTTCAGATAATTCAACTTCTTGTTCATTCAACAACGTTAATTTTTCTGCTGCTGTTGCTTGGCGTACACGAACTGACCCTTCAACTTTACCACCATCGAATGCATGTAAAGGTTGACCCAATTCCATTAAAACGTAGTTGGTAATATCGACCAAAATACTGTGCTGACGAATGCCTGCACGAGCCAATGCACGTTCCATCCACTCAGGAGTTGGTGCTTTGGTATTCACGTTTTTGATCACACGACCTAAATAGCGTGGGCAACCATCCGTACTAACAACGACATTTTTTTCATCGCTAATGGTTGCAGCAACTTCTGTAATCACTGGTGCAGTCACAGGGAGTTGGTTAATCACACCAATTTCACGTGCAATACCACGAATACTGAAACAGTCACCACGGTTTGGCGTGATGCTAATATCAATCACATGGTCATCAAGACTTAAATATTCACGGATATTGGTGCCCACAGGTGCATCCGCAGGAAGTTCCAATAGACCGTCGATTTTGTCTTCAAGATCAATTTCAGACGCACCACACAGCATGCCTTGTGATTCAACACCGCGAAGCTTGCCTTTTTTGATTTTGAAATCGCCCGGAAGTACGGCACCAATGGTTGCTACAGGAGCTTTCATGCCTGCACGTACGTTTGGAGCACCACAAACGATTTGTAACGGTTCGCCTGAACCGATGTTTACGGTAGTGACACGTAAACGGTCAGCATCGGGATGTTGAACCACTGTTAAAACTTCACCGACTACTACACCAGTAAATGGTTTTGCAGCAGGAGATAAATCATCAACTTCTAAACCTAACATGGTCAGTTGGTCAGAAAGTGTATCGCTATCAATGGCTGGGTTAACCCATGTACGCAACCAATTTTCGCTAATTTTCATTGTATAAAAACCTATTAATTCTAAATTTCTAATCCCCTCTAGCGCCCCTTTAAAGAAAGAGGACGAACCCTAAGTCATGATGGACAACCCCTCTCCTTTTAGGAGAGGTTAGGGAGAGGTATAAAACTGTTTAAGCAAATTGGCGTAAGAAACGCACATCATTTTGATAGAACATACGTAGGTCATTAATGCCATAACGCAACATTGCAAAACGTTCTACACCTAAACCGAAGGCAAAGCCTTTGTATTTTTCTGGGTCAATGCCAGCGGCTTGTAAAACGTTTGGATGCACCATACCGCAGCCCAAAACTTCCAACCATTTACCACGTTCATCCATGATATCCACTTCCGCACTTGGCTCTGTAAATGGGAAATAAGATGGACGGAAACGCACTTTCAAATCTTTTTCAAAGAATTCATTTAACAAGTTCACCAACAAACCTTTAAGCTCTGCAAAGCTAGTGTTTTCAGCCACATACAGACCTTCGATTTGATGGAACATTGGAGAATGCGTTTGGTCCGAGTCACAGCGATATACACGACCAGGACACACAATACGGATTGGTGGCTGACTCGTTTCCATGGTACGAATTTGCACGCCTGAGGTATGCGTACGAAGTAAATGATTCGCATCAAAATAGAAAGTGTCGTGCATCGCACGTGCAGGGTGATGACCCGGAATGTTCAATGCTTCAAAGTTGTGATAATCATCTTCAACTTCAGGACCAGTTGCAACGGTAAAACCAGCTTTGGTAAAGAATTGGCAAATACGTTCTTGAACTTGAGTCACAGGGTGAATACTACCGACCGTTTGACCACGGCCGGGTAAAGTAATATCAATCGTTTCGCTAGCAAGCTTTTGTTCTAATGCAGCTTTTTGTAATTCAGCTTGACGAGCAGTCAGTGCGCCAGTAATCGATTCACGAACGGCATGAATTTGAGCACCAAAAACTTTACGTTCTTCTGGGTCCATTTTACCAAGCGACTTCGATTGTTCCGCGAGCTGGCTTTTCTTCCCTGTAAATTGCACTCGCACTTGGTCGAGTGTAGCAAGGTCCTCTGCTGCTGCAATCGCAGCGAGCGCTTCAGTGGTCAGGGCTTCCAGTGACATAGTAACTCTCAAAGCAACAATTTAAAAAAATAATATAAACCCCTTATTCTAACAGTTTTTAGCCGTTATGATGAAGCGCATTCACAAGTTAAAATTGCATTAGCATCAAGTTTTAAAAAAAGTATAAGATAAACACAATATCAATGGGATCCAATCTTTATGGCACTCGATCCAATCTGGAAACAACAGCTCACACTCGTCACTTATGGCAATGAATTTCTCAACCAAGGTTTAAGTTTTCAACGTTGGTTAAATCACCACATTTTTGATCAGCACAGTTTCCATTTTCGTGATTTGCTATCACAGCATTTATTGGCTCAACATTTCCAAATTTGGCTAGAAGGCTTAAAAAAACAAGGAGTACAACGCTTAAGTTTACATAGCTCTAGCTTGCTGAATGATGAACAAAATCCGAATGCTAACGTTGAACTCCTGCCCTTTGCCCATTTTATTGTGAGCCATGAACAAAATAAAAAGCAGGCATGGATTTTTGGTAAAGAACTTGCCGAGTGGTATAACGCAGAAAATGACTATGAAGCACCGGCATCCCAACAACTACAAATACGTCGCGAAACCTTTTGGCGCTATGAGCTGAACCATAAACTCATTAAACGCATCGAAGCGGATATGCAGTTACCCAAATGGGATGATATTCACAACTTCACTGAAGCAGAATTATTTTTACAAAAACCTGCGGAAGGTTTTATTGAGCCGGAGGTGTTGGGCACACCTTATTATGGTACGCAGCCTGATCTAAGCAGCGAATCGAATGAATCTACAAAACTCGCACTCTTGCCAACGGATGCACAAGCAGATTTCGCACATGACAGCTTACATCGCTTAGATGCATTAAACCGCCACATTCAATCTAAAATTCAGCATCCCTATCATGCAGATGGCAGCATCTATACACCTGAAGAACAGTTAAATTTGCGCCATTTTGCTCAAAAAACTGAAGATTTAACGGCTAAATTTATTGTAAAAGTCGCCAATCACTATAAAACTGCACGTTTAACTCCTCTGGTCGAAAGCTCTCCTCTGGATGGATTTAAAACTGAGCAAAGAAAATCAAATCCTCAGCATGCACACACGCCTAACCCGCCCCATAAACCCGGTGCAGGTGGAGTAATCACCTTAATTATTATTACTGTTGTAATTTGCTTATTGGCTTATTACTTCGGTCTTTAACTGTATAAATATCATCAACACTAAAAAGCCCCTCTCATAGAAGGGCTTTTTTATAAACATACTTCTGTATGAAAGATTTCAAAATTATGAGGTCGTTAAATAATTAAATGGACGAATTTCTAATCGAACGCGATGCTGATCGGCATGTTGATTAATATAATGACTGACAGAGACTACTTCCCCCTCAAGCTCTGCGTCTGCACCATACATGATTTTGACTGCCTCACCTTTGCGGGGAATCATTTCGAGCTCTACAGTAATGCTACCTTGACCCATACCAACTATTTCAGCCAACATTTTATTTTCCTTTTGTTCTTTTCTATCCATACATTAGGCATGTCGCAAAGCGCGGTATAAAGATTATTTCTGTAACTTAACTGCACTTTTTATTGATAAAACATCAAAACTTAAACATCAAAAACATAAGAGTCCAATTGTTCTAAAAATGCATCAACTGCATTTGCAGACTTTAAACGAATCCATTGAATATGTTGATATTCAGGTGCATTCATCATCTGTAGATATTTTTCACGATTCTTTTTATGGGTTTTAATCATCCACCAAACGATTGAATCTCGACCAAACATTCGCCACAAACTTTCCTGATTATTTGAATCCGGCCAAAGATCTTGTTTGGACTTAGCCCGAAAAATCGCGCGCTTTACAGAGCGGTATAAATTGACTGGAAACGGAAGGTCTAACCATATCACCGTATCTATTTCAGACCATTTAACAGGAATCGCTCGAGTATAGTTGCCATCGATAACATAACCATTTTTCGCTTTGGCAATTTCAGCTTCGATACGTGCAAAAAAGATTTCGTCAGGACACTCCTGCCAATCATCCAGCCAAAATAGGTTATCCAGTTCAATATAATGCAGCCCTAATTTTTCCGCCAATGCCCTAGAAAATGTTGATTTTCCTGTAGCAGATGTACCGACTACGTTTATTTTTTTCATTGTCATGATGATCTACTTGAGTCAAGTGAACCTACTTCAAGATAACAGTATTAGATAAGATAGGTTAACTTTTATTCTTCACGATAATTTAAAAGATCTGCATCGATATTGATAAAGTCAGGCTTTGGGGTTTGTTCAAATTGAACGGCTAATATTTGCGACTGAGTGGTTATGCATGCTTTTGCGACTCGATGCATCCCATCCATCACTCGACCACTGGCACATAAAATAATGGGATAACTTAAGTCCGCAGCATTTACCAATTGCAGATGTTCAATAATTTGCTGTGTGGTCGGTGCAGATTTTGGAAACCAATAAGCTTCGTTCAACTCTTGAATGTCACTTACTACAGGGATTTGCTGAATCTTAAAATTTTGACTGAGTTTTACTAAGTGATGTACATCCCAAATATACGTATCATCACCCACTCGGCGGAAGTGATACTATTTGCGCATCAAGCAGTTACCTTTTAAATCAAATTAAAGCTAAGATAACTTACAATTGAAAAATAAAAAAATGATTCATTATGCTAGATCATTACGAGCAATTTATTCTGGGTTTGCAATATAACGCTCAACGCTTTTTTGACCAGAAGATTTACTATGACGAGATTTTGCACCCATGGTGCGGCCAAGCTTGCAACATTTTCTTGATTCGCGATTTTAAAACCAACGCATTACTACATGACTCAGTGGATCATTTGATCATGTATATGGCTGAAAAGCGGATTAGAACATGCTCACTTTATCCATTTGATCTTCTTTTTGAGCATGCAAAACTTAATCAACATACTCATTTTGACTTTGTAAAAACCAACTACCCTCTTGCTGTTTTCCACAACAATTTAAATCAAGCCTTTGCACTGGTTCAAATCCAATCTGAAACGAAAATTTTAGATATCAGCCCTATTGGTGATCCTCGGGAGTTTTGGGGTGCAAGTTCCACACAATTTCATGACGCATTCGGGCTGTTTACATTAATTGAGCTCAATCAACAACAGCGGAACGAATGCTTTTGCTTTGATAAAAAATCGAGTTGGAGCAGTTTAGTAAATAGCATTCAACTGGATTTATTTGAACATCCGTTTTCTACCCACATTCAGCCTCAATTTAAACTAATCCATAATTTGTATTATTATGACCTTCAGGATGATTCACTCCCTCTTCTTTTGGAGAATCATCAAGCTTCACCTCAAGTTGGATTAAGTCTGCTTAAAATGCTCAATTCAATCGAAGCTGCTATCAAAAATTTAAAACATGTAAAAAACGAAAGCTCACCGATCCATTTATTTACAACCGAAGAATATGCACAACTATTGGATTATGAGTACAAACTGTCAGAACACCATGTAGATGTCACGTGCTATACAGCCAATCATTTCAACCACGAAAATTTAGTCAATGATGAAGAGAAAGCTTTACTCAAACAACTACAGAAAAAATACCCTAAAGTTAATTATTTCAAGTCAACATCTGATCAAGCTCTTTCCGCCACCAACACTTCAACAGATAAAGAGCCTGAAAAACCATGGGTTGTATTTTTTTCTTTAGTTTTAATTTTTGCCATGCTATTCGCTTTACTTTATGGCTTTTATTTACTTTTTAAACAATTTGAGTTTATAAAATTTGCCGCAATCACAATTGGCATCATTGTGTTTTTAGCCATATGGGCGAAAAAATAAGATGTCTAATCAAATTCGTCCATAAAAAAAGACCGCTAAAAGCGGTCTTTTTTTAAGTCATAAAGACTTATGCAGCTAATGCATCTTTAGCTTTAGAAGCTAAAGCAGCAAATGCAACTGCGTCATGCATAGCGATGTCAGCAAGTACGCGACGGTCGATAATCACTTGAGCTTTTTTCAAGCCAGCGATCATACGGCTGTACGACAAACCATTTTGACGAGCACCAGCATTGATACGCGCAATCCATAGAGCACGGAATTGACGTTTCTTTTGACGACGGTCACGGTAAGCATATTGACCTGCTTTGATTACTGCTTGGAACGCTACGCGATATACGCGTGAACGAGCGCCGTAGTAACCTTTAGCACGAGCAAGAATTTTTTTATGACGGCGATGAGCCTGTACACCACGTTTAACACGAGCCATTTATAATCTCCTTAGATGTATGGGCACATACGGCGAACTGAAGCAACGTCACTTACGTGAACCATTACACAGCCGCGTAATTGACGGATACGCTTAGCAGATTTTTTGGTCAAAATGTGTCGTTTGAACGCTTGGTGACGTTTAAAACCGTTTGCAGTTGGCTTGAAGCGTTTAGCTGCACCACGGCGAGTTTTCATCTTAGGCATAAGAACCTCTTTTGAACACCTGTTCGGCACGTCTGCACCATTGCAAAGACGCCCTGCAGGTAAGGGAGCGAGTATTCTAAAGCATCTCTGCTCAAAACAAAAGCGAATCTTTCTACCGAATATCGAACTTAATTAATTTTCTGATATAGATTTTCCGATGATTTTATAAGCGATGCCCAATAAGGCTTATATAATGTCGGCACGCCAACTATTAATGTCCATTATGAAACCTGCACAGGATGCTTTTGCAGCCCTACGTTATCGGGATTTCTCGATTGTTACGCTTAATCAATTTTGTCTGACCTTAGCCATTTTGATTCAAGAAATTATTGTTGCTTACTCACTGTATCAAATCACTAAAGACCCGCTAACACTGGGCTTAATTGGTTTAGCTGAAGCAATTCCTTTTATTGCTCTCTCTTTGTGGGGAGGATACTTTGCAGATCGTTTCAATAAACAGACCATTATGAAAATTTGTCTGTTTTTTTCTGTACCTATGCCACTAATTCTTTGGGGGTTATTTCACCAATATGGTCTCGGCCAAATTGATGTCACCCAACTGTCTTGGGGAATTTATGCGGTCATTTTTGGGCTTGGAACGATCCGTGGTTTCTATAATCCCTCGGCAACGTCGCTTAAACCTTTTTTAATCCCGCGGGAGCTCTATGCCAATGGTGCAACATGGACAACGATTGGTTGGCAAAGTGGGGTGATTATTGGGCCAATGCTTGGCGGTTTTATGTTGGCATTTTTGGGCCGTGAAACCAGTTTACTCAGTGTTGCGGCACTACTGACAGTCTGCTTCGTCCTCATTAATCTGCTCAGTAAACGCAGTTTCCCTAAAATTGAATCTGACAATTTAAAAGATAGTTTAAGTGAAGGTTTTCGTTTTATCTGGAATACCAAAATTGTTTTGTGGGCGATTTCACTCGATTTGGTTTCTGTGCTTTTTGGTGGCGTGATTGCCCTCTTACCGATTTTTGCCGAAGATATTTTAAAAGTGGGGCCTGAAGGTTTAGGCTACTTACGGGCAGCACCGTCTATTGGCGCCCTGATCACCATGATTGCATTGACCAAATTCCCTCCAACTCATCATGCATGGCGTAATATGTTATTGGCTGTAGCGGGTTTTGGTGTATTTACCATTTTATTCGCATTTTCAAGCCATCTTTGGTTATCACTCTTTGCACTGGCAATGACTGGTGCATGTGACAGTGTTTCTGTCGTCGTGCGTCAAACGATTTTACAGCTCTATCCACCTGAAAATATGCGTGGCCGTGTAGCCGCGGTCAATGGCATGTTTGTCTCCAGTAGTAATGAACTTGGTGCATTTGAATCTGGATTGGCTGCCAAATATATGGGCACGATCATGGCGACACTGTTTGGTGGCTGTATGACCATGGCTGTAGTTGCGATCAGTTGGGCAAAAACCCGTGACTTGTTTTGGATCGACATTACCCATCAGTCAAAAAAATAATGGCATATTTTCCATTTAAACCTTGCCAGTATTTCCAATACAGGAAATACTGCGCAGCAATATCGACGCATTCATCACTCACATTGTGATCTTAGAATAGACTTATGAAACAATATCTGTGCTTAACCCTTTTGGCCTGCGCTCCATTTTCTACAGCGTTTAGTGCTTCAACCAAAACCCATCAACTTCCGGCACAGAATATTGAAGTTGCTCCTGCGCATTTAACCACGCGTTTAAATTGGTCGGTTTTTCCAAAACCGGTATATGCCAATGAAGACCTCAAGCAACGTGACCGCGCGGCCATTATTCGTGTCACAGCGAATGCAAAAGGTACAATTACCGATGCAAGTGTTGAAGAAAGTACAGGGGTCGATCAACTCGACCGAATCTTAATTTCTGCTGTCAAAAAAGCTAAAGTCAAACCACATTTAGAAAATGGTGAAGCCAAAGCCATTATTGGCTATCAAGCATTTAATTTGAGAGTTAAAGGCAATACGCCTGAATGTGATTTCAACTTTGATTCAAAAGTTTGGAATGCACAAAGTGCAGATAAGAAAACGCCATTCCAATATGTATCTCAACCAAAATTAGATCTCACTAGTCATGAGTTGAAACAGCACGATCGTAAAGTCAAATTTAACTTTAAAGTGGATAAACACGGACAAGTGAAAAAGGTCAAGATCAAGCAAGGCTCTGGCATTTATACACTCGATCAGAAAGTCGTTGAAGCACTAAGAAATAGTCAGATCTCGGTTAAACGTACTGCGAGCACCCTATGGGTCTACAAAAAGTCGAACTTTAAAGATGAAATTCAATTTAAAGTAAATGGCTGTAAATAAGTAATAGATTCAACATTTCAAGCAGGGATTGAATGTTTCAATGCCCTGTTTTATCTCAGAAGAAACCTAAAAATATAAGATAAATACAGAGATAACGCCCGGTTTTCGCCACGGTCACCATGAACACAAATCGCCAGAAGTTTTCTTTCATTAAACCCGCAATTAAAGTAATTGGGTCTCCAATCATCGGCAGCCAACTCAGTAGCAAAGACCAATAACCATATTTGTGATAAATACCCTGTGCCTGCTGCATTTTCAGCTCTGACACTGGAAACCATGTTTTATTTTTATAATGTTCTACTTTTAAACCAAGCCACCAATTCACACAAGAACCGAGAATATTCCCGATACTGGCCACCAAAATCAGCAGCCATGGATTGTATTGACCATAAGTCAGCAAGCCGAGCAATACGGCCTCGGACTGTAAAGGAAGTAAGGTCGCAGCCCCAAATGCCGCGAAGAATAAAACTAAAAATGACCACATCGAAACGAATGCTTAGAGACCTAATTTTTTCTTCGACTTCAAATATTCAAAATTTGACCAAAGCACTGCGGCAATAATCACAACGATTCTCGACCATTTATATTGTGAAGAAATCGGTTCAATCGCAGCCCGCATCAAGTTTTGATCCTTGGTATGTAAATCTGCAAGAATATTTTGCACATGCACAATTTCCGCGACAAATAGCACTAAACAGCCTGCAATACCAAAAATAATACTCCAATAGATTCTTGGGTTATTTTCAACAATACGGGTAAAATTTAAGAAAAAGTCTTTCATCGCAAAATCGTCCAACTAAGCCGTCAACAACGTGTTCTTTTCGGCAGCGCCGCATTCTAACACAGCGTTAGAATTTTCTTCCGTCCTATCTAAAATCTTAAGGTGAGTCTTTCCGCACTTTACTTTTATACATGAGACTTCTAATCTGCCACGCAAATATTGAATAATTTTAACTCACTTTATGAAAAAAATTCTTTGCTTAAGTTTTATCGTGTTATTACAAATTTTGACCGCTTAATATGCACAAAGTCCTTCTGAAATTGCCAAACAACACTTGATTACACAAGATCAAATGATTTGGAAAAAGCGACCTATTTTTAACTTCAACAATGACGATCTGGGCAATCAAAATCGTGACCTCAGTTTCAAACTATATGTTTTAGCCACCGGCGAAGTTCAAAAAGCTGAATTAATCAAAAGCTCTGGACTTACACACATTGATAAGCGGGTTGAGCAGTCACTTTTACGTGCCAAGTTCAAACCTTATATCGAAAATGGTGTCGCTTACCCCTTTGTTGCCGTACAGCCCTTCTCACTCAAGACCCTGAAAGAAAACCAAAGACCTTGGTGGAAAAAGCTTCTATTTATTTCGTAAAAAAAGAGCATGTTTCCATGCTCTTTTTTTAAACGTGTATTGCTAAGGCTTTTTGTACCGCTGGACGGGCCGTCAGTCGATCGATATAGTCTTTCACGTATGGATAATCTTCCAGCTGAATTTGCTGCCATTCATGACGCAGTGCCCAAGGCAGAATAGCCATATCTGCAATCGAATACTCTCCAGCCACAAATTTTTGACCAATCAACTGATGGTTCAAAACTTTATATAAGCGTTTAGACTCATTTACATAACGTTCAGTTGCATACGGAATACGTTCAGGTGCAAAACGACTAAAATGATGATTTTGTCCTAACATGGGCCCAAAACCACCCATTTGCCACATCAACCATTGTTCAACTTCAACGCGCTCAAACTCATCTTCTGGATAAAACAAACCTGTTTTACGTCCAAGATATTGCAGAATCGCACCAGACTCAAAAACTGAAATCGACTCTCCTCGTGGGCCATTCTGATCCACGATTGCAGGGATTTTATTGTTCGGAGAAATTCTCAAAAAGTCTGGCTGAAATTGATCATTTTCCAAGATATTAATCGGAAAAATTTGGTATTCCAAACCCATTTCTTCTAAAGCGATGGTAATTTTATGTCCATTGGGTGTACCCCAATAGTAGAGATCAATCATCTATATTCCTTTTTAATTTTCAGTAAGGCAATCTCATTTTGCTTTATGTATAACATGTTTAATCCAGTGAAAGCTTGTCAGTTTTTCTGAAAAGTAACGTTAAAATGTGAATTATCACTTTGCTTTTAAAATCACTTAAGGTACAAAAATTCAAAAAATATAATTTTTTTATAAAAATCCCTTGAAAAAAATCAGCACAGACCGATATTGATACATGTACAAGGATCAAACGATCTTGTTAGTGAACAGTGGATGCCAAGCATCACTGAACATTTCTTATTGTTACAACTTTGCTTATTAAAGAGAGTTCTAATTATGAGTAGTTTAAATCTTAACCCACTTTTCCGTCGTAGCATTGGTTTTGATCGTTTCAACGATTTATTTGATTATGCCATGCAAAGCGACACACCAAATTACCCGCCATACAATATTGAAAAAACGGCTGAAAATAGCTATCGCATTGTGGTGGCAACCGCAGGTTTTACAGAAGATGAACTTTCGCTAAACTTAGAAAATCAAGTGCTAAGCATTTCAGGTAAACCAACTGAAGCGCAAGATACAACTGTGGAATTCCTGCATAAAGGCATTGCTCGTCGTACATTTAAACTGTCTTTACGCTTAGATGAACATATAGAAGTGCAACAAGCCCTATATGAAAATGGTTTATTGACAGTGGACTTACAGCGTATTATTCCTGAAGAAAAACTGCCACGCCAAATTCCAATTGGCAAAAAGGCATTGATAGAAAGTCCTGTCCAAGAAAATAGCGCTGAGTAAACCCTCATAAAAAAAAGACCCTTCGGGGTCTTTTTTTTGAAAAAAATAGTTAAATTCGTAACATGATAAAAAAGAATTAAAATCATCCCATCTCAAAAATATAGTGTCTAGATTGCAAATTTTATGTTCTGATTTTTTATTCCAAACTAAATACTCCATATAGGTGTTTTTAATGAATCCTTGGTGGGTCTGGCTTACAAGCTGCTCATCTACTCTTTTTAAATTTTGGCGTATCTTGCAAAAAATAATCCTACTCTGTATTACTATCTATTTATATGAAATGTACTTTGTTCTGATTGCTTTTATGACATGGAATATACGACCTAATATTACCAAGATGAAAATCTATTGGAGGGTACTGAAAACCCCTATTTCACGGCCTGTTTTATGTAAATAGATCTCACATAGTTAGCTCAATAAAAAGCTTTGCTCACTTTATACCTACATTAAAACTAAATTAAAGCATTTCAAAACGTCTGAATCGAAACAACGATTGAATATCAATTAAAATATAATCAAATTTGTCTTTCTTAAAGAAACTTACTTAATACTCTCAGACATAAGTTCGCATTCATGAATTTTGCTCTATTTTCCAATCAATACGCAGCAAAAATTATTTGTGCCCTTGAACATCATTGAGATTAAAAACCAAAATATAGGCAAAAAAAAGCACTGCAAATGCAGTGCTTTTTTAATGGATACTTACTTTTTCTTTTTAGGACCAAGTAGCATACCCATTTGACGGCCTTCCATTTTTGGTGTTTGTTCAACAACACCATAGTCAACCACGTCAGCTTCAATTTTTTGCAATTGAGCCAAACCTAACTGTTGGTGTGCCATTTCACGACCACGGAAACGAAGCGTGATTTTTACCTTATTGCCTTCTTCAAGGAACTTGATAATGGCACGTAGTTTAACGTTGTAGTCACCAACATCAGTACCAGGGCGTAGCTTGATTTCTTTCACCTGTACTTGATGTTGTTTTTTCTTCGCTTCTTTTTGCTTTTGTTTTAGATCAAACAAATGCTTGTTGAAATCCATGATTTTGCAGACTGGTGGCTCAGCATTGGCAACGATCTCAACAAGGTCAAGATCTACTGCTTCTGCAGCACGCAAAGCGTCAGCAAGAGATACAATCCCTTTTTGCTCGCCATTTTCGTCTACTAGACGGACTTCTTTTGCACGAATTTCATCATTCAAGGCAGGACGGTTTGACTTTCCGCCCTGTTGATTACGGTCAGGCTGTTTAATCGCTTTTACTCCACAATGTACCGGCCGCGTTCGGCTACGGCTGCTTTTACTAAGTCGATGAATGCATCAATTGACATAGTACCCAAATTTTTTCCAGAGCGAGTACGGACGTTTACAGTACCTTCCTCAACTTCACGGTCTCCAAGAACCAATAAGTAAGGAATACGCTCTAAAGTACGTTCACGAATCTTAAAGCCGATTTTCTCATTTCTCAAGTCTGAAATCGCGCGGATACCGCTTTCTTTAAGTTTAGCGACGACTGACTCACATGCTTCAGCTTGTGAATCAGTAATGTTCATCACACATGCTTGAATTGGAGACAACCAAGGTGGCATGAAACCAGCATAGTGTTCAATAAGTATACCAATAAAACGCTCGAAACTGCCAAGTATTGCGCGGTGCAACATTACAGGCTGATCACGGTCGTTATCTTCAGTCACATAAGATGCGTCAAGACGTTCTGGTAAGTTAAAGTCACATTGAATTGTACCGCACTGCCATACACGACCTAAGCAGTCTTTCAATGAGAATTCAATTTTCGGACCGTAGAATGCACCTTCACCCGGTTGAAGTTCCCACTCTAGGCCTGCAGCATCTAAAGCATCTGCTAAAGATTTTTCTGCCATGTCCCAAAGTTTGTCATCACCCACACGTTTTTCTGGACGTGTCGACAACTTCATTTGTACTTCTTCAAAGCCGAAGTCTTTATAAACATCTAATGTCAGTTTAATAAAGTCTGCAACTTCAGTACCGATTTGTTCTTTGGTACAGAAGATATGCGCATCATCTTGTGTAAAGCCACGTACACGCATAATGCCGTGTAATGAACCCGATGGTTCGTTACGGTGACATGAACCAAACTCAGCCAAACGAATTGGAAGATCACGGTAAGATTTCAAACCTTGGTTGAAGACTTGCACGTGACATGGGCAGTTCATTGGTTTTACAGCATAGTTACGGTTCTCTGAGTGAGTCGTAAACATGTTTTCAGCATAGTTTGCTGCGTGACCTGATTTTTCCCAAAGTGTGAAATCAACCACTTGCGGTGTACGGATTTCTTGGTAACCGTTGGCTTGTTGAACTTTACGCATGTATTGTTCAAGCACTTGGTAAATCGTCCAGCCGTTTGGATGCCAGAACACCATACCCGGCGCTTCTTCTTGCATATGGAACAAGTCTAACGCTTTACCAATTTTACGGTGATCGCGTTTTTCAGCTTCTTCAATACGTTTGATGTAGGCAGCTAGCTGCTTTTTGTCCGCCCAAGCTGTACCGTAAATACGTTGTAACTGTTCGTTTTTCGCATCACCGCGCCAGTAAGCACCAGAGATTTTAGTCAACTTGAACGATTTTAAGAATTTAGTATTTGGAACGTGCGGACCACGGCACATATCCAAGTAGTCTTGATGGTAGTACAAGCCCATTTCAGTTTCTTCAGGCATGTCTTCGATCAGACGCAGTTTGTATTCTTCGCCACGTGCAGTGAACTCTTTGATCACTTCATCACGTGGAGTCATTTTTTTGATGACATCATAGTCTTGGTCGATGAGCTTTTTCATGCGCTCTTCGATTGCTGCCATGTCATCTAAAGTAAACGGACGTGGCATCCAGATGTCATAGTAGAAACCTTCTTCAATGACAGGACCAATGACCATCTTTGCTTCTGGGAACAATTGCTTAACTGCATGACCCACCAAGTGCGCACAAGAGTGACGAATGATGTGAATACCATCTTCATCTTTAGGCGTGATAATTTGTAGGCTAGCATCTTCTGTAATTAAATCAGACGCATCAACTAAACGATCGTTTACACGACCAGCAACTGTATTTTTTGCTAGACCAGGACCGATGCTTTGAGCAACTTCCATCACAGACACGGCATGATCAAATTCTTTTTGATCGCCATTTGGCAAAGTGATAATTGGCATATAAAAATCCTTAAGGAGTGATGCCCCGTACAATGGAGCATGTCACCGCGAGATTATGATCGAGGGAGACCCTCAAAAGATAAAAACGGTGGATAAATAAAATTCGACCTAAATTTTACACGCCCTGCCAACTTTAATAAACCTCTAATCCCATGGAAGTTGATTTTTCTACCGCCTTTTACAAGACTCCTGATAATTCAAGCAGATTTCAGCCGAAATGCGCTTTATGCTGTCAACATAATAATCACGTTCTCATTCATAACTGATGTTACGCACGTAAAAAAAAATTGCGAAACAATTGAACCAAAGAACGTAATGACGCTTTTTTATTCTCTGAATGTCTCTAAGGCGATCAATTGATCTGATTGATACAACCAAAGCTGTGCAAATTGAGGGATGATCATTTCACTTTGCGCAGGGCGTAAAAAAATATAATCATCTATGTCTATGCTACTTGTCTGCGGAATTTGCACAAGTTCCTGATTACTACTTCGACCATATAATGCATGGGGCTGACTGCCTTGAGGATAAACATAGTCCCCTCGCCAATAGCCTCCATAAATAAACACAGCCTGAGATTTTGCCCAACGACTGAGCCATTCTAACTGTGGTAATTCTGTCCTTGGCAACACTTTTAACACGGGTGTGGCGAGCCACAAGGCACTTTGGAAAGCGTGTAAATTTTTCAGTTCAAAATCTGCAGGTTTTAATAACATCGAGCCAAACGAGACTTCGTTACAGACACTCTGCTGACAATGAAAACTAAAACTAGGACTACCACCACCATTCCAACAGGTGTGTTCATCACATAAAGTTGGATAGTGCTGTTGTACATAAGCTTTGAATTGTTGATAACTTTTCTGGGATTGTTGATAAGTCTGTTCAGCAGATTGAATCAGTCGTGGAATCTTCGCCACATGTGCGTCATAGCCCATCAATCCTGAAAATTTTAAATGTTGAGGATGTTGAACGATTACATCCAAAATAGCCTTTAGCTCATCGATCGTTTTCAGACCACCGCGGTGTAAACCCACATCGATTTCAATATTAATGCGTAGACACAGTTGATGCTGCTCAGCAAATTTGAGGTATTGGGCTAAACGCTGTTCACTATCAATCAGCCATTGCACTTGCGATTGCGTTGCCTGCAAAAACGCCTTGTCTGCATGGTTCAAAGCCTGAATCGGCATCGGTTTTCCAAACAACACATCGGTTTGCGGCATCGACTCAAAAAGTGTTTTCAGATGTGCAAAATGAAATAGCATGAAACGCTGTGTCTGAAGCTGTGTAGCACAGTGTTGAAGCAATGCCATGCAGGCCAATGATTTCACCACCAAGCGCGGATGCAGACTGTGTGGTATCTGCTGCTGAGTGATCACCAAGTTGTGATTTAATGCGTCAACATCCACGATTAACTGCGGCATCCCAGTGCCGTTTTGCTTTAGCAGCGTATTCAACTTTTGAAAATATGCATCCATGCCATCCCCTTTTTCATATCGTTCAATTGGTCTTCAACGTTTAACTTTCCACGATGCTTAATCAATCAGTAACTGCTGTAGCTCGGGACTGAGCCACTTTTGCTGAGGATCTAATTCTTGTCGAATATTCAAAAAATCTTGCCACTTGGGGTACACATTTTGAAGCTGCCGCGCATTTAGGCTATGCAATTTCCCCCAATGCGGACGCCCGCCATATTTTAAAAAAATCGGCTCCACGAGCTTAAAGATGACTTGATAATCTTGCTTATAGAACTGATGCACCGAAATTGAGGCCGAATCTTGCTGATAAAACGGACTGAGCCAAATATCATCCCCACGTACAAGTCGATATTCTAGCGGAAAAAACATCGGAACCTTATGTCGTCGAAGGGTATGCAAAATTTCTTCTAAACAATTCATCCCGTGTTGCAGCGGAATCTGGTATTCCATCTCATTAAATTTGGTACTTCGAGTAGAAGGAAAAATTCGACTTGACCAGTCTACGTTGATCGAAGGTTTGACAAAAACACCTAATAATTTTTGTAGCCATGGATTCAGTGGTGGAAAGAATCGCGTCAATTCTGCACAAAATTTGAGTAATACGTCGTCATCTAAGCACTGTTCTTTCCGCGGTTGAAGGTTATCTTCCGTCTCATCTAAGGTTTTTAAAATAACCTGATCGGCATGACTAAATGCCCAGAACTCAATATGTCGATGTTCATATTGCCATTGCTGCATATTTTGCATGACGTCTTTCAGCGGACATAATCGCGTTTGTTCTTTGAGTTTATACATCGGTCGATTTTGCAGCTGTACATGCGTCAGCACGCCTAAACTCCCGAGTGAAACACGCCCTGCTTGGAAAATTTCGCTATTCTGTTCAGCACTGCATTGTATTAATTCGCCCTGCGCGGTTAATAACTCAAACCCCTTAACCAGTGCCGATAAACACGGCAATTCGAGTCCTGTGCCATGTGTCCCTGTTGCGATAGCTCCAGCCAAACTTTGACGATCAATATCTCCTTGATTGATCAGTGCCTGATCAAAAGACGCGAGCTTCTCGCCCAAATCAAATAATCGTGTGCCAGCTTGGACGGTACTTTGGCAGCGTTCAGCATCGATATCTAGAATACCTTTGAGATGATCTAAACTTACTAAGGTATCTGTGGTTTTTGCCAAAGGGCTAAAAGAGTGCCCTGCGCCAACCATACGAATCTTAGGTTGGGATTGAACCACCTCCATTAACTGCTCAAGATTTTTCGGTTGTATAAATGACTTCGGGATCGACTTCTGAGCACCTGACCAATTTTCCCATGCAATGTCGTGTTGAATTGTCATATTCATCCTTATCGCCATACTTTTTATTGTATTCAGCCGTATTGTTTTATTTTTGATTTCCGCTTTTGCAATGTTGATGCACAAGCCATCTTGATTTTTTACTTAGATTATACGAAGTTCAGCATCTACTCAAATTTAAGTTTATTGTTATAAAACAGCAAATAATCCATAAATCAAAGAGATAAAACCATTCGTTTGAAAGCCCTGACAGACTTTTAAGGACGCTCTAGATTATTCGTTAAGCATCATTCAAACCGAATCAACAAAGAGGATCACACACGGAAATATCTGCCAAATTAGTATAAAAAACCAACAAACCCTGTATATTTTTCAACTAAATTATTTATGCTAAAAAATCAATTTTGAGAACCACAGGGTTCATTTTCGTCACCTTATTGTTTTTATTATGTTAAATTTCAATCACTTAAAAATTTAGTGTAAATACTCGACTAAAGCATAAATGCAGAGAAGCTGCGGACTGAATTATTGTTAAGTCAGATTTAAAACAAATAGACATGGACTTGGAGTACCACGATGGTTAGCGCATACGATGAATTGCCACGGACCCCGGCAAATTTTGTGGCACTTTCGCCTCTACGTTATTTAGAGCGTGCAGCCTATATTTATCCTGATCAGGATGCCATTATCCACGGCAATCGTCATATTTCATGGCGCCAAACGTATAACCGCTGTCGTCAATTTGCACATCAGTTGCAACAATTAGGCATTGGCAAAAACGACACCGTGTCTGTGTTATTACCGAATGTTCCGGCTATGGTTGAAGCACACTTTGCCGTACCGATGGCGGGTGCAGTATTGAATACGCTAAATACACGCCTTGATGCAAAAACTATTGCCTTCATGCTGGAACATGCTGAAACCAAAGTCCTGTTGGTTGACCCTGAATTCACTCAGGTTGCCACCGAAGCTTTAGCTTTGATCGATCAAGACATTTATGTCATTGATGTTGCAGATGCTGAATTTGAAGGCACAGCACAACCGATTGGACAAATTGAATTTGAAGACTGGTTGGCGCAAGGCGATGCCAACTTTGAGTGGCACTTACCTCAAGATGAATGGGATGCGATTAGTTTAAGCTATACCTCGGGTACCACAGGGAATCCAAAAGGCGTGGTGTATCATCACCGCGGCGCATATATCAATGCAGCGAGTAACATCATTGCTTGCGGCATGACGCCACGTGCAACGTATCTGTGGACGCTTCCTCTATTCCACTGTAATGGCTGGTGCTTTGCTTGGACAATGGCAGCCAATGGTGGAACCAATATTTGTCTACGTAAAATCGACCCTGAACTGATTTTCAAATTGATTGCAGAACACAAAGTAGATTATTTCTGCGGTGCGCCAATCGTACTTTCAATGATGATCAATACGCCTGAAGAGAAAAAAGCACAATTTGACCATCGCGTTGAAGTGATGGTTGCTGGTGCAGCGCCTCCTGCAGCGATTATTGAAGGGATGCGTAATATTGGTATCAATGTCACACATGTTTATGGTTTGACTGAAACATATGGTCCATCGGCACTTTGCGCATCGCAAGCTGGTTGGTCTGATCTTTCCATTCAAGAACAAGCACAGTTGCATTCTCGCCAAGGTGTGCCATACCCGCTTCAAGATGGCATGAAAGTCATTGATCCTGAGACCATGTTACCTGTTCCGCATGATGGCCAGACCATGGGTGAAATCATGTTCCGTGGCAACATCGTAATGAAAGGTTATTTGAAAAACCCAGAAGCAACGGCTGAAGCCTTTGCCGGTGGCTGGTTCCATACCGGCGACTTAGCAGTCTGCCAACCTGACGGTTATGCCAAAATTACTGACCGCTCTAAAGATGTGATCATTTCAGGGGGTGAAAACATTTCATCGCTCGAAGTAGAAGAAATTCTATATCAACACCCTGCTGTACTGACAGCTGCAGTGGTTGCAAAACCTGACCCTCGTTGGCAAGAAGTGCCTTGTGCCTTTATTGAATTAAAAGCAGGTAAAGAAGCAACGCCTGAAGAACTGATCGAATTCTGTAAGCAGCACCTTGCACGTTTCAAAGTACCTAAAGATGTAGTGATTACCGAAATTCCAAAAACCTCGACAGGTAAACTTCAGAAGTTCGTTCTCCGTGAATGGGCTAAAGAGCGCGCTGTTGGTGAATTTGGTTAATGTTAAAACTCAAAAGCCAAGCATGATTTTTTCAATCATTTAAGCAAAAAAAGCGACCTAATCAGGTCGCTTTTTTGATGTGAAGTCTATAACTTCACGTTTTGCTTCAATGATCAGATCATGTTGAATTCTCTGATCATTGAGCTATCTAAGTACTTGGCTATCTAATCATGCATTAGTTATCAGATAATAAAGCCACTTGTTGAATGTAGTTAAACAATTTCAACTTTGACGCAGTCAGTTCTTCTTCGCTTACATTTTTTGCTATATCACGTTGAATACGCAAAATATGCTGACGAATAGGATGATGTTCAGCAGCATTATGTGCTTTCATGAACTCTTTAATGACGGGATCACCTTGGGCAATCATACGTTCAGTCCAGCGTTGAAGCTGCGCTGTTTTTTTCGCACCTTGCTGCGGGGTTAAGTAAGATAAAATCATGGTTTCATCTTCATTACGCAGCAATTTACCTACACGTTGAAACTGACGGCGTCGTGCTTCATGTGAAGTAATTGTTTGTGCATCTAGTAGTGCTTCGATCAGACGCTCTTCAACAGGAAGATTTTTAATCTGTTTAGGATTCAGTTTTGCAAGTTCCTCGCCCAAAGCAGCCATACGTTGTACAGCTTTCTTTTGCTCAGTTTTACTTGCACGTCCTTCTAAGGATTCAAAGTCTTCTTCGGTATAGCGGTTCGGTCGACGTGCCACGTTTAATCTGCCTCGTAAAATTTTGCTGCAAACAGTGCTTGAATTTCAGATAAAGCTTTTTCTTCATCTGCACCTTCAATCACTAAGCGTAAAGTTGTGCCCTTGCCTGCGCCAAGCATCAGCAAAGACATAATATTTTTGGCATCTACTAATTTTCCACCCTTACCAATTTGAATCGACGAGCGAAATTTGGTCGTGACTTCGATTAGCTTGCCAGATGCACGCGCATGTAAACCCAGTTTATTAATTACGTCAACAGTTGTGTCGATCATGACCAGTGCTTCATTTCTCTATGTAGAACCTGAATAGACCATTTTGCCTCAAGTGCTTTTTTTAGTCTATCTACGATATATACCGAACGGTGTTGCCCACCTGTACAACCGATCGACACCGTCATGTAATGACGATGCCCTTCGGCAAATGCCGGCAGCCATTTATCCAAGAAATTATAAATATCTTGGAACATTTCATTGGTTTGTTCACTTTGCTGTAAAAATTGACGAACTGGCTCATCTAATCCTGAATACTTACGTAATTCCATATCCCAGTGCGGATTGGGCAAATGACGGACGTCAAAAACATAATCTGCATCGAGTGGAATACCATGCTTATAGCCAAAAGACTGTAAGATCAAAATTAAATTATCTGCCTGTCCAAGTTTAGACAGCAAGGTATGTTTTAAATCATGTACACTCTTATCTGTAGTATCAATATGTACTGTCGAGCGTAATTGAATCGGCAACAGTAAAGATTTTTCTTCCTGTATGCACTCATTTAAACTTTTGAAACGACTTGCCAACGGATGGGGACGTCGAGATGAACTGAATCGCGCAATCAATTCCTGATCACGCGTGGTCAAATAAATAATATCGACTGAGCCATGGCGTTGTAGCTGTTGAAAAACCAAATCGAACTCTTGTAAATCTGCACGTGTACTGCGGACATCCACACCCAGTGCCAATTGTTCAAGATTATTTTCTGAATCAAGTTTTTCAACAATTTCGGGGAGTAAGGCCAATGGCAAATTATCGATACAGTAATAGCCTAAATCCTCAAGTATCTGTAATGCAGATGACTTTCCAGATCCAGATTGTCCTGTAACAATTAAAATGCGCTTCATCGCTTGCTACCCCATAGCCGTTTTAAACTGCAGTATATTTAACCTGCATATTATCAATAAGACGTGTTGCGCCTAATTTAGCCGCAATAAACAACACCACGTCTTGATCAAATTCTTCAATTTTCTGTAATTCAGGTGTACGTGCTTCAACATAGTCCACAACAAAACCCGCTGCTGTCAATGTTGCTTTAATATTCGCTAACACATCTGCAAGTTGAGTTCCAGCATGTAATTCTGCCTCAGCCGTTTTCAAGCTTTGGTAAATCGTTGGTGCAATCGCACGATTTTCCGCACTTAAATAACCATTACGTGAGCTCAATGCCAAACCATCTTCAGCACGAGTAATCGGCACACCAATCACTTCTAGTGGAATATTTAAGTCACGTACAAACTGACGAATCACTGCAAGTTGCTGGTAATCTTTTTGCCCAAAGAATGCAAAATTCGGTTGAACAATATTAAAGAGTTTTGTCACAACAACAGCAACACCGTCAAAATGACCCGGACGCTGTTCGCCACACAAATCATTGGTAATGCCGCCCACGCTAATATTGGTTAAGCGCGGTTTGTTGCCATACATTTGTTCAACAGTCGGTGCAAACACGATGTCACAACCCACTTCAGCCAATAAGTGCTGATCTTGTTCCAAAGTACGTGGATAGTTGTCAAAGTCTTCATTTGGACCAAACTGAATTGGGTTAACGAAAATACTCACCACCACGACATCACACAGTTTGCGTGCTTCACGAACTAAATTGAGGTGACCTTCATGCAAGTTCCCCATCGTTGGTACAAAACCAATGATTTTACGCGCAGCACGTGCTGGATTTAGCGATGCACTTAAACCTTGAATCGTTGTTTCAGTTTTCATGTCTTACAGCTCAATTTGGAATGTATGTTCTTTGGCAGGGAAGCTACCATCTAATACGGCAGCATGATACGCCTTAAACGCATCCACAATTGCCGTTTCCCCTGCTTGCTCTTTCATAAAGTTGCGAACAAATTTCGCCACGTGACTAAACGTCAGTCCCAACATATCTTGTTGAACCAAGACTTGAGCATCCGTTTCTGCACCGGCACCGATCCCAATCACAGGTGTATTTGGGAATAATTCACTAATTTCTTTACCCACTTGGGCAGGAACACATTCCAAAAGTAAAATTGCTGCACCTGCATCAACCACAGCTTTACAATCTGCAATGAGTTGATCCGCGGTTTCGCGTGTACGTGCTTGCACTTTATAACCGCCAAACACATGAACCGATTGCGGAGTTAACCCTAAATGCACACACACTGGAATACCATTACGGGTCAATACTTCAACTGTTTCTGACAACCATGCGCCACCTTCCAATTTGACCATCTGTGCGCCTGCTTGCATCACGATCTTTGAATTCACCAAAGCATCATTCAAAGTGGCATAGGTCATAAATGGCAAATCTGTCAGAATAAACGCATGCTTATTGCCACGACGCACTGCCGCAGTGTGATATGCCATATCTTCAACAGTGACAGGTAAGGTTGAGTCATTACCTTGAATGGTCATCCCCAATGAATCACCAATCAGAATACTATCGACTTCAGCAACTTCCATTGCTTTTGCCATGCTCGCATCATAGCAAGTCAAGCAGGAGAATTTGCGGCCTTCCGCTTTAAATTTTTTCAAGTCACTTAGACTAATCATTTCAATATTCCTCAGATGACGGCTTTCTCAAGTGGTCATACAAAAATTAAAGATGGGCCCAGTTTCCTGCATCCAATACAGTTAAATTTGGATTATTCAAAATAGGTAAATCTTTTAATGGTTGTCCTTTAATCTGTAGATTCTCATCTAAATCCAATAAAGGTTTCAACACAAAATCACGTTCTAAAACACCAACATGAGGCACCGTTAAACGTTCATTTTGAATGTGCTGTTCACCGTAAATCAGTAAATCTAAATCCAGTGTACGCTCGCCCCAATGGCGTAGGCGTACACGCCCCGACTCTTGTTCAAAGCGTTGTAATTCATCCAACAAAGCCAAAGGTGCTAGATCAGTTTCTAATGCAACCGCTGCATTTAAATAATTCGGCTGATCTTGTGGCCCCATTGGTGGGCTTTGATACAGTTTTGAGACTTTCACTGTTCCGAGTGTTGCAAGTTTATGCACCGCTTCACTAAGGATCTGTAGAGAATCACCTAAATTACTGCCTAAACCAATATATGTCAGCGTCATTGTGTTGGCCCAAAAATAACCTGAGTCAAATCTCGTTTCACACGTTTACGTTTTAAAATCGGATGATCTGCACCAATTTCACCACTGGCTGACGCTGCAACGATTGACACTGTCTCTAGACTATTGGCATGTGATTTAGGCTTACGTTGACGGCGACTTCTGCTTTCTGGTTCATTCACAAGTGGTTCAATTTCAACTTGCTGATGTGCAGAAGTTTTCGTTTCCACATCTTCATGCGCCGCTTTACGACGACTCTTGGCACGTTGACGATTGTATTGGCTAATTGCCCGTTCTTTTTCGTCAGTGCTCATCTGCTGATAAGCATCCCACCACTGGCCCATACCTTGCGTGCTTATATCGCCCGATTTTTCACGCAGCAGCAGAAAGTCAAAGCCTGCACGGAAACGTGCATGACCTGAAAGTGCTTCAATTTGCTGTGGTTTTGGATTCAGCAAACGGGTTTGCATTTCCCAAACTTCACGAATAAATGTTTCGGCAAAGCGTGGAATAATGGTTCGTGTAGCCTGACGTTTCAATACATCTAAGCCTGCTTGAGCACGTGCTTCAGCAGGAACCACACCTTTATTCAGATAGAACGTACAACGTTCTTGGAACGGAATCCACAATAACACGGCATAGAAAAATGCAGGGTTAATGGTTTTCCCAATCGAAATACGTTGATCGGTATTTTTTGCAGCCAACTCAATAAATGGGGTTACGACTGGTTTGATATCTGCAAATAATTGATACCAAATACCAAAATCGATCAGCATCGGTAAGACGCGATTGAGATGCCCCATAGTAAAGAGTTTTTGTGACTCGTCGTATAACCGATGTGGAGACACATCACGCAGCAATTGAGTAAGTTCTGGGGTAAAGACATCCAGAATTTTTTCATCAATATTAAAGTTTAATTTGGCTGCAAAACGTAAAGTCCGAAGCATCCGCACAGGATCTTCTTCAAAACGGAGTTGTGGATCACCCAATAAACGCAACGTTTTATGTTTTATGTCATCTACTGCATGACAAAAATCTAGCACTTCGCCTTTGCGTGGTTGGTAATACATCGCATTGATCGAGAAGTCACGGCGTGCAAAGTCTTGCTCAATCGTACCCCAATTATTATCACGTAAAATCATGCCCGCAGCAGAAGTCACGGCTTTTTTAGGCGGCGCACGGAAGGTCGCAACTTCGATCAGTTCACGTCCTGAGTAGACATGCGCCAGCTCAAAACGACGACCAATAATTCGGCAACGTCGCCCGAAGACTTCTTTCACCTGAGCTGGTGTCGCATTAGTTACGGCATCAAAATCTTTAGGTGCATGACCCAACATTAGGTCGCGGACACCGCCACCCACGATATAAGCTTCATAGCCTGCCTTAGTTAAGGCATCAATCACATCTAAAATGGAAGAAGGTAATTGTGCGGTTGATAAACCACATTTGGACGCGCGCAAAGTTTGCAAAAGACGCTGTCTCCTACGTCTGAACGTAAAATTCTTAAGATGTCGCTAATGATATCTCTAACACAATCAAAGGGCAATTTGATTATCTCGATGCTCAAGCTGAGCTTAACCTAATTCTTTTTTTTACACTTCACTTAAAGTGCCAATTTTGCTTTATTTTTAGCAAACAGCGCAGGACCGATGCCCTTAACCTGTTGAATATCATCAATGCTTTTAAATAAGCCATTACTTTTACGATATTGCACAATTGCTTCTGCTTTTTTCTGACCAATTCCATGCAAAGTTTGCAGTTCATCGACTGAGGCTGTATTTAAGCGTACCTGATCTGATCGGCTATTTTGCTGAGTGCTGGGTCGTGACAAATAATAGTTGGCATTGCTGGGTGCAGTTGCCGATTTGGACTTAGAGGCCTCAGATTGCTTTTTTAATTGCTGATCTTGAGCTTGCTGCATGGCTTTCCATTCCGCGTAGCCCGAAGGGCTTTGAGCATAAGTTAAATCTGCCATTAAACTCAAAACCAAGACAAGTAGTTGTGTAAAGCATTTATTCTTTAGGATGTAGTGCATATTCAGCCTGTTGTTTTAATTGTTGTTTTGCCTGTTCCCATAACTGATCCATTTCAGTCAGGGACAAGTCTTCTACATGTTTTTGTTGTAATGTGGCCTGTGCTTCAATATAAGCAAAACGGCTTCTAAACTTATGAATGGTACTTAAAAGTGCCATCTCACTTGAGATGCCAATCTTACGTCCAACATTCACTAGAGAAAATAAGCAATCACCAAATTCATCAAATATTTCGTCGGATTTTTTGCCTGCCAAGGCCTCTTTTAACTCCCCTAGCTCTTCCTCAAGCTTGCCATAAGCCCCTTCAATATCTGGAAAATCAAATCCAATTTTCGCCACATTTTTTTGGATTTCATCTGCTTGGCTTAATGCAGGTGCATGTTTAACCTCATCTAATCTAGATGCTGATTTCCCTGCTTTTTCTTGTTGTTTAATCTGTTTCCATAGTGTTGCCACATCATCCGCATTGAGTGCAGAAAACTGCTCTGCCTGAAACACATGGGGATGACGGCGAATTAATTTATCTGTAATGGCTTGCACCACATCTTGAAAATCAAACGCGCCTTGTTCGCTATACATCTGCGACTGAAAAACCACTTGCAGCAACAAATCCCCCAGTTCATCTCGCACATCGTCAATCTGACCTGAACGAACCGCCGCTTCAACTTCATAGGCCTCTTCTATAGCATAACGAGTCAGACTTTCTGGGGTTTGCTTTTGATCCCATGGACATTTTTCACGTAATTCTTTCATCACTGCTAATAATTGTTCCATGTGAACTCCAGCTATTTACTCATCAGTACATTGTTTCGATTACAGAATTTGATATGCTCAAAATTCACTCAGGGAATGAGCAACTCAATTCAGGGAAGCATAACATGCAAAGTATTTTTATTAGCGGTGCAGGACAAGGGATTGGCGCAGCAATTGCACGACTGTTCATACAACAAGGCTATAAAGTTGGGCTCTACGACATTAACCAATCTCAAGTCACCTCATTAGCTGCTGAACTCGGTAGCCATGCCAAAGCTGGGCTTTTAGATGTGACACAACCAGAGCAATGGCAAAGCGCTTTAGCTGAATTTGTTGCTTGGGCAGGTCAGCTGAATATCTTAGTCAATAATGCCGGAATTCTGTATTCAGGCAGCTTTGAACATACGGAACTGTCTGCACACCACCGAACGATTGATATCAATGTCAAAGGGGTGATAAACGGTTGCTATGCGGCATTCCCCTATTTACAACAAAGCAATTTTGCTCGTGTGATTAACCTCTCTTCGGCTTCAGCTATTTATGGACAAGCAGATTTAGCCAGCTATGCCACATCTAAATTTGCTGTACGTGGGCTCACTGAAAGTTTGGATATTGAATGGCAAAAATACAATATTCGCGTTTTAGATGTGATGCCTTTATTTGTTCAAACCGCGATGGTGCAAGACATGGATGCCCAAAGCATTAAGAAAATGGGCGTCAATCTTCAACCGAGCGATGTCGCTCAGCAAATTTATACCTTGGTACAAAAAAAGGATACGGTCTTAATGGCCACACATACACCTGTGGGGATGAAAGCTAAATTTTTATTTAATTTATCGAAGTTTAGCCCGCAATTTGTCAACCGCTTAAGTAATATTTGGATTGCACAAAAACCCAAATAGCAACGTGTTACTAATCATTTAATTTTGCAATCATATTTGTACGCAAATTACACAAAGTTACACAATTGTCACATTTTAACAGGACAAAATTCCTTTTTTTGAATAATATTCACCCGCCCATTACTTTCGGGCGTTTATTTTCTAACAATAAAAGTGAATTATTTCATGAAAAAATTACTTGTTCTTGCAACTGTTACTTCTATTTCAATTTCTGCTTTTGCTACAACTCAATTCGCATCTTCAGAATTAAAAGCGATGGATTGTGCAACTCTTGCTGTTGAAAAAGCGAATGCTAAGCGCTCTTTAGAAGCTGCTGACAAAAACATTGCAAACATCCAAGCATCTGCTCAAGCGCCAGGCAAATCATTGAGCAAATTTGCTGGTTTAGCGGGTGGCGCTCTTGCTGCTTTCGGTGGTAACTCTGAAAAAGCTGCTCGTGCAGGCAACATTGCAAACAGCTTGGCTGGTGAGCAAGATACTTCTGATGCAGGCAACCTTGAACTTCAACAAGCGAACAAATCTGCTGCTCAAGCAAACATCGACAACATTGGTATCTACCAAGGTTCTAAAAAATGCAAAATCTAATCTAAAGCCAGTTTAGATTGATTTAAAAAAAGCCCTGTTCAGCCAGAACAGGGCTTTTTTCATGGTGATTTATATGTCATACCGATTTATAAGACATTCAACTCAATATTAGGCAAATGAAAGCCTCGGCAAGATTGTTCACTTTCCCATGCCACCGTCAACATCACATGCGGTAGTTGAATATTCTGATAAGCAAAAGTGCCAATTGCGGGATGGCTACACATCCCACCATTCTGCTCAGGATGACACTGTGTATTCAGTTCATTCAGGTTCACTCGAATCCCTAAACCTGACGCTTTAAGTACCGCCTCTTTGGTGGTCCAAACTTTAAACCAAAAATAAGGATCATGCTCACAACTGTCCCAATTGAGCAATTCTTCGGGATGAAAGCTATGTTGAGCCATCGCATCAAAACGAACTTTTCGATTTAAATCCTCAATATCCACACCAATATTGGCGATTTTTTCACTGCTGGCCAAAACATAATGCTGCTGGCTATGACTATGATTAAAATGAAAATGTGGCAAATCAGGAAGAAAAGGCTTACCAAATGCAGACTTTGAAAAATCTGAATTTTCAACTGACCTATTTAGCCGCTGCGCAAGTAATTGATTGCGATATTGGTAAATGGCTTGTTTACGCACGGCAATTACCTCTTGACGACTCAAGCCATGCGGCTCCACAAAGAAGTCAGTAATTGCAATATATTCAAGCTGAATTTTCGCCATAAGTTGTTGATCCAATATCTTTTACACTACGTCCATGACGCTATATTTTATGCGACACTCCGACACAAAATACACCACATTACAGATGAGCGCATCGGTCCTTTGACTCGTCGAGATTTTAAAACTCAGTTTAAAAATATTTCTAACCACTTAAGAAATACTTAATATTATAAATATATTCAAATACTTAAGTATAATAAATATTTCAAATACATCTTCAATTAGATAAAATACTCTAGATTCTTATAACTTTAATTTAAAACTCGGGGTAAACCAGATGCTAAGAAAAATCACCTTAATCAGTTCACTTTGTGTCCTACCATGTTTCGCTCAAGCAGGTTTATTGGATGCGGCCGTTGCAGTGATGGGTGCCAAAAATGGCGCGATCATGGACCAAGCTGAAGCACGTATGAATCAAAGCCGTCAAGAAGCTGCCTATGCCGTAGCTCAAGCAGACCGTGGCTATGCCTCAAATTTCAATCAAGCTAGCCAAACCAACAATAGTGTTTATAGTACCAGTTATTTAAAAACCTTAGATTGCACTGACCTGAGCGTTGAGCGTAAAACCTTTGAACGTACTTTAGAAGCATCGCAACTGGCATTAAGCCAAGCGTCTGCACAGCAAAATAATCAAGTTTCAAAATGGGCAGGTCTTGCTGGCAACGCGCTATCCGCATTTTCAGGTCAATCTGAAACAGCGGCGCGTATGGGACAATTTGCTACAGCTTTTTCTGGCAATAAAAATACACAACAGGATAGCAGCAGCGCACAGCAATCCATGGAAGTTGCTCAAGCCAACCTGGATAATATTGATATTTACCGCCAAGCTAAAAAGTGCAAAAACTAATTTCTACATCTTTTTAGATGAATGAAGTGAAATAAAAAAGCCTGCATATCCGCAGGCTTTTTTTGCTCATTCAAACTTAGCGTTTGAATTTCTTTTCAGCTTTTTTGAACTTCTGAACATAACGACGTTTACGTGCAGCCGTACGCTCATCGATTTGCGACTTACGACCCTCAAATGGGTTATCAGAGGTTTTAAATTCAATTTTGACTGGCGTACCTTCAAGTTTATAAACTTTACGGAACACGTTTTCTAGGTAACGACGATAGTCATTTGGCGTTTTATCAACTTTGTTACCGTGAATCACAATCGTCGGTGGATTTTGTCCGCCCATATGCGCATAACGCATTTTGATACGACGACCTTGAACCATTGGTGGTTGGTGCGCATCCGTTGCATCATTCAAGATTTGAGTGATTTTCGCAGGTGATACTTTCAAATGAGAAGAATCATAAGCACGGTGGATCGATGGATAAAGATCACCAACACCTGTACCGTGAAGTGCAGAAATTAAGTGAATTTTTGCCCAAGGAATAAAGTCAAAACGACGTTCAACATCTAATTTACACTGTTTACGGTCGTAGTCAGACATGTTGTCCCATTTGTTGATGGCAATCACCATCGCACGGCCTGCTTCAAGCGCATAACCGATCAAATGCAAGTCTTGCTCAACGATCCCTTCACGTGCATCGACAACAATTACCACAACATGCGCATCTTTCATCGCTTGTAAAGTTTTCACAATCGAGAATTTCTCGATCATTTCGTCCACTTTACCTTTACGACGTACACCCGCAGTATCAATTAACGTGTATTTACGACCATCACGTTCAAATGGAATATAAATTGAGTCACGTGTAGTACCCGGCTGGTCAAATGCAACCACACGGTCTTCACCCAACAAACGGTTCACTAAAGTCGATTTACCCACGTTTGGACGACCAATAATCGCTAAACGTAAGCCAGTGTCTTTATCGTGTTGTTCTTCACTTTCATCTTCAGGTACATCAGCCAACACTTCTTCAAGCATTTGCTGAACACCACGACCATGGCTGGCAGCCACTTGAAGTGGTTCACCCATACCCAATTTGAAGAATTCAACTAAAGCTGCTTCGGCATGTACACCATCAACTTTGTTGGCAACAAGATAAACTTTTTTTCCTAGCGTACGTAAGTCACGTGCAATTTGCTCATCAGATGCCAATAAGCCTGCGCGCGCATCGACCACAAAGACAATAATATCTGCTTCATTAATGGCAGTTTTTGACTGTTCTGCCATGTACGAGTCGATACCGCCCTCAGTTTCGCCAATACCCCCAGTATCAACGACGATAAAGGATTTATTTTGATAAGTCGCGTCACCATACTTACGGTCACGAGTCAGACCGGCAAAGTCAGCAACGAGAGCATCACGGCTCTTGGTTATCTGGTTAAACAACGTTGATTTTCCGACGTTCGGACGACCAATGAGCGCAATTACGGGTTTCATAGATTAACCTTTATTCCAGATCAGCCAGTTTGGTCTGGTCTGAACATCAGAAAGCTTAGGAAGAATGGAAATAGGATAAATGCCTAAAATAAATAAAAACACGGGGCATTGATGATTCAATCCCCCGCGTTAAAAATACGGTTTGGCTTATTTTAACATAAGCCGCAGAAAAATTAACGGTTCTGCCAAATGCTTAATGCACCCTTACGTGTCGACACATATAATTGGTTGTCAATCACACGTAGTGAACGTACTTCACCACTGGTTTTAGAACGACCAACCAACTCACCTGTCGCTGGGTTGATTAAGTGAAGTACACCATCCAGATCACCAACCACAAGGTCTTGACCTAACATCACTGGGTTACTCAAATTACGATTAAGCAATTGGTCATTTTCCCACAATGTTTGACCCGTGGTAATTTCATAAGCCACAATTTTACCATCAGTTTGTGTCACAAAGACACCATTGCCCGCAACTTCAGGACGCTGAATGCTGCTCGCATCATTGCTCCAGATCACTTGTTGTGAGGCAAGATCAAGCGCTGTCACTTGGCCTTGGTAACTGGTGGTAATTAAAAATTGACCTGCTACAGTTGGCTCACCGTCAATATCAATGAGACGTTGTACATCTGAACGACCGTCTGACACTGCAACACGACGCTGCATTTTCGGAATACCGCTCAATGCATCAATCACATAGATATAGGCATTTGAAGAAGCGATGAGAACATGACGCGCATCGAGTGATACCGGTGCTGCCATACCACGTAAACTAAACTGCACATTTGGCAAGTTATAGGTCCAAGTTTGTTGGCCCGTTGCCACATCGTTTGCGTATACCGTACCATCATTGGTGACTGAAATAACGCGACCTGCTTGAATCAACGACGGTGAAAGTAACGCGCCGGTTAATTGCGCAGTCCACTTTTGTTCACCTGTTGCCTGATCCAATGCAAATAATTGACCTTTTGCATTACCGACAACCACAATACCGTCAGCAGCTTCTACACCTGCAGTCAAACCTTGTTTAGAGATTTTCTTCTGCCATAAACGCTCTTTGCCTTTGTAGGCTTGAACTTCACCGTTAGGATTTACGCTAAAAACAACGCCGTTATCTGCATCCATACGTAAACGCAGTGGATCTGCTTCTTCAGTTGAAGCCACACTGTTTGAAAATACAGGTGCTAAAGTTTTTGCCTGTTCCAATTTTGGTAAAGGATTTGGTTTTACTTTTTCTACTTTTCCTTTATTTGCACAACCAGCCAAAGCAAGTGTTAAAACTGTCAGCGCACAGGTAATTTTGTATTTTCTATTCATTCAGTTGCTTCCACTTGTGTATCTATAATCGGACGTTCAATTTCAGGATCATCAACTAAAACGCCTACACTTTCGAGTTTAATTTGTAAAATTTGACGTTCTTCTTGTCGCTCAACCAAAGCATCCCATGCACTTTGATAAACTTTCTTTGCATTTTCGATATCATTTTTCGCAACATAGACATCGCCACGGGCTTCATCTGCAGTTGCTTGAAAAGCAGGTTCTTTAACCGCTTCTAAAGTTTTTAATGCTTCATCAAATTTCTTTTGTGCCAATTGTGCATACGCTAAACGTAATTTCACCAATTGAACTAAGCCCGCATCGTCAACTTTTGAATTTTCAACTTTTTTCAAAGCTTTTTCAGCGTTGGCATAATCCGCTTTATCATACGCCAATTTTGCCATAAGCAACTGAGTTTGGATGGCTTGTGGCGAATCTGGCGCTTCTTTTACAATTTTATCTGCAGTCGCAGAAAGTTGTGTAAAAGCGTCACCCGTCGCCGACTGAGCATCATCCATTAACTGCTGGACTTTGGCTGTTTGCATTTGCGATTCAGCCAAAGTTTTCTTCTGCCAGTATTCCCATCCGAAAAAGGCAATCAACGCAATTAAAATGCCGCTAACAATGGCAGAGCCATATTTTTTAGCAAACGATTTTAAATTATCAAGTTGTTCTTCTTCACTCAATGCGCTCATGAAATTACCTTTTTCCTTATGTTATAGGGATTATTTTGAAGAAATTTTTTCGATAATGAAGGCAACAAAGTCTGCCACATTCACTTCGTGTTGTTCTGCAATCGCTAGCTCTTTTACCAGCACTTGCCCTGCTGCTTGCTCACGTTCACCGTAAATCACAGCAAATAAAGCACCCGATTGGTCAGCTTTTTTCATTTGCGATTTCATTGAACCTTGTGAACCAACTTTTAAGCGAATGTTACTACCCGCCTCTTCAAGTTGATCACGTATTTGTTCAGCAAGCACCAACGCTTTACCTTGAGTTGCAGGATCTGAAACCAAGAATAGCTCACAGTCACGCACTGGGGTATTGTCTTCCACTTGTTCAAGTAGAAGAAGCAAACGCTCCATACCCATTGCAAAACCAACAGCAGGCACCGACTGGTCTGCTTTACCTTTAAGCTGACCGACTAAACCGTCATAACGACCACCAGCACATACCGTTCCTTGAGAACCTAAGTGTGTAGTTGTCCATTCAAAGACCGTTTTATTGTAGTAGTCGAGACCACGAACCAATTTTTGATTGATCACAAAACCAACACCAGCATCAGTCAAATACTGCTGCAATTGAGCAAAGTGAGCCAACGTTTCTTCACCCATAAAGTCGTGAAGTTTTGGCGCATTTTCCAAAATGCTTTGTGTTTTTGCATCTTTAGAATCCAAAATACGCAGTGGATTCGTAGTTAGACGACGCTGTGAATCTTCATCTAAGTCATTTTTATGCGACTCTAAAAATTCAACCAATGCCGCACGATAGGCAGCACGTTCATCAGACTCACCTAAAGTATTAAGTTCTAATTGAACTTTATCTGCAACGCCCATGCGTTTCCACAAACGCGCAGTCATTAAAATCAATTCTGCATCTTGATCTGGTGTTGCAACACCAAAGGTTTCTACGCCAAATTGATGAAACTGACGGTAGCGACCTTTTTGTGGTTTTTCATAGCGGAACATTGGGCCGACATACCATACACGCGGTGTAGCACCACGAAGTAAGTTATGTTCAAGCATTGCACGTACACACCCTGCTGTTCCTTCTGGACGCAAAGTCAAAGACTCAGGCGGATTACCTTTGTCTAAGAATGTGTACATTTCTTTTTCAACGATATCCGTTGCATCACCAATAGAACGTTTGAACAGATGAGTCTGCTCCACAATCGGCAAGCGAATTTGCTGATAACCATAAGCATCCATCAGGCTAGATAGATGCTGTTCTAGACGTCTCCATGCAGGACTTTGCGTAGGGAGAATGTCATTAAAACCTTTGATTGCGACGATTGAACTCATGATCTACTCAGAAAAACTTGTGCGAATAATCTCTTTAGCTTTAGCGTCTTCAAGATCGCTAACACGTTGACGAACCATCGCTTCGATTTCGTCAACCAACTGATTTGTGTCAATTAAATGGCTCTTTTCGCCATTACGATACACCAGTGAACGCGGACTTGCACCTACTACACCAATATCGGCTTCTTTGGCTTCACCCGGACCATTTACTTTACAACCAATCACCGATACATCCATTGGGGTACGAATATCTTCTAAACGCTCTTCCAATGTTTGCATGACTTTGATGACATTAAACTCTTGGCGCGAACAACTTGGGCATGCAATAAAGTTAATGCCGTTTGAACGTAAGCCCAATGATTTTAAAATATCAAAGCCAATTTTGATTTCTTCTTCAGGCTCTGCGGCCAATGAAATACGCATGGTGTCACCAATGCCTTCCATCAACAAACCGCCTAAAGCGATAGCAGATTTGACTGAACCCGTGCGGTAGACACCTGCTTCAGTCACACCTAAGTGTAATGGGTTATCAATTTGTGCAGAAAGTAATCGGTAAGCATCCATCGTCAGAAAGACATTGGATGCTTTGACTGACACTTTAAATTCATGGAAATTTAAACGGTCTAAAATATCAATATGGCGCATTGCAGATTCAAGCAAAGCCTGACCTGTAGGCTCACCATATTTCTTTTGAATATCTTTTTCCAGTGAGCCTGCATTGACACCAATACGCATTGAAATGTCATTGTGCTTCGCTGCCGCAACCACTTCACGAATTTTGGCTTCAGAACCAATATTACCCGGGTTAATACGCAAACAATCTGCACCAAGGTCTGCAACACGTAAAGCAATTTTATAATCAAAGTGAATATCGGCAACCAGTGGCACTTGCACACGTTTACGAATTTCACCAAAAGCTTCAGCAGCTTCCATACTCGGTACAGAAACACGCATGATGTCCGCACCGACGTCTACACAGCGCTGAATCTGTGCCACGGTCGCTTCGACATCACAGGTTTCAGTATTGGTCATACTTTGGATGCTAATCGGCGCATCACCACCGACATACACCGAACCTACTTTAATTTTACGCGTTGGACGGCGCTTAATTGGATTTTCAATCATTGTTCAGTCTGCTCTGTTGTCCCTTAACGTGATAAACGGAAATCTGCTTTGCCGTTTACGGTATATGGTGACAATGAAATATTTTCATTATTTAAGCTTAATGACACTGCTGTTGCATCATCCAAACGAATTTGGAATGGTGTTTCACCGTTTAAGTTGAGCGTCGATGCTTGACGACCTGTCGCCAACACCTTACCCGTCGAATCAACAATATGTACTGAAGTCGGGCTACTGAAGGTCAATGTCAATTGATCGCCACTGACCGCTGCATTTCCGCCATTCATGTCGAGGACTTGAACTTCTGAAGCGACATCACTGGTCACAGCGTCTTCATTATCGCTGCCCGAGGTCATGCCTTGAATCGCTGCCACGATCGCACCAATGACCACCAACACCGCCAATGCAATCAGACCACGTTTGATCCATTTACGATTACGGTCACGGTTAGAACCGGGTAATTTACCCATAATTTTAATCGGTGAATTGTTTAACGCGTGATTTGGCAACAAACCCGTATCGTTAGCATAAATATCATCAAAACGTTGAATGATATTGGTTGCATCAACTTTTAAATATTTGGCATAAGTGCGGTAGTAACCTTTAATAAAGGTCGCTTCAGGCAATGACTTATAATCATCTTGCTCAAGTGCAGTCAGTGTTTTTAATGGAATATTGAGTTCTGATGCGACAGCTTCAAGTTCCAGTTTTTGCGTAATACGTACTTGACGTAAATACTCACCTGGGCGTTGTACATTTCCTAATGCATTTGGAGCTACGCTCGAACCATTCGATTGCGGTGAATTAGGATTTACTTCCATACGGCCTCAGTACTGTACTGTAATTGCAAATAGCGTTGGTATTCAGGACTTTCTGGGAATAAAGCACGTAACTGGTTAACCAGTACTTGCATACCCAAATTGTCGCCATTGGCACGCGCTGTTCGAATGCCAATCCAGAGTGCACGCGCACCCTGATTTTTTTGTCCTACTGCACGTACAAATTGTTCATACATTTGTGTGGCAGCAGGGAACTGCTGATTCAAATAAAAGATTTCAGACAACTCTAACATTGAAACATAGGAATCACGATTAGCCTGCAAAGCTTGTTTGAATGATTTTTCAGCATTCGCCACATCACCCACTTTCAGGTAAATTCGACCTAAATTTTCCAATGCTTTGAAACGTTGATCATAACCTAAAGTTGAACCTGCGATGCTGAACTGTTCAATCGCATCATTATAGCGCTCAACTTGATATAAATACGTACCGTAGTTGTTACGTGCTTGAGAATTTTTTGAGTCTGCTGAAATTGCACGCTTAAAATAACTATCTGCTTTTTCTAAGTTGGCTGGACTGCCTTCTCGTTGTAGTAAGACACCCATCATCATATTGGCTTGGGAATCGCGAGAATCCACCTCTAAAGCCTGATCTAATGCACGTTTAGCAGAGTCCAAATCCCCTGCTTTCAGGTGTTCAACAGCCAATTGCGTTCTGATTTTTACGGCTTTCTCTGGGTCTTTTTTCCCAATCTCAGGCGTTTGACATGCTGTTAATGCCAAAACCGATGCACATAAAGCTGAAACGAAAGTGAACTTATACGTTAACTTTTTCAATTGGCTGCCTCTTTATTATCCTTGTGAGCGCAGTATCTCATTTTGCTGCGCAACTTTCTTTTTCCATTGCTCCGCACGACGAGTACGGTCAGCAACTTGCCCCACGAGTTGTCCACACGCAGCGTCGATATCATCACCACGTGTCTGACGAATCGTACACACAAAACCGGCATCAGACAAAGTTTTTTGGAAAGAAATAATACGGTTACGGCTTGAACGACCGTATGGCGCATGCGGGAACGGGTTAAACGGAATTAAATTAATTTTGCTTGGTAGGTTTTTCAACAGCTTTAACATTTGCTGTGCATGTTCAGGATGGTCATTTACACCATCTAACATCACGTATTCGATGGTCACGTGTTTACGCGAACTTTCATTACCATCTTTGGCGATATAACGCTGACACGCTGCAATCAATTGTTCCAACGGATATTTTTTATTGATCGGAACAAGTTCGTTACGTAGTTCATCATTTGGCGCATGGAGTGAAATTGCCAAGGCTACATCAATGTCTTGTGCCAATTGGTCAATTTTAGGTACCACACCTGATGTTGATAAAGTCACACGACGCTTCGACATGCCATACGCAAAGTCATCCAACATGATACGCATTGAATTCAATACAGCATCATAGTTCAACAACGGCTCACCCATGCCCATCATCACCACGTTGGTCACTGAACGTTCACGATCCGCAACTGGCACATCTTCCATATAAGAGAAGTTCGCCATCCAAAGCTGTCCAATAATTTCAGCTTGGCTCAAGTCACGTTGAAAACCTTGTTTCCCAGTTGAACAGAATGAACAGTCCAGAGCACAGCCCACTTGTGACGAAATACACAAGGTCTTACGTGCGCCGGTTTTATCTTCTGCAGGAATGAGTACAGTTTCAACCAATGAACCTGCACCATCACCTACACGGAACACCCATTTACGAGTACCGTCTTTTGAATAATTTTTATGCACCACTTCAGGCGCTTTAATTTCACAAATCTTTTCTAGTTTTTCACGCAATTTACCAGAAATATTGGTCATTTCAGCAAAATCAGTCACGAAGAACTGATGAATCCATTTCATCACCTGCCCAGCACGGAACTTTTTCTCCCCCATTTCTTCGAAGAATTTTTCCATTTGTGGACGTGACATGCCCAGTAAATTCACTTTCTCCACAGTGTTTTGCTGCGTCGGAGCGGATGGAGATTGTTGCTGTGCATCAGAAACAGCTGATGTAGCGACTACTTCAGTACTCATGTGTAATTACCTAAACCATGTCTAAAGATCAAAGGAGATGCTCAGTATTTGAGCGAAGAATTATTCAGAGAATAAAAAAACCAGACAAGCAGTATACCACTTATCTGGTTTGAATACTTCGAATTAACGAGTACGTGGAGCGATCTCAGTTTGAGCGAAGAAGTAGTTAACTTCACGATCAGCAGATGCTACAGAGTCAGAACCGTGAGCAGCATTTTCGTCGATGCTTACAGCGAAGTCTGCACGGATAGTACCAGGAGCAGCTTCTTTAGGGTTAGTTGCGCCAAGGATTTCACGGTGAGCAAGAACTGCGTTTTCGCCTTCAAGAACTGAAACTACAACTGGACCAGAAGTCATGAATGCAACTAGGTCACCAAAGAAACCACGTTCTTTGTGCTCAGCGTAGAAGCCTTCAGCTTCAGCTTGAGTCAAGTGTTTCATTTTAGTTGCAACGATTTGAAGACCTGCTTTTTCGAAACGAGCAAAGATGTCGCCGATGTGGTTTTTAGCAACTGCGTCTGGTTTAACGATAGATAAAGTACGTTCAATAGCCATGAGAGGCTCCTTAAGTCAATTTGACGTGAAAAATTTGCCGCATTATACCGAATAATGCGCTATTTTCTGCTTTTGCTATACAAAAAAATTGCTTTTTTCGATGTAGGGATTAACTTGCCTCATCAATCCAGGCCATCTGAATTCCCTCAAGCAGACCTTCAGTCGACTTTTCAGGGTCATCAGTGAAATTTGGCAATGCACATACCCATGCATGTAGGTCAGTAAAGCGAATCCATTGCGGATCAACATCAGGGTGAGCTTCATACAGCTCAATTGCGATATCAATGGTATCTGTCCAGCGTAAACCCATGGGTCTTCCTAACATCGTCTATAGAATGATGGCTTACTTTAACAAATTTCAGCAATTCGACGTGATAAACCCTTTTAATTTTTTTATTACCAGATTTTGCAATTGAGATCTCCACATCAAACTATAAAACCAAACCAAAAAGAGGTGCACAGAGAATAATAACAGCACCGATGGCAGCGCCTATTGCAGCACCGACTGCGACATCACTGGGGTAATGCAAACCTAAGATCATGCGGGATAATGCCACCAATAAGCTAAAAGGCAACATTAACACCAACAGCATGGGTTGAATATAGCCCAGCACTGTTGTTGCCATGACCGCATGTAGAGTATGCCCCGATGGAAAGCTAAAATGATCTAGAGGGCGTTCACCTAAGCGAATCACTTGATGCACTTGGTACGGTCTTGGGCGCACAGTTTTCTTTTTGAGGAGTTTATAGATCGAGGTGCCGACTGAACCACCCAGTAATACATAGATGATTTGTACACTGTAGGAGATACCCTGCACGATCCAAACCGTCGCCAACATGACATACCAAAACACACCATCACCAAGTCGACTCACCATTTTAAATATGTCAGCGACAACTTGTTGATGCGAAAAATGATTGAGATAAATACAGCCTTTTAAATCGAGATGCAGCATTCTTGTTTTTGCATTTTTAAAATTCATCGCTAATCTCCTATCTACAATCAAAGCCTGACTGTGTTGGGGTTGAGCTAGATTTGTGTTGTTATTTTTACAAGTTGAGATCTGTATTTGACTCAGCTTAAGTTATATTTTTGACAGTGCAATGATGCTTTGATGACAGTTCAATGAATATTGGTTATGAGGATGCTCAACTTTTCTATACAACCAATAGCGCTAGCTTCATTGGCTCATCATGGCTTGATCCACCACGCGATATAGCGCTTGCTCAAATTGCTGTACAGGATATTGCCAACCAATTTTAGCTGCGTCGTTTGCCGCCTCGATGCCCATGGTTTTTAATTTAGCGCGTTGCGGTAATTGCTGCATGAGGCGAATAAATTCATCGGTTCGAGATAAATGACATAACCATCCCGTTTGCTGATTTCTCACGTGCAGTTGGGCACATGCAGCATTATATGCAATCACCGGCAATCCGCTGGCCATTGCCTCCAAAACCACATTACCAAAAGTCTCAACCTGACTTGCGAAAACAAAAACATCCGCACTGGCATAGGCTTCCGATAAAGCCTGACCACTTAAACTTCCCATAAAAATAACATCTAGGGATTTTGCCAGTTGCATTAATCGCTCACGATCTGGCCCATCCCCCACAATGACCAATTTCGTTCGTGCATCCATGGTCAACATCGAACGATAGGCTGAAATTAAAACATCTACCTCTTTTTCAGGAGATAGCCGACCGACATAGAGCATCACGCGGGTATGTTCATCTGCTTGCCACTGTTGTCTCAGTTCTGCTCGATAATGTGAGGGAGAAAATCGACTATGCTCCACACCTCGCCCCACCACCACCAATGGACAACTAAAACCTAATCGATGCAGGGCATCCGCAGTATCTTGGCTCGGGACACAGGTGAGTTGAGTATTGTTATGAAACCATCGTAAATAATGTTGTACAGGCTTCATTAAAAACGCTAAATCAAAGAATCGACTAAAATCATGAAAGGCCGAATGAAAACCACTGGACACAGGAATCTGTAAAGAACGCGCCAGTTGAAGCATAGCAAATCCCAAAGGCCCTTCAGTGACTATATGCACAATGTCGACTTGGGCTTTTTTTAAAGCTTTACTCAGCTTGATCAATTGCGGCCAGCCAAATTGTAAACCTGAATATCTAGGAATCGACTGCGCTCGAACCAAACACTCTTGATCAGGTTTGAAATCCTGACAACTTTCGGACTGTTCAGGACGTATTAAAAATATTGAGTTGCCTTGTTGCTGCAAGCCCTTACACAGTTGCAATAAAGAATGTGCAACACCATTAATTTCTGGCGCCCACGTATCTGTAACAATGGCGATTTTTAGACCTGGACGGATTAATGTTGAGACCGTTTGCACATCCATTCGTGATTGCATATGCTTAAATTGGAACTGAAATCGCGCAGGTTCATCCTGCATACGCCCTAAATTAATAGCCGATTCTGTCATGATCTTACATGCTTCTTATAAATGTATAGTCACAGTTTAAGCAGCAGTTTTTTGCATTTTGATGATTATTTGATGACAGTTTATTGAAAAAAATTGACTAATTTCTTCTACAAAATCATGATTTATCCGTAATTTTTAATCACTTTTAAAATCGTCTGACCCGCACGAGAAGTGATTTGCATATCTGCGTTCATCCGCTCTAAATGCCCACTCATACTACGAAGCCCCACACTCAAACCGGCTTGATTGACCAAATTCACATCAAACCCCACACCATTGTCTTCTACTTCCATTATCAATGCCGAGTTTTCATAATAAATCCGAATCTGCACCACGGTCGCATGACTATGCTTCACAATATTGGTTAATGCTTCTTCGGCTACACGCTGTAGGGTTAAACATTCCATTGGAGTAACATCCACTTCCCATTTTGCAGGAACTGACCATTTAGCGTGTATATCGAGCTAATCAAATAACTGATTAAAACGGTGCCTAAATGGTGCCATCCATAACAATGGGGTTTCAGGCAGTTTGGTGCCTAAACTTGAACCGCTATCAATGATATGTCGTAAATCATCTCTTAAAATTTTCAACATCGATAAAAATTGCGAATTGGTCAGATCTTTGGAACTCTGCTCAACCGATGCCATTGAACGAACCAAGGAGCCACCTAAGCCATCATGTAGCTCATGTGCAATTTGAATACGCTCTTGCAAGCGGGTATTTTCCATTTCTAACTGATAATGATTTTGTAGGGTATGCGTCAACTCTTCCTTTACTTGAGTGACCGTTGTTGCCAACGTTTGATTAAACTTTTCAATTCGTCTCACACTTTTAGTCAAGCGTAGTGCAAAAATAATCGCCACACCCAAGGTTGTTATCGGGGAAGCATATGCCGAAATCAAATCCCCTTCATTCATCATTAAGCGCCAACCGTCATGGGCACCAATTGGGACATAAATCAACAACATAATCCCTGCCAGCAACTTGGCTTCAACTTGTCCTGATTTATAAGCAATCCACGAAAATGTCAGGCAATTCAGCATATAGCAAGCATAGCCCACCATAAAACTCAAATCTAAGACAGGTTGTACCAAAGACTGTGGTGTAAAAAAAATCAAGCAACCCAATACAAAAACAGTCATCCCCATGACTTTTTCAAGACGTGGAAATTTTCGTCCTGCAAAACGCCAAGGATAGAGACAAGTCGCTGTCGTAAAACAAAGAAAGATAAAGATATGCAAACGATAGAAATCTAGCGTTGAAAGCCCCCAAAGCGTCTCGGTAGCTAAAAGTTGCCCAACGTATAGCACCCAAAGAAAACTGGTTATGGCATACCAACCAAAAGCGTTCTCTTCGCGTCGAAACAGCCAAACCAGCCCCGCAATGATCCCCAAGATAAACTCAAAAATAGTGGTGTAGCTATGCAAGCCTCGCATAGCCAACCAATGTTTTTCATACACTTTGGTATTATCGTGATAGCGGTTTAAACTAACCTCACCAAGCCCTGGATTCAGTGCATTGACGCCCACCACTCGTATCAGCACTTCATTCTGACCTTGCTTTAGGCTGTTGGGTGGAATTACCCATTGCCGAGGCATATTCCAACTTCGTGACAAAGGCTCTTGTAATGAATCATCCTGCCAAAACAGCTGACCATTCAAATACACTTGCCCTGCCATATTGATGTAACTCACCATCAAAGAAAGCGGATCTGAGCCTGCATCTTGACACGTGTATTGCCATTTCAAGCGATACCAAGCTGTGCCAGAATAATTATCCCAACGATCTTTCCAACGATCTGGTAACTTTTCTATCGTTTGCCAATGCTCATGCCCGGTCAATTCTCCGCTTGGCATCTGCGCCTGAGCGACTTCTTGACTGACTAATTTTGACTGACATGATTGGGCAATAGCTTGTGGACTTAGCCCAATTGCACCAAATACAAGACAAAGAACGGTAAATTTCAGCTTTAAAGGTTTAATTAGAGAAATGAGGACATTTAAAAATGTCAGACGTGTTTGAACGCAATACGCCAAGCACATCGAACCTTTTTTCCGACATGCGCAACTTGGAGCATTTGAATGATAGCGATTCAATACTGACCTTCCCCGTTAGCCGAAATAAAATGGCTAAAATAAAAACAAGATCACATATTAAACCTATGAACTCTAATAAGAAAAACTTTTTCTGAATTATTTATTCTTAACGCTATATCGATATTTTAACATCTCGAATACTCAAGACATTCACATCCAACTTTATATTTGCAACAGAGAATGGAGCTACTTAGATTGAAGCTAGAGACTCACATTAATATCTATACTCAAGCTTCAATCTAGCGACATGAACTTAGCACTCTGCATATAATCACCTTAACCATGAAATAAAATCACTCGCTAAGCCTCTCAAAACACCATATTTACAAAGACTGTATCGCGGTAGATTCCTGCAGGTGTCGTTGCATTCACTCGCTCCACCAAACGCACAGCAATCACATAGTTATTTTTGCCAGCGCCTTGCTCTGTAGAAACATTCCACAGATTTTCCATCGCACCTGAAACAGTCATTCGTGTTTTGAGCTTAATCGGGCCATTCGTCACAAAACTACTGCCCGAAGTATCCTGCAAATTACGGCTATTAAAGCGTATGCGGTATTTACCGGAACAATCGACACTAAATGAACTCGCCGCTTGACTATTATAGTAATTCGCCAAGCGCATATTGGTTTCACTGATTCGTCCCATTTCACAACGACTCGGTGCAGCAAATGTTATTGAACTAAATAACGCTGCTGAGATGAGTAAAATACTTTTCATTGGAAATACTCCTTTATTTACACTGCAATGTAATTAATTCAGGAGTTTGGTTTTCTACCTTTTTCGGCACTGTTAATGCTGTTTGGCAAGATCGACCACCACTGGTCCTCACCGTCAACTTGTAGTAGCCTTCAACCAAACCATATAACATTACCGTGCCATCTGAACCCACTGGATAAACATCAGCTTCTGGGGTATCAATTGCAACTTCACTTCCTGCAACAAATTGATGACCTTGTTCATCCAATATTTTGACCAATATTTGTTGTGTATCAAATACTGAAAAATTAATGTTATAACCACGCTGTCTTAATGCGACTAAACGATGTGCAGCATTTGGAACTTTGCTTTCGATCGGTAATTGATTTTCATCAAATGAAATATCGTAATTAATATAAGGAACGATATCGTGTACAAAGGCATAGCCTTTTTTATTGGTTTTCGCGACTGGAGACATTGAACGCATGACATCAATATCTTCACGACCACCAACATTCACTAAAGCAAAGGCATTATCGACAAAACTGGTCAATGCGTATTGACCACCCAACCACACCATAGCGCCACGGTAGCCAACCTGTGTTGTTGAATCATTTTCACTATAGAGATGACTTAAGGTTAAATCACCAACATCAGTGGACAAACCACCATAGGCATTTAATACCGTTTCATCATTACGATAATCCACACCGAGCGCATAATTTGCACCATATTCACCGAATGCATTTTGAATGAAACGGACACCGCCGGATTTATTGGTACCCGCATCAGCCTGAATACGCTTACCACCACCAAAATTATAAGAAAATGTAATAAAGGCACCTGAGTCATCGCTATCTCCAAATTCTTGGAAATAGTTGGCGGTATACATTAAATTCGGTGTAATTTCGCGACTCACACCCACAGTGAGCATTTTGCGATCCTCTAACTCAAATAAAGGATCATTAGATTCATACTGGGTTTGTTCGATATAGTTCAGATTTAAATTTTGAAAGAATGGAAAATTAGCAAAACTCAAATACGCCATATTTTCAAATTTTGGAAAAATATGATTATCTTCATAACCTAACGCCCGATAATCATTTGTAGCGTAGCGTGAACTCACACCAAAATTAAGTTTCCCGAAATTACGACTGATAGCCAAACCTGCAGAATAGCCATCGTCATTATCGGTTTTACTGCCTAAAAAAATACTGTCTAAAACAAACCATCGATTGACCGCTTGCGTCCATAGCAGTCCTGCATTTTTTACTTTGTCACTATAGGTAGCACTTGCACCCAACGTGGTACGACTGGTGACACCTCTACGCCAATAGGCTGAACTGAAAAAATCGCGATAATCGCTATTTTCTTCGTCATAACTGAAGCGTAGTTTCCCTAATGATATGTTGTAATCATTTAAATTTTCTTTGAGCAATTTACTGCTAATTAACACCGGAAAACTTCGAACAGTGGTATTCCCCAATACATCTTGTACAACCATTTGCGCTGTACCAGCACTTTCAATATTGGCACCTGTTTGTAGGTTATAATCTCCAGGTGAAATCTTTTTCTGATAAATATTTACGCCATCAATATATAAATCAACAGTCGAAGGTAAAACTGCACTACCTTTTAGACTTGGAATATTCCAATACACAAAATCTGGACGTGACGTATAGTCTGTACCAAAACTCAAACCACCAAATCGCACACCATGAATTAATGCGCTATAGGCAGAGGTCGTATCACCAATAATCAGCTTGGTCGCATTTTTGGAGAAATCAAACTCAAGACTACTATTTAACCTTACAAATTTTTCTTCACGATAATCATCCCCTTTATTATTTCGATAAAAGGCATTATTTCTTAAAATCCAATTGTCTTTAAACACCCCAAGTTCAGGCAGTACACCAAAATTATTATGTTGAGTGTTATTTTCAAAGTGCATTTCATAATTGAGAAATGCACCAAAATTTGCAGGCATCGGCTGACTGATTAAGGCATCCGTTTCTAGCCCAAAGAAATATTTTGATGGAAGATTAATTTTGATAGCTTGCAATTGAGGATCAAATCCAGAATGAATATCTTGATCCGTTACCAAACAAAATGAATTTTTAGTTGCATGTCGTTTCAGAATTTCTACTTTAATTTGCAGCTTATCAAGATCTGCGCACTCTATATAAAACTTGTTATTTTCAGTCAGTAATAATACTTCGCTCTTGCGGTCTACTTCGTTTACCCAAATACTGGTTGGAAATAAATCATCAGGCATATCAACAGCTTCTGCATGAGCAGAATTAGCACATAAAATACAATATAGAAGCAATGTAATTCTATTCATAGCCACTACTCAACTAAATTAAACTCCAAAGGAGTGTCACCTTTATCTGTTTCCACAACGACTTTATAATTACTAGCGCCTTGTAAAGAAACACTCCCGATGTCGTATTGGTTTTTACCTAATGCCAATAAATATTTCATATCGGAAGATTCAGCGACTGTTTTCTTGCTTTTATCGATGACATAAAGTTTTTGGATTTGAATGTGTGATTTTGCTAAATTTTCAACCTGAATAATGGTGCGACCATTCGATTTTTTAGCAATAAATTTCAAATAAGCGGGTTCTTGTTTGCCGACAAAAAATGGCACATTAATACTTAATAACAGTGCAATTTTCGATTCAGAGTTCGTCACTTGAGGTAGCTCAGTATAAAGAATACGCCATGCTTCTTCTTGTTGTAGGTTCATACTTTCTACAGATTGAGTAAAACCCACACGAACCATTTGTTTTGAATTTGGTTTTAAAATAAAGTTCTTCGGATTGATAATAATATTGGATTCAGGTGAAAGAACATCTTCCCCTGCGGCATTTTGAGTCCATTTAAATGCTTGAGCCTCAAAAATACGTGGTGTCTCATCATCCCCTTTCGACTCCAAAGTAAATGTCGCACTGCGTTGTTTAGATTTATCGGTTAAATATAACTGCACAGGGCTAATTGAAATACCTGCAAATATTTGAGGACTCAATAAGCAAGTCATTAAACTAAATGAAACGACTTTGAATAAACTTTTCATATACCCACCCCAGTACATTTAAATATTATTATCAATTCAAAAATAAAAAGAAGTTGACCCTAACTGTGTAGAATCAACTCCCTAAATTTGGATTAGTAAGCTACTTTGATATATAAAGTATCTTTGTATGTACCAGCACGTTGAGTACCTGAAATTGTATTTTTTGGAGCTACAGATACAGCAAAGTTATCAACGCTCATACCAGCTACAGGTGTAGAACCGATTGGATAATTCACACCACCTTTTGAAGTCGTGATTTTTGTAAATACTTTATCACTAGTGGTTTCATGTTTTACAAAAGTATCTGCACTTGAACCCGCGTTTAGCGTAGATAGATTTAATGTATATGGAGTGTTCGTTGTAACTGTAAAGCCACTAGCACCCGTATAACTGTCTTCAACGAGTTTGATGTCTTTACCTACCAAAAGCTCACATGCTTTAAGAATCTGTAACTTTATGTCGATTTCGCCTTCACACGGCGCACCGCCACATTGTTTAGATTCTTTTTTACCACCAGCGATTGCAGATGTTGCTGGAAGTGCTACGAACAATGTTGCAGATAGTACTGCGGTTAAAATTTTAGATGTAGACATTTCACTTCTCCATTCTCATATGAGATTTATTAGTATGTGCATCAAAGGATATTTATTAAGAAAAACTAATTAATCTTACTTTCCCTAGGTGCTGATTCATTCTTAATCATGTGGAGAAAAAAAGAACCTAATGCGGAATATTCACACGAATATTCATGTAATATTATTTTTTACGAATATTTAAATTATGTGGTTGTAATATATTAAATATTTTTAATTTTTATATTTTTATTTAATTTTTCTCTTTATCCCAAATTTTGGGGATTTTTTTCATATCCCTATTTTTTGGTATAACATATCTTATTGTTTTTATTAAATTTAGTAACATTAAAAATAATATAGGCTGTTACATATTTCACCAAATATTTGTGAAATAGTTCAAAATAATTTTCAAACAAACCAATAATATTTGAATATTCAACTATATTAATAGTAAAGGCCGATTAAATTTTATTTTTAAATAGAATCTCGAATGTATAATCACTACTTTCAGGTATGTCTTTTGAAACGCAATACAAGAATTACGTCACCAAATACTGAGCCTTTGTATTAAATTACAGGTTTTGAAACACGTCTTAGTTTCCAATGTTAAGCTTTTGTAAATCATATTTTCTTTCTTTAAATTTCAGTTTTTTGTTTTTCAAATTTTTAGAATCTCATTTATTACATGAAATATCATGTATGTTAAAATTCAGTCCCTCTCTTTCAACCCTCTTTTTACTTTGATTTTTTATTCAAAATACTGACTACCTCATTTAAAAGTATCTACATTCATCTTTAGAAAATTCTATAAATAAAAAAAGCCCCAAGTTATGGGGCTTTTTAAAATTTAACTTACTCACTGACTGGATAAAGCAATCCTTGATCGACTCGAAAGATTTGACCTGATCCAAAGTCGATCTGCTGCAACTCTCCTTTTAATTTTGGGAAGCCAGCAATTTTTTCCAATTGTGGTGAGCGTTGAAAATTCTTCGTTTTAGGATTGTACATCCAATAAATAAATCGCTTATCTTCTATTTTTCGACCATCAGAGGTATCTGAAAGTACAACATCATAGTATCCATCAAAGTTTACATCTAAGAATCCCATACTATTCCCAAAAGCATTAAAGCCTTGTAATGACTGTAGTACTTTGCCATTTGATTTATTAACCACATCTACGCGTTTTAGAGACTTCCCATAAGGTTGGTCTGCGGATTGCACCCCATAAAACTTAAACAGCAGGATAGGTTTATCTGCAGCTTTAAACGCAGGTTCAAACTGTAGATAACTTGTAGATGGTGGTGCCGTTTGTTCCGTCAGTTCAGCTTTAAAGTAGCCTGTATTTGCATTCAATGTACCTGCCAATCGATAAGCTGCTGCAGCACTTTGTTCCGTCCCAACATTGACTGAATTCAAGTCAATAAAATCTGCTTTTTGAGTCCCTTTAAAGTTAATTTGTTTGGGCTCTTGCAGATCAGTCAACGTCCCGTGCGGATTCCATATGCCAGCATACAAATCTAAGAAATAGCGTCCTTCAGTCGAGCGAAGCATCCGCTGCATGGATATGCGAACATCAGGTAAAGGCTTTAACTCAGACAGTGTTATATCTGCATCTTGTGCAAAACTCACCACAGGTAGACAAAGAGCGAGTAAAAGAGAGAGTTTTGATATTTTCATTGCAATTACACACTCCATGCAGCATGAATAATGCCTACTCTATCACAACCTAAATTCAACACAGATGACACAAATATAGGAGTTTTGAAACCACCCATGACTCAAAACCATCAAATTAAATTTGATTCGCTTTTAAAGCCCATGTTTCCAAATCTAATGAAATACATTTCAAACCAATATTAGATTCAATACATAGATCTTTCAGCAATTCAAACTGATCTACCTTATGATCAATTACGGGCTTCACAAGCTCTTGCTTTCTTCTAAGATCAATATATGCATTTTTCCCAACATATACTTCAACAAAGGCTTCTTCAGGCAATTTTAATGTATAAATTGGACGCGTTTGCAATTGGACTCTTTGCCAAAGTTGGTCATTGATATATGCATGTGTTTTTGTAGAAAAGTGATACCCGAATTGAGCATCGCTAATATTCTTTACAATACGTACTTCCTCTTCGTATGCCCATTCCTGCATTTTATAAAGCAAACCATGCTTTATTAAAACTTCTTCATTATCCCAATTTAAAATATTTGAATTTCCTACAGACATTAATTTTTCAACACTTGCCACATTGGCTTGCTTCGGCGCTGTTTTTAAATATCTCAACTCTCCTTTTGTTGAAGGAATAATAAATTGATCACCATCTGTATATCACACTCAAAACCTGCTTTGCATGTGTCAATTCCGATCACAACACCTTTGTAACTATCCCCATAATGTGACCAGATGAGTAGATTTAAAGCAGTTCTAGTCAAACTTAAAATCACATACTTTCTAGAAAACTGATTTCGGAATGCACTACTGCTACCGATGTCGGTACATCCAAATCATAAAAACCAAAACCAGTGCATTCAAATGGGTCATTAAAATCTTCTAAATCTGAAAAACCTAGAGATTTTGTTTTTAAAATCGTTAAAGCAGCTTCAAAACTCACATATTTATATAAAATCATTATCCTAACCCACGCTAATATTGGGTTTTTTGTAGCATAAAACTCAAAAGATAATTAATTAAATAAATTCTTTTCTTTGCTTACGATTTTGTTCACTTCTATCCAAAGTATGAACGAGTACAAACACTGTTTTGTACGAAGTACAACGAGGCAGCACACCATTCTGTGTGACGCGTAAGGAATGAAAGCATGCTTTTCTATTTTTAAGGCACGTAACTTTAGGTATTAAAAAACCCACTCAAAATGAGTGGGTCTTCGTATTCAAATCAATTGATTCAAGAAATTAGTTTTTCTCTTTATCAACGATTTTGTTCGCTTGGATCCAAGGCGCGAAAATGATGAAAGCATCGCTTACATCATTTGAGGCTCGTAGCCTTGATGCCGTCTTTTATAAGGGATAAAAAAGCCCCTGTTAAAAACAAGGGCTTTTTGACTTAGATATCAGAACTTCGTTCTTTTCTTTGTCTACGATTTTGTTCGCTTGGATCCAAGGTACGTAAAAATAGAAAAGCATGCTTTTCTATTTTTAAGGCACGTAACTTTAGATATTAAAAAACCCACTCAAAATGAGTGGGTCTTCGTATTCAAATCAATTGATTCAAGAAATTAGTTTTTCTCTTTATCAACGATTTTGTTCGCTTGGATCCAAGGCATCATCGCACGTAACTTGTTACCAGTTACTTCGATACCATGCGCCGCGTTTTGACGACGACGAGCAGTCATTGAAGGATAGTTCAACGCACCTTCTTGGATGAACATTTTCGCGTATTCACCAGATTGAATACGTTTAAGCGCATTACGCATCGCTTCACGAGATTGTTCGTTGATTACTTCAACGCCAGTTACGTATTCGCCATATTCAGCATTGTTTGATACTGAGTAGTTCATGTCCGCGATACCGCCTTCGAACATTAAGTCAACGATCAATTTAAGTTCGTGTAAACATTCGAAGTAAGCCATTTCTGGTGCATAACCAGCTTCAACAAGAGTTTCGAAGCCCATTTTAACCAATTCAACAGCACCACCACAAAGGACTGCTTGCTCACCGAAAAGGTCAGTTTCAGTTTCTTCACGGAATGAAGTTTCGATAATACCAGTACGGCCACCACCAACACCTGAAGCGTAAGAAAGCGCAACGTTACGTGCATTACCAGAAGCATCTTGGTGAACAGCGATAAGATCAGGTACACCTGAACCACGTTGGAATTCTGAACGTACAGTATGACCAGGCGCTTTTGGAGCAACCATGATTACGTCAAGGTCAGCACGTGGAACAACTTGGTTATAAAGAACAGAGAAACCATGAGCAAATGCTAGCGTTGCACCTTGCTTGATGTTTGGCTCAATTACGTCACGGTAAAGTTGTGATTGGAACTCATCTGGAGTCAAAATCATAACTAAGTCAGCTTGAGCTACAGCAGCAGGAACTTCTGAAACTTTAAGACCAGCATTTTCAGCTTTTTTCCAAGAAGTAGAACCAGCGCGTAGACCTACAGTTACGTCAACGCCTGAATCTTTAAGGTTAAGCGCATGAGCATGGCCTTGTGAACCATAACCAATGATTGCTACTTTTTTGCCTTGGATGATAGATAAGTCTGTGTCTTTATCGTAAAAAATTTGCATTGCTGTCTCCGCTAAAATGCTTTCGTTTCCTTTAACTTGATAACGTGATTCTGTTTGATTATTCACGTTTCAAGTACCTCACCCATAGGAGTGAGGTGAAAATATAAAATTAGATAGTTAAAACTTTTTCGCCACGTGCGATACCTGAAACACCTGAACGTACAACTTCTAGAATTGTATTTTCAGCTAAGGCATCAATAAAACCATCTATCTTTTCAGTTGTACCTGCGATTTGAATGGTATATGTCGTTGGTGTTACGTCTACGATTTGTCCACGGAAAATATCCGCAGTACGTTTAATTTCTGCGCGCGCTGAACCAAGTGCTTTGACTTTAATTAACATCAATTCACGTTCAATATGAGCACCTTCAGACAAATCAACAACTTTAACAACTTCGACAAGCTTGTTGAGTTGTTTGGTGATTTGTTCAATTTTATGCTCATCGCCATACGTGGTTAAAGTCAAACGCGAAAGCGTCGGATCTTCTGTTGGCGCTACGTTTAATGTCTCAATGTTATAACCACGCTGAGAGAATAAACCTACCAAACGTGAAAGCGCACCTGCTTCGTTTTCTACAAGTACAGAGATAATATGTCTCATTGTGTGCGCTCTCCTTTGCCTAACCACATATCTTTCATTGACTGGCCAGCAACCAACATTGGATATACATGCTCTGAACGGTCAACCATCACGTTAATAAACACGCACTTGTCATTGATCGCCATTGCTTCAGCAAGCTTCGATTCGAGTTCATCTGCATGATCAATTTGAATACCCACATGCCCATACGCTTCCATTAATTTAGGGAAGTCAGGAAGTGACTCAACATAAGAACTTGAGTGACGACCTTCGTAGTTCATGTCTTGCCATTGCTTAACCATACCTAATGCACGGTTATTCAAGCATAAAATTTTTACATTCAAGCCATATTGCTTACATGTAGAAAGTTCTTGGATACACATCTGAATCGATGCTTCGCCAGTAATACACACTACTTGTTGATCTGGGAAGGCAAGTTTTGCTGCCATAGCATATGGCAAACCTACACCCATGGTTCCTAGACCACCTGAGTTGATCCATTGACGTGGACGTGTGTATTTGTAGTAAAGCGCACCAAACATTTGGTGTTGACCAACGTCTGAAGTAATGATGGCTTGGCTATTGGTAATTTTATCCAACGCTTCAACAACTTGCTGTGGCTTCATTGAACCATCAGTTGGTTTATCATAGTTCAAACCATGAACTTGACGCCATTCATTGATTTGTTTCCACCAAGCCGCGATATCTTCTGGATTTGGTTTAGACACATTCAATTGCTTTAATTGAGCCAACATTTCAGTCAATACAGGCTCTACTGCACCCACAATTGGGATGTGCGCCATAATTGTTTTTGAAATCGTTGCTGGGTCTATATCAATATGAATGACTTTGGCATTTGGACAGAATTTCGCTGGATTATTGGTTACACGGTCATCGAAGCGCGCGCCCACACACAGAATCACATCTGCATTGTGCATAGTCATATTGGCTTCGTAAGTACCATGCATACCCAACATACCGATGAATTGTTCATCATTGCCCGGATACGCACCAAGACCCATTAAAGTACTGGTTACTGGATAACCCAATAAATGTGCAAGTTCTGTCAACTGTGCAGAAGCGTTGCCTTGAACCACACCACCGCCTGAATAAATAATTGGGCGTTTAGCATGAATCAATTCATCAATTGCTTTACGAATTTGACCTGAGTGACCACGATGCGGCGGTTGATACGAACGCATTTTCACTTTTTCAGGATATTCGTAAGCAAATTTCTCTGCAGGATTCGTTGCATCTTTTGGAATATCAACGACAACAGGACCCGGACGACCACTTGAAGCGATATAAAATGCCTTCTTAATAATCGAAGGGATTTCGCTTGCATGACGTACTTGGAAGCTGTGTTTTACGATTGGGCGCGAAATACCGACCATATCCGTTTCTTGGAACGCATCCTCACCGATAAGATGGCTTGCAACCTGACCTGACAAAATCACCATTGGGATTGAGTCCATATAGGCAGTTGCAATTGGAGTTACGGTATTTGTTGCACCCGGACCAGATGTCACCAGTACGACACCTGTTTTACCTGTGACACGTGAGTAAGCATCAGCCATATGACCAGCAGCTTGCTCGTGGCGCACTAGGTAATGATTGATTTTTTCTTGTTGAAATAGCGCATCATAAATATGCAGTACTGCGCCGCCTGGGTATCCAAAAACATGTTCAACGCCTTCGTCCGCTAAAGCGCGTACGAGCATTTCACCACCAGATAAAAGTTCCAACGTGATTCACCCTAATCTTTTTTCACGCACAAATGGAGGGCATTTGTCGTGGTTAATTCATTAACTGTGTGCTCTGTTATAGCACACAAATTTCATAGTTTTCATAGCAATAAGAAAAAAATCTGACCTGCTTGCTGTTTGAGCAATATGGGGTCTAAAACATGTTGGGATAAACATATTTTGTTGGCTTTGTTCAACTTCTCGGCTAGAGAAGAAGTCCATTGCTAAAATGCACTCATTCGAAGGGTGATCGATCTAAGGCATATAAAACTAAAGACAGCATTTTTGTAGTTTCAACCATTAAAGTCAAGTTTAAAAATCGGCTTTTTTCTGATTACTTACAGACCGTTTGTTTTTTAAGCATACTCCCGTTCTTTGCATTCTTTGTAGTTTGTTTATTTATAACCAGTTAGCATGTATTTAATAAAATACTTTTATAAATCTAATAAATAAATTAAATGAATGGATGTATGTTTTTAATTCAATTGCTTTACATTGAAGTTGCTGCATAGGTTAAATGATAAGAATCCAATATTTTTATTGCTTATAACCCCCCAATTCATCATTCACAAAGTTATTCATCCTACGCGATGTCCCTTTTATCCTTTGTGCTAAAAAATGCATAGATTCTACTGTCAAAAAAGCGCAAAATTTTCAGCATAATTTTGCATGATCACTCTAACTTTGGGACTGAATTTATGATGAAGACGACGATTGCTCGCACTGCCTGTATTTTATCTAGCATGGCATTTTGCCTGACCAGTTTGGACCTTTCAGCGAAAGAATATTACAAGTGGGTGGATGCAAAAGGTTCAACGCATTACACCACCACGCCACCGCCAAAAAATGCGCAGCGTAAAGGTAAAGTGAATACCTATGGTGCAACAACGACTACGCAATCAACTCCAGCAAAAAACCAAGAAGAGGTTTCACGTGAAGCCGAACAGTCGAATGAACAAAATGAGCAACTAGCGGAACAACAACGCGAAGCCAATGCAGCGCTCCGCCAAGGTCAAGCCGTAGCCTCCGCACCACAATAATTTACGCCAAAGCCTTCAATTTTGACTTAAATTATTTACATCTAGGCAGCATCGCAAAATTCACTCTAGGCGTATTTTGCGCTATGCTGTAGCACAAACTTTTTAACCGTTATTTCTATTTACGTTTATGACTACTCACATTGACCCTGAATATCAAGCCAGTGCGATTGAACCTACAGTCCAACAAGACTGGGAAAATCGCAAAGCCTTCAAAGTTGCCGACCAAGTAGAAGGACCACGTCGTTATATCCTCTCTATGTTCCCTTATCCAAGTGGCAAACTGCATATGGGTCATGTGCGTAACTATACAATTGGTGACGTGATCAGCCGTTTCCACCGCTTACAAGGTGAAACTGTGCTACAACCAATGGGTTGGGATGCTTTCGGTCTACCTGCTGAAAATGCTGCAATTGCCCATCAAGTCGCTCCTGCAAAATGGACTTTTGAAAACATTGATTACATGCGTAATCAGCTTAAAAAGTTAGGTCTTTCTGTAGATTGGGATCGTGAATTTGCAACTTGCACACCTGAATATTACCGTTGGGAACAATGGTTATTCGTTCAGCTTTATAAAAAAGGTTTAATTTACCGTAAGCTTTCAACAGTGAACTGGGACCCTGTAGACCAAACTGTTTTAGCAAACGAACAAGTTGTAAATGGTCGTGGCTGGCGTTCTGGTGCATTGGTCGAAAAACGTGATATTCCAATGTACTACTTCCGCATCACTGACTATGCGCAAGAATTACTTGACGATTTAGAAACATTAAAAGACGGCTGGCCACAGCAAGTTTTAACCATGCAACGTAACTGGATTGGTCGCTCACAGGGTATGGAAATTACCTTCCCTTCAGCGAATCCAAATGTTTATGCAGATGGTTTAACTGTATTTACCACTCGTGCTGACACACTCATGGGTGTGACTTATGTTGCAGTTGCAGCAGAGCATCCAATGGCACTTAAAGCTGCGGAAAGCAATCCTGAGCTTGCTGCATTTATCGAAGAATGCCGTATGGGTTCTGTTGCAGAAGCAGACCTTGCGACTGCTGAAAAGAAAGGCATGGCAACAGGTTTGTCAGTTAAGCACCCAGTTACAGGTGAAGAAGTTCCTGTTTGGATCGCAAACTACGTCTTGATGTCTTACGGTTCAGGTGCGGTGATGGCGGTTCCATCACACGATGAACGTGACTTCGAATTTGCCAACAAATATGGCTTAACCATCAAGCAAGTGATTGATGCCAAAGGTGCAGACGATGCAGACTTTGACGCAACAATTTGGCAAGAATGGTATGGCTCTAAAGACGGCAAACTGGTGAATTCAGGCGAATTTGACGGCTTAGACTTACAAGGGGCGTACGATGCATTCCTTGCAAAATTAGAACCGACTGGACTTGCCAACTCGAAAGTTCAATTCCGTTTACGTGACTGGGGGGTTTCTCGTCAGCGTTATTGGGGTTGTCCAATTCCTATGATCAACTGTGAAAAATGTGGTCAGGTTCCAGTACCTGAAGAACAACTTCCAGTTGTATTGCCAACGGACGTGGTTCCAGACGGTTCAGGCAATCCACTCAACAAAATGCCTGAGTTCTATGAAACCACTTGCCCATGCTGTGGTGGCGATGCTCGTCGTGAAACAGATACTTTGGATACCTTTGTAGAATCATCTTGGTACTATGCACGCTATGCATCTCCAGATTTCACTGACGGTATGGTGAAACCTGAAGCGGGTCAAACTTGGTTACCTGTGAACCAATACATCGGTGGTGTTGAACATGCGATTCTGCACTTACTCTATGCACGCTTCTTCCACAAATTGATGCGTGATGAAGGCGTCGTTCAAGGTAACGAACCATTCACTAACCTTTTAACACAAGGTATGGTGTTGGCTGATACGTACTACCGTGAAGCTGATTCAGGTAAGAAGACTTGGTTTAACCCTGCTGACATCGATTTAGAACGTGATGAAAAAGGCCGTATCATTTCTGCGAAATATCAAGGTGATGGTCAAGACGTCGTGGTTGGCGGTCAAGAAAAAATGTCGAAATCGAAAAACAACGGTATCGACCCGCAAGCGATTATTGATCAATACGGTGCAGATACTGCACGTGTATTCATGATGTTCGCTGCACCACCAGATCAATCACTAGAATGGTCTGACGCTGGTGTTGAAGGTGCAAACCGTTTCTTAAAACGTGTATGGCGCCTAGCAACAGGTTTCCTTGAACAAGGCAACTCTGCTGTAAACATCGACAAAGCGACACTTTCTACCGCTGCACAAGACTTACGTCGTAAAACACACGAAACCATTCAAAAAGTGGGTGATGACATTGCACGTCGTCATGCCTTCAACACCGCGATTGCTGCGATGATGGAACTTTTGAATGCAAACAATAAGTTTGAAGCGAAAGATGACAATGACGTTGCCGTTGCACGTGAATCAATCACGACTCTTCTAACTTTACTTGCTCCGTTTGCACCACATTTAAGCCAAACCTTATTGGCTGAGTTTGGTATCGAATTAACATCAGCACGCTTCCCTGCTGTAGATGAATCTGCGCTGACTCGTAATACACAAACGATTGTGGTGCAAGTAAACGGTAAGCTTCGTGGCAAATTAGAAGTATCTGTCGATGCCTCTAAAGATGACATTCTTGCACAAGCAAAAGCATTACCTGAAGTTCAACAATTTTTGACTGGTCCAACCAAGAAAGAAATTGTGGTGCCGAATAAATTAGTGAATTTGGTGGTTTAATTTAATCCCCCTAAATCCCCCTTTATAAAAGGGGGACTTCCCTCTCCCAACAAAAAATCGGGTCTCCTCCCTTTTTTTTTAAGGGAGGTCGGGAGGGATTAAAAAACAATTCCCAAACAAAGCCCGTTGCCAGCCAACGGGCTTTGACTTTACAATCCACACAGGATTTCAACATTATCCCTTCGGGAAACAGAGGACACTTTATGCACTTGGTTCAACGTGTTGCTGCAATTGTATTAACTATGGGCCTGAGCGCAGGCATGGTCGGTTGTGGTTTTCATTTAAAAGGCACCAACCCTGCTGCTGTACCTGTGGCCTATTCCAATATGCGATTGGCACTTCCTGAAGATACGGATGACTTGCATGAAAAGTTAGCGATTTATTTAGGTTCTGCAGGCGTGCAACTGAGTAATAATCAAAATGCATATGTCTTACATGTGTTGGATTACACTCCGCGACGTTTAGAACTCAATGGTAAATTGGTTGAAACTTTACTGCGCTTAAACGTGACGTTCCAAATTGAAGATGCCCAAGGCAATCCTGTAACTGAACCCCGTACATTGATGGCAACACGTAGCTACCAATACGACGTTGCAACCGTGAACACCGATGACCAAGAAGAAAAATATTTAAAACAAGTGATTATTGATGACATTGCACAACAGATCGTGCGCCAAATTTCATCAAACCGCTTACCCAAAGCAAACCCACTAACTGCACCGACCAAAGCTGAGTAATTTTGATTTATGAAACTTGACTATCTTCAGGCATTAAAACGTGTAGATGAAGCGCAAGGTGCCTGGGTGCTACATGGTCAAGAGCCATTACTTGAACAAAATCTCCTCGATGCATTTCGTAAAAGTTGGAACGCTCGAGAAATCGAACGTCAACGTTATGACATTAGCTCTGCGTCCGATTGGAAAAATGTCTTTAATGCGTTAAATAGTTTGTCATTATTTTCTAGTCAACTGGCAATTGAGGCACATGGCAGCATTAAACCCGATGCCAATGGACTAAAACTGTTAAAAAGCTATTTGCAGCAAAATGAAAGTAACTTGCTGCTCGTGGTCATGCCGAAGCAAGACAGTGCGAGTTTAAAGACCAGTTTTTTCCAAACCATTGATGCCAATGGAATCAATGTTGCACTGACTGCAAACTACCCTAAAGATCGTCAGCAAATTTTGGCCGTTGAAGCGCAAAAGCTCGGCATTAAACTCGCCAATGATGCTTGGCAATGGCTAGAACAGCATCATGAGCACAATTTACTGGCGGCAAAAAATAGTTTAATGCGTGTCGCAGATACTTTTCCTGAAGCTGAAATGATTCAGATTGATCATCTGTACTCTTGCTTACAAGATCAGTCACGCTATACCACTTACGATTTAAATGATGCCATGCTGCAAGGCAATTTGGCGCAATCAATTAAAATTTTTCAATACTTAATCGCTTCAGGCGAGCCGATGTCGCTGATTTTATGGAGTATCAGTAAGGAAATGCGTTTGCTGATGCAACTGTTTGAGCAGCCACAAAATGCCTTGCAAATCGGTATTTGGAAAACCAAAGTCGGGCTGTATCAACAAGCGTTACGCCGTTTAAATGCGAACGATTTTTTGACTTGGCCTGCCCTATTACTTCGTTTAGACGCGTCAATAAAAGGTTTGGGACATGAAAATGCCGAACATCTGATTATGCAAGCCATTGCTCAGATGTGCGGTAAAAGGTTATTTCCGTCCCTGTTGACTTAACTAAAAAAGCGAGCAAACCAACTTTTGCCTTTTTTCTGTTCCTGCGAGCGCAGATAGTGCAGCATATTGTCTCGCACTGAATCTACATAATCTTGATCATCATGCTGAATGTGATTAATCAGCCATTTAGACAATAAACGATATAAATCTTGTTCAACCGAAACACCATTTTCAAATTTGGTTCGATACTCATTCAGTCGCCTCACAAAATGCTCATGAATCCCACGATGAGACGGCAAATACTGATAATGTACCTGTTCCAATAAATTTTCTTCAAAGCTGAAATGCGATTGTGTATAGTCAATCAAATCATCCAAAACCTCTTTGATTTTCTCTCGACTGCCATTCACGAGGATTGCTTCCAACGTATTGATATAATCTAAAATCTGGCGATGTTGATTATCAATAACATCAATGCCGATATTATATTTTTCATTCCATTCCATATCTAACCCCGACTTATATTCCTATTTTATTTTGTATATTTAATGAAAAAAACCACTTATCATTAAACCCATAATTTTTTTATGGGTTTTGATCTTAGCTGCATTTTTAGAACAAGACTATTGCAAAAAATCACACACGCTCAACAAAAACTGTGCACACTAAAGCACAAACACAATGCATATTTTTATTTTAATATCATTAACATAGGCTACAAAAAAGCTTTATAGCACCACTTTTTTTAATTTTCATTCAACTTTTTTCTAATTTGAAATTAGATTCAAATAAATAGGCATGAAATATGCTTTTTGTACTTTAATTGGCATTTAGTTACAGTTAAAAAATTATTTTACGCAGTAGAATGAGTCTGTTTACAGATTCTGCTAAGTCCCTTCATATCAATCGGAAAGCCTAAAGGGAAATAATAATCATTACTTCTTTGCTAAAATATTCACAATTTATCCGTATTTAAATCTTATAATTCAATCATCTTTCTAAACTTTTAACTGCCAACCATGCCAAAAATAAAACCAGCAAAATTGATCGTAGCCATCATCGTTGCTTTGGCAATCGCTGTCACTGCATGGCATTTCCTAAAACCTAAAGAAACTCAGCCACAATATATTACTGCTGAAGTGAGTCGTGGTGACATTGAAAACTCTGTGCTTGCAACAGGTGTACTTGAAGCAACCAAAATGGTGAGTGTAGGTGCACAAGTTTCTGGTCAGGTGAAAAAGATGTATGTGCAACTCGGTGATGAAGTGAAACAAGGTCAGCTGATTGCCCGTATTGACTCGGTACGTCAGGAAAATGATTTAAAAACTGCAGAAGCCAGCATCAAAAACCAACAAGCGCAATTGGCAGTTAAACAAGCAAATCTTGCAAAAGTCCAAGCTGAATATAATCGTCAACAAGCAATGTACGCTCAAGACGCGACTAGTCGTGCAGAACTTGAATCTGCGCTAGCAAGTTATAAAACTGCGCAAGCTGATATTGCAGCCATTAATGCACAAATCGAACAATCACGTTTAACTTTAGCGACTGCAAAAGAAGACTTAGGCTATACACAAATTGTTGCACCTATGGATGGAACCATCGTGGCGATTGTGACTGAAGAAGGCCAAACCGTAAATGCCAACCAAAGTGCGCCAACCATTGTGAAATTGGCAAAACTCGACACCATGACCATTAAAGCTGAAATTTCTGAAGCAGATGTGATGAAAGTCCAAGAAGGTCAAAACGTTTATTTTACAACCTTGGGCGACAGTGAAACAAAACACTATGCTACCCTGCGCCAAGTTGAACCTGCGCCAAACTCAATTAACACCGAAAGTAACAACAACACCTCTTCGTCTTCAAGTACTGCGGTTTACTACAATGCGTTATTTGATGTCCCAAATGAAGATGGCAAATTGCGTATCGATATGACCGCTCAGGTGTATATCATTTTAGATGAAGCCAAGAATGTCTTAACGGTACCTGCCGCTGCCGTACAAACCTCAAACCGTCCACAACGTAGCCGAAATAATACGTCTACCGATGGTCAATCTGCGGATAAAAATGCCAACGCAGAAGCTAAATCGAACAAAGACCATCCAAATCGTCCTAAAGGTTTAGAACTGACTGAAGCTGAAAAAGCATTGGTCAAACAAGGTAAAGCGAGCGTTGCCATGGTACGTGTATTGCAAGCGGATGGTTCTGCGCAACCTCAACCTGTATTACTTGGTTTAAATAACCGTGTGACCGCACAAGTGATCCGTGGCTTAAAACAGGGTGACAAAGTCGTGATTGCCGACGGTTCTGATACTTCAAATGATTCAGCTAAACGCAGCAACCGTGGTGGTGCTGGCGGCCCAATGAGAATGTAATCATGAGTCAAAATCAGACACCTCTACTCGAGGTCAAGAATCTGACTCGTGAATTCCCTGCTGGTGAAAGCACAGTCCAGATTCTAAAAGGGGTTAATCTTGAGATTTACCCAGGTGAACTGGTGGCGATTGTAGGTCAGTCCGGTTCTGGTAAATCCACCCTCATGAATATTTTGGGGTGTTTAGATAAGCCAACCAATGGCAGCTACAAGGTCAAGGGGCGTGAAACCCGTGAACTTGAACCAGATGAACTGGCACAGTTACGCCGTGAATATTTTGGCTTTATTTTCCAGCGCTATCACTTACTCGGTGATTTGAATGCTGCTGGTAATGTCGAAGTTCCCGCGATCTATGCCGGTGCAGATGCAACCGAACGCAATGCACGTGCCAAGCAACTACTAACCGATCTTGGACTGGGTGAAAAAACCCAAAACCGTCCGAGCCAACTCTCGGGTGGTCAGCAACAACGTGTGTCGATTGCGCGTGCCCTCATGAATGGTGGCGATGTTATTCTTGCCGATGAACCGACCGGTGCACTAGATAAGAATAGTGGTATTGAAGTGATGCGGATTTTGCGCGAACTCAATGCCAAAGGTCATACCATTATTTTGGTCACGCACGATCATAATGTTGCAAAAAATGCGACTCGAATTATTGAAATTTCAGACGGTAACATCATTTCAGATCAGCCCAATGTGCCTGAAACAGATGATGAACCTTTAGAAAAGCAACAACTCGTTCCAAACACCCAGAAAAAAACCTCGAGTTGGCGCTCTGCCGTTGATCGTCTAGGTGAAGCATTCCGTATGGCGATCCTTGCCATGAATGCACACCGGATGCGGACCTTTCTCACCATGCTCGGGATCATTATCGGTATTGCCTCGGTGGTATCCGTGGTGGCCTTGGGTAATGGTTCACAAAAGCAGATTTTAGAAAATATCAGCAGCTTGGGAACCAATACCATTACAGTTTATCAAGGTCGAGGCTTTGGTGATAATTCCAGATCATCTCAAGCCAAAACGTTGATTCCTGCCGATGCAACGGCCCTTGCTGAACAGCCTTATGTTGATGGCGTTAGTCCTTCGGTCAATTCATCTGTCACAGCACGTTTTAAAGACACAGAAGCGTCGACCACGGTAAATGGCGTGAGTGAAGATTTCTTCTATGTCAAAGGAATGAACTTCGCTTCTGGTCAACCTTTTGATAAAGAAAGCGTGACTGAGCAAGCGCAAGATGTGGTGATTGATAGTAATACTAAAAATACCTTCTTTGCCGATGGCACCAACCCTGTGGGTCAAGTGATTTTATTAGGCAGTGTGCCAAGCCGTATCATTGGCGTGATCGAAGAACAAAAAAGCATGATGGGTAACTCAGATAGCCTGAATGTGTATTTGCCCTATTCAACGGTCATGAGTCGTATGCTGGGGCAGTCGAACGTACGTAGCATCATTGTCCGAGTGAAAGATGAATACCCAAGTGCCGCTGCTGAAAACGCCATATTGAACTTATTGGTGCAACGTCATGGCGCGCAAGATGTCTTTACACAGAACTCCGATAGTATCCGTGAAACCATTCAACAAACCACTGCAACAATGACTTTACTGGTTTCAGCGATTGCCGTGATTTCATTGATCGTCGGTGGTATCGGGGTCATGAACATTATGTTGGTTTCTGTGACTGAGCGTACTCAAGAAATTGGTGTGCGTATGGCCGTGGGTGCCCGTCAAAGTGATATTTTGCAACAGTTCCTGATTGAGGCGGTGTTGGTGTGTATCTTAGGCGGTGTGCTTGGGGTTTTATTATCTTTAGGTATTGGACAATTGATTAGTCATTTTGCCGGTGGAACATTCCAAATGGCCTATTCAACAACGTCTATCGTTGCTGCATTTGTCTGCTCAAGTATGATTGGTATTGTGTTTGGCTTTATTCCTGCACGTAATGCCGCACAGCTGAACCCTGTCGATGCGCTTTCTCGCGAATAAGGAAATAATGATGCAAATGACCTTAACTAAACTTGCAAGTGCCTTCATTCTTGGAAGTAGCTTAGTCGGCTGTGCCGCTGTGGTTAAGACGCCGTATGAAGCTCCTGCAACACAAATCCCGACGCAATTTCAAAATGCGAAAGCCATAAGTCAGCAAGTTCATGCAGATACGTATGCTGACCAATGGTGGACATTGTTTAATGATGCTCAATTAAACCAGTTGGTGAATCAAGTTTTAGCTGCGAATACAGACCTTGCTGTAGCAGGTATTAATTTACAGCAAGCTCGACTACAAGCAGGTTTAGCTGTAAATAAACAAGGGCCACGCGTGAGTTCAAGTGTTTCAACTGGACATAACTTTGACCTTAACTCAGGTGATGACTCATCAAAAGGTGTATCACTCAGTGGTGGCGTTAGTTATGAAGTAGATTTATTTGGTCGTTTGGCTAGCCAGACTGAGGCCGCAAAATGGGAAGCTTTAGCGACTGAACAGGACCTACAAGCCACTGCCCAAAGCTTGATTGCAACAACAGCAAACCTATATTGGCAACTTGGCTATTTAAATGAGCGCTACAGTATTGCGCAGCAAAACTTAGCCAGTACGCAAAAAACCTATGACTTGGTCAAGGTGCAATATAAAGCCGGCGCTGTGTCAGGTTTAGATCTAACGCAAGCGGAACAGTCGGTCCAAAGTCAAAAAGCAACCTTAAGCCAAATTGCCCAACAAAAAGTGGAAACACGTACTGCATTGGCTGTGTTATTGCATCAACCTGTGCAACAACTGAATATTTCAGAGCCGCAGCGCCTACCTCGAATTGCATTACCGACGATTGCAGCGGGTTTACCAGCCGAGTTGTTGTCTCGCCGTCCAGATTTACAAGCGAGCGAATTAAGATTACGTAAAGCTTTGGCAAATAAAGATGCAACGAAAGCCAGTTACTACCCTTCGATTAGTTTGACTGGCAGTTTAGGCTCGAGCAGTACGTCTTTGAGTAACTTATTGCAAAACCCCGCTTTGGCTTTGGGTGCAAGTTTAAGCTTACCTTTCTTGCAATATAACGATATGAAGAAAGACCTTGCGATTAGCGATTTAGATTATGAAAAATCTATTATTCAATATCGTCAGACCTTGTATCAGGCTTTTGCCGATGTGGAAAATGCGCTATCCAATCGTACTGAGTTAAGTCAACAAGTTGCTTTGCAAGAGCGTAATGTGCAGCTTGCAGAAAAGACTGAGCGTTTGACTGAAGTGCGTTATCGTAATGGTGCAATTGCGTTGAAAAACTTGCTTGATGCACAGGAGACCACACGTAATGCACGTTTGTCCTTGGTTCAAACCAAGCAGAGTCAATACAATGCTTATGTGACCTTGATGCAGGCATTAGGCGGTAGTCCGATTCAGCAGTTGCCTTGATTAATATAATAAAAAGCCCGAAAGGGCTTTTTATTATAGAAAATTCCAAAACTTCAAATAATTATCAAACCCACGACCTCGTGTTTGCATAATAAATTCAATAAACGAAGTAAAACACAATAACCCTATATAAGCGCATAGAATACATATTAAATAGTGAGTGAGTCCAAATTTAGTTGAATTTAAGCTAACACCTTCAACCTCACGAGCATCATGATCATTTTTAAAAGAATAATTTCTATTAAACACGTGAATAAATAGATTACCTAATAATGAAATAAGATAATAAAAGAAAAAGAAAGATCGAGCATAGTCAATAATTTTGTTTCTTTTTAAACTTCCAGCCTCATCAACCACATATTCATATTTCGAATGGCTTTGTTGCACAAAGATTTGAAATGCAAAGCGCCCCTAATTGAGCCAAATTTAAGGCGTAACCTGGGTAAGTGGTCGACCTAATTCCGTAAATCTGTTGAGCACTGCTACACGTGCATGAATCTCATTCACTTGGCTATCTAAACTCCTTGCACTGAGTTTATCTCCTAATAATTTAATGCAGTACATCTTAGTTTCAACCAAACTTCGCCGATGATAGCCTGACCATTTTTTCCATAGTGTCCTGCCTAAACGTGTAACTGTTCGAAGTAATTCATTTCGCTCTAGCGAGCTACTCTTTTTATCTTTCCATGGTTTCGCATTTTTTCTAGGTGGAATCACCGCATGTGCTTGCCGATCTGCAATGACCTGACGGCATCGTTTTGTGTCATAAGCACCATCTGTATAGACAGAATCGATTTGTTCATCTAAAGGGATTTGAGCAAGTAAATCTTCCAGTACCTGTGAATCACTGACATTATTGGTTGTAAGCTGAACTGCTCGTATTTGTAGGGTTTTAGCATCTATACCAATATGAAGTTTACGCCATTGGCGACGATATTCAGGTCCATGTTTCTTGCGCTTCCATTCGCCCTCACCTAGAAACTTCATGCCTGTAGAGTCTATGAGTAGATGCAGCCCATCGCTACTTTTTTGGTAGCTGATTACAATATCAATATGCTTTTGTCTTCTACAAAGCGTGGTGTAATCTGGAGCTATCCAATTTAATCCGCAAAGTTTAATCAGACTTTGCACAAAGCCAGTAACCATACGTAAAGACAGACGAAATAAGGATTTAATCATTAAGCAGCATTGGATGGCTGCGTCGGAGTAGGTTTGATTTCGCCCTTGTTTGCCTTTTGATGGCGCATACCATTGCGTAGCAGAATCAAACCAAATGGCAATATTTCTGCGACTCATGAGTGCTCGGTTATATGCGGGCCAATTGGTTGTGCGGTAGATTTTGTATGTAGGCTTCTTCATTTGAAAATTATATCGCTGAAAAAGCCCTCAAGAACAGCTTTGTGCAACAAAGCCATTCAGCTCTGTTTTTTCTCTTTTCGGTTTTCCATATCGGGTCTTTATAAAATTGAATAAGGTTCTGTTTGGAAACGTGAATAGTCTGAGGTTTCAATCTACTTAATAAAACCTGCATAGCCTGTTTGAAAAAATGGTAAAACTATTTGGTTCAAAAAATAATGCTTGGTGTAACTTGTATGCTGTAAGTTCTCTTGTATTTTATTATTGCTTTGAGTGTAATGTTGCGACTCGAAAATCGTCAAATCACTATCCCAACCAAATAATGTCAGGCTGTGTTCCACTTAATTTTGATTAACTATTTGACTTTGTTCAGATATTCGTCTTCCAAATATATCATAACCATAAATGGTGATTTGACTATTGTGATCACTTTGGATTAAGCGATTAAGGTTTCTGCTTATTTGGCTGGTTTCAATCACATTTTTTTGGTAAATTTAATACACATATTTTTCAAACACCTACACCTAAAATATTTTAAAAGTCTTCGTTTTTTTTATCTGGAAACAAATATTCAATTATAAGAAAAATTACTGAAACTACAATACCTATCGTTTGAGTTATTAAAAAGAAAAACATTAGATCATTAAAAGGCATTATATAATCATCATTAAAATAATTATAAATAACGGCTAAAAAAAATCCTGTCAACCCCAGTAAAACCCCCTTTATAAAACAAAACAAATAGGGATGATTATCTGCTTTCAGATTAGATATAAATGTACCTAACACAATTTCAATAATTATATTGAACATATAAAAGTACTTCCTTTATTATTTACTGTACTGTGGTTCATCTAACTTTAGACTCGGATTCTCTTTAATAGGCTTTGTTGTAATAGATTTTACTGCTGTTTGACCATAAAATATTCTTTTTCCAATAGTATTTGTAGTATTTTTCTCTGTACACGACAAATTTCACAGAACCCTTATCCTATCAGGATTCTGCTTTCTTAAAATTGCCAAAATTTCCTTAAACTCTTCTTTTTTCCCAAAACCAATTAAACGCTGAATCGCCATTTG